>NZ_JAVXIY010000001.1:0-363791 GCF_036648155.1 Lactococcus sp. | reverse complement strand
GAAGGCACCTTATACTTAGCCGTGAATATCGACGTTTTTTCACGTAAGATTGTAGGCTGGTCAATGTCTTCACGGATGCAAGATAAACTGGTGAGGGATTGCTTCTTACAAGCTTGTGGGAAAGAACATCCTCAGCCTGGCTTGATTGTCCATACTGATCAAGGGAGTCAATATACAAGCTCTCGTTATCAATCTACTCTTCGTCAAGTCGGTGCTCAATCTAGCATGAGTCGTAAAGGAAATCCCTATGACAATGCAATGATGGAGTCTTTTTATAAGACGCTAAAGAGAGAGCTTATTAATGATGCTCATTTTGAGACAAGAGCTGAGGCTACTCAAGAAATATTTAAATACATTGAGACCTATTACAATACAAAAAGGATGCATTCAGGTCTTGATTACAAGTCGCCAAAAGACTTTGAAAAATATAATTCTTAAATTCTCTTAACTCCGTGTCTAGTTTTTCGTTGACTTTCCATTTCTACTTGGATAAAAAGTCTAACTTTTGGGGTGCACATCAAAAAGCGGTTTTTTTATTTCTGTCAGTAAATTTATATCTTCAAAATTACTGACAGGCTCTTGTTTTCTTATTCAAATTCAAAACTTTTATCAGCAATATATATTTGATTTTTAGGAATACCAACGGTTTTTATCTTTTTATTCTTACTAATAAAGATTGCTCCAAAAACTTCTGGATGCTCTGTCAGCCAATTTTCAATTGGTCCGTCAGCAAAAAACAATCTACTCGTTTCAATCTCTCCATCAATGGATTTTCTCGATAAGACCGTGACACTTGCAAGTGAATTGGGGTGAGGATAACCTGTTTCTGGGTCAATAATATGATGATAACTTTTATTATTGACTTTTAAATAACGTTCAGCAATTCCTGAGGTTACTACTGAACTTTCCTCAGTCAAAATCTGTAAAATAGGTTCTTTGCGACTACTTAGTGGATTTTTAACTCCAACGCGCCATTTTTTATTTGTCTGATGGGGTGCTTTACCCATTAATAGAAGATTTCCGCCTAGATTAATGATGCCTGACGAGACGCCATAAGCCCTCCAAAAATCCTTGATCCGATCAGCAATATAACCTTTTGCTATTGCCCCTAGATCAATTTCCATTCCTTTTTTAGGAAGAAATATTGAAAATTCTTCATCCTTTAAAACAATCTCATCAGGATTGATAAGTTTTAATTTTTCAGAGATTTCTGCTTGGCTTGGTACTTTAGCATCTGAAAAACCAATGTGCCAAAGTTTAACTAAAGGCCCAATTGCTGCATTAAATCCGAAATGTTCTTTACTTTTTTCTAAGGCAATTTTTGTCAGTTGATAGACAGGTTCAGTAACTTGTACACTTTCTATTCCTGCCATCTGATTAACAGTCATTAGTTCGGATTTTTCTCGATTTACAGTGAAAATAGCTTCATAATATTTGATTAATTGATAACTTTGGTCTAAAATTCCTTCGTCTTGGCAACCATAGATTGTTAAATCAATAACTGTTCCTAATGCTCGATAAGATTTTGTAATTTTGTTTGCCGCTTTTTTTTCTAAAGATTTCATTCGTTTTCAAAAGTCCCTTTTGAGTCCATAATATCATCGGGCCACAAATCTTCCTCAAGAAATTGAGTATAGGCTGAGATTTCAGGCTCATTCACTTCTTCATTTTCGGTAGCTCCCGTATCTGCATCTGAAAGGAGAGGAAAACCAAGACTCGTGTCTTCAATCCACCAATCTTCATCATCAGCAGCAGCTTGTTTTTCCTCTTTAGCTTTCGATTTTTTTTCAACTTCTTTTTCATCTTGAATCTCCAAGCGCATCGGTTTTATTGTCTTACTATAAAGCATAAAATTACTAAAACAATGCTCTAACCAACTAATCGTATGCTCATCAATCAGATTATCCTGATGATCAAAAGCTTCGGTGGCACGCCCCAAGAGAAATTGATTTGAAGGTAAAACAAAAGCATCAAGGCCTGGTGAGCTTAAGATTTGGCGAAGATTTTCTTGAGCAAAAACGGTTCCCATATTTCCTAACGAGGCCCCAACAATCATGACTGGTCTATTGTTCAATGGCTGATTTTTCCCCCAAGAGAGCCATTCAACTAAGGATTTCAAAGCAGCAGTGATGGCATGGTCATATTCAGGAGTGGAAAAAATTACCCCGTCGGCATCTTTTATCGCCAGAGCAATTTTCTTTACTGATTCAGGAAATTCTTTTGTATCCTCAGAAAATAGTGGAACATCTGTAATTTCCACTACATCTATTTGTGCTTGATTTTTGAAATGTTTTTTCATATACCAAAGCAGTTTTCGATTATATGAAAAACTAGCATTGGTCCCTACAATGGCGATAAATTTCATCACATTTCCTCTTTCAATTGGTAAATATTATGTAAGTGTATTCTATATATTTTATTCTTTATTAATAGTAGCCTTTGTACTATATTGATGTCTATTTCGACTTACTGCTCTTTATATTATAAATAAAAAATCACAACTCTATAAGAATTGTGATTCAGATATTATTTTTCTCGACTTAAATCGACTTCTTCAAGTGGAATAATTTTTGTATTATACTTCCATTTATAACCAAAATAAAGAACAATGAAAATCGGAATAGCCGCATATAAAGCTAATCCTTCGCCCCAATGCTCGCTAAAGAGCATGGCTGGGTCAAGATTAATTGCGATGGCTGCAGTCATCAAGAGCGCCACAATTGGTCCAAATGGGAACCATTTTGCTTTGTAAGGAAGATCTTCCAATTTTTTTCCTTGAGCAATATAAGCTCTTCTAAAACGAATGTGGCTGACAGAAATTCCAAGCCAAGCAAGAAATCCTGTCAGTGAAGACAAATCAACCAAGAAAAGATAGATTTGCGTTCCAAATATTCCCGTTAAGAAAGCAATGAAACAAATGATTGTCGTTGCTAGAAGCGCATAAAAAGGAATTCCATTTTTAGCCGTGCGGCCAAAGAATTTTGGTGCTCCCTTTTCTTGACCTAAAGAATAAAGAATCCGAGTTGAAGCGTACATCACTGAATTTGCTGACGAAATGACAGAAGTGAGAATGACCGCATTCATCACTGATGCTGCTACAGCAAATCCAATATTTTTAAAGACTATGGTAAATGGACTCATGACAGCTGTTGAGCTTGGGTTCAACAAACGAGGGTCTTTGAAATTAATAATAGCTGCTATGACAATAATTGAAAAGATGTAAAAGAGTAAGATTCGCCAGAAAATAGAATTCATTGCTTTAGGAATCGTTTTACCTGGGTCTTCAGATTCTCCTGCAGTAATTCCTAACATTTCAGTTCCTTGGAAAGAGAATCCTGCAATGAGTAAAACGCCAACAAAACCTGAAATTCCACCAACAAAGCCATGATTTCCTGCTGTCAAATTGGCAACAACATCAACATTTCCTTGTCCCAAGACTCCAAAAATTGTTAGTAGGCCAATGGCTAAGAAGAGAACAATCGTAATCACTTTAATCGTTGATAGCCAATACTCAGTTTCCCCAAAAGCACCAACTGCCATAACATTAATGATAAAAATTAGAACTGTCGCAATTCCTGAAAAAATCCAGGAAGGAAGGTGTGGGAACCAAAACTGAGTAATCAATCCAGCCGTCGTTAAATCCACGGCAATCGTAATGGCTCCATTTAGCCAGTAGTTCCAACCTAGTGCAAATCCAAAGGCAGGGTCAACATAACGCCCACCATAGTCAGAAAATGAACCAGAGGTAGGCAGATAAGTCGCCATCTCTCCCAGTGAAGTCATTACAAAATAAACCATGATTCCAATAAAACAATAAGCAAGGACTGCTCCCCAAGGACCCGCTTGACTAATTGTTGCTCCTGAGGTTAAAAACAAACCTGTTCCAATGGTTCCCCCTAAAGCAATCATAGTAATGTGGCGCTGTTTAAGGTTGCGCTTGACCTGATTTTGATTTTCCATAATCTTTACTTTCTAATCTCTTGTTTTTTTTACAAACCAGAGCACGAGCAAATAAAAAGACCAGTTGTCTTTACAACCGGTCTCTTGAGAATCACCGGCATAGATACTTGAGCGTACTCTAAAGCTGTATCTATACCTACTGTATGACACAACTCTTATCTATGCAAATGATGATGGCGCAATGAGAAGTTATTCATTTCGTGATTCTCCTTTCGTGATTTTTCTATATTCTATACCTTTTTTTTTGAAATTGCAAGAATTAATTTAATAAAAATTTATAATTACTCGTTTTTATGATAAAATATTCCTATGAATACGAATAAAAAAAATAACACCATTCTTTTTGCAATCTTTGGGATTGTCCTAATTGTTGTCGTTGGGCTCTTAGTTTTCTTTGCAAATCGCCCAAAAACAACTGATAGTACAGCAAGTAGCACAAGCACTTCTTCAAGTCAAAAAGTTGATTATCCAACAAATTATAAATTGCATGATGCAGTAAAAAATTCTACAACTGCTCTCAATGATTTAACTTTACCCCAACTTTCAACAACTGTTGCTGAAGACGAAGCTGAAGTTCAAATCAAAACAAGTGCTGGAAATATCAACATTAAACTTTTCCCTAAATTAGCTCCAAATGCCGTTCAAAATTTCCTTGTTCTTGCCAAAAATGATTACTACAAAAACAATGAGTTCTTCCGTGTCATTAAAGATTTCATGATTCAATCTGGTGACCCTTCAAACAAAGGAACTGGAACAGCTTCAATCTTCGGTGGAAAATCATTTGATACTGAAATTTCTAACCAACTTTACAACATCCGTGGTGCTCTTGCCCTGGCAAATACAGGGCAAGCAAGCTCTAGCAGTTCACAATTTTTCATTGTTCAAAACCCTCAGGATATGACTAGTCAAATCCAAGATAAGAGCAAATATCCTCAAAAAATTATTGATGCTTATAAAAAGGGAGGATATCCTAGTTTAGATGGAAGTTATACTGTCTTTGGCCAAGTCATTTCAGGAATGGATGTCGTAGATAAAATTGCTAAAGCTGATGTAAAAACAAATTCTTCTGGGGAATCCTCAGCACCGATTGACCCTGTAAAAATTAAATCTGTTAAAATCCTTAAAGACTGGAAATTTTAATCAATAAAAAGTTACTGACAGCTTTTCTGTCAGTAACTTTTTTTATTTCAATAAGTTTTTCATATCATCTGGCATGTCTAATTCCACATGAACCATTTCGTCAGTAAATGGATTTAAAAATTGTAAATGATGACAATGAAGGGCTTGACGTGAAATCAAATCATGATTTCCACCGTATAAATCATCCCCAACTAAAGGATAGCCAAGATGAGAAAAATGGACACGAATTTGATGCGTTCGACCTGTATGTAAAATAATATCAAGAAGCGCTAAATCATTTTTTCGCTCAGTCACAACATAAGACGTCAGTGCATTTTTTGATTGCTCATCAAAACGCACTTGCCGCTCTATAATCGAATCATCACGGCGTCCAATCGGTAAATCAATTTGACCAGAATCTGGCAAATCTCCATCATTAATAATGGCGTAATATCGTTTTTCTAAAGTCTCTCGAAACTTATGCTGAACCATTAACGCATGAGCATAGCGATGCTTGGCTAGAAACATAATTCCACTCGTATCACGATCTAATCTAGTAATAATATGCACGGTTTGATTAGGATAATTTTTTCTAGAAATATATCCTTTGACAGCATTGGACATTGCACCTGTCGGATGAAGAGACCCTGTGATTGAAGCCTTTCCCGCTGGCTTTTCAACAACCAGATAGTGGTCATCTTCAAACAAAACATTAAGTGGAACATCGTCAGGAATTAATTTTTCGTTATCTGGTTCATCAGGTACCGTAATCGTAACTAAATCACCTTTTTCCAGACGGTAAATAGCAGTTTTTTCAATACCATTCACCATAATTTTTCCACCATCAAATTTAACTTTTGTCAGTAATCTCCTAGAAATACCATGACGGCCTAGCATTGATTTGACCATGCTTCCTTCAATCTCGTTTCTAAAAGCAAACTGCATTATTCAACCTCCCCGATGAAGGATTTACTGACCCGTTCCCAAAATGGTGTATGGGCGCAATTAGCAAAAGAAATCGTTGTTCCATCTAAAGAAAACTCAATTGACTTAATATTTTTATATTCAAAAGTTAATTGGTCAAAAGTTAAACTATAATCATCTTCTGGCGCAGGACAAACCGTAATTGTATCTTTTTCAGCCACAATCATTGGTGAACCTAAAGTCCGATAAACAACATTATTCAAACTCGCAATTTCAGCAATTTGCATGGCCTTCACACGTGGATGGACTACTGCCCCCCCAATTGATTTATTATAAGCCGTTGAACCAGTTGGAGTAGAAATAGATAAACCATCTCCACGAAAACGTTCAAAAAGATAATCAGAAATTCTGACATCACCCACCATTGTTTTACTTGCACGCCGAATGGTTGCTTCATTAAGCACATGACGAACAATTTGATAGCCATCAGTAAAACTAACTTGAACACGAATGAGTGGGTAGTGAATGGCTTGAGCTGGATTTTCGTCATAAAGTGCTTCAACGACTTCAAATAAATCTTCATCAGTAAAATCTGTATAAAAGCCCAAATGGCCCGTATGAACACCTAAAAAACGTACACGGTCTAGTTGATACTCGTACATATGCATGGCCCGTAGAAGCGTTCCATCGCCTCCAACTGAAATCACAATTTCAGGATTAATATCATCAAAAACAAAATGTTCAGCTTTCAAAATCTTGCTCAATTTATTGAGTGTTTTTTTAGACTTCTCACTTGAATTTCCAATTAGCCAGACTTTTTTACCAAAGTTCATTTTCTTCACCATTTTCTTTTTTAAAGTCTTGTTTTTGCTGAGGGCTATCAAAAAGTAACTGTGCTTCTTGAATATCTTCCCGAATTTCGCCCATTTCAGAATCAAGCTGTGCAGCTTCACGCGCCGCATTTGTCAATCTAGCTTTGACATCCTCAGGAATTAATCCTCCATATTTATAATTAAGAGAGTGTTCAATCGTTGCCCAAAAGTTCATGGCCAAAGTTCTAATCTGAATCTCAGCATTAACAATTTGGAAGCCATCAATCGTATCAATCGGATATTCAATAATGACATGATAAGAACGATAACCTGAGGCTTTTTGATTATTAATATAATCCCGTTCTTCAATTATTTTAAAATCTTTACGTTTACGTAAAAGCTCTAGCACATCCCAGACATCATCAACGAACTGAACCATTACCCGAACGCCGGCAATATCTTCCATTTCAGATAAATTTTCTCGGGTATAACCACGGAGTTTGGCTTTATTTCTGATTGATTCTCGACGCTTCACGCGCCCTGTAACAAACTCAATTGGAGAATACAAGCCTTTCTTGAGATATTGTTTACGAACACCACGAAATTTTATTTTTAATTCTCCGACAGTTTGGACGTAGGGGTCCAGAAATTCTTCCCAATTAAACATTTTTTCACCTTGTAAAAGCAATCGCCCTCACATACTCCTTTCTGAGTATTTAAATATTAAAACGTTTTCTGACTTCTTTTTTAATAGAATCACATCTAATATTTTAACATAAGTTTCTATTATTCACATTATTGTTACTTAAATGGATTGAGCTTTTTACAAAAAAGAAGCAAACTTTTTGCTTCTTTTAGTCATTAATAATATTTTTTATTTTTATCTTTTGTGAAAAATATCTCTGTAGTTCAATTACAATAATAATTGAAACAATAATCAATAAGGTCCAAGAAGAAATTTTTCCTAAGTCAACGAATTTCCAAGCTTTCAGCTGGTAAGAATAGGTCCAAGCGCTGAAATAAGAGCCAATATTTTCTGCGAAATAAATGAAAAGACCAATTAAAAAGAAGCTTAAAATAGCTGGCATTTGATAACGCTTTGTCCTTAAGACAAAAGTAAATTTTGTTTTCCAGAAAATAATCAAAATAAAGAGATAAAATAAATTTCTAAAGTCAAAACCAAAGGTTCCGCTAAAAAAATTCAAATAAATGATTGAAGATATCCCAATTGAAATAAACCATTTCGGCCAATGAATGACTTCCAAATCAAATTCTTTTATCGCCCGAACAATATAAGAACCAATTGCTGAATACATAAAGGCACTATAGAGAGGAACATCCATAATTTTGAATATACCAGCATCTGGATAAGACCAACTTCCATGTCTGACTTTAAAAATTTCTAAAATCATTCCTAAAATATGAAAAACCATTATCGGGATTAAATCATACACACGCTCATATTTACTGACCAACAAAATAACTTGAATGACCAAAACACAAATCAATAACGTATCATAACGAGCAAGATGTGGAATCTTTATAAAGGTGGTCACAATTAATGACAGAATAATCGTAATTCCAAAAATTGCTGACCGAAATTGTTTTAAACCGAAATCCCAGAAATCTTTCAAGCGGTACTTCTCATTTACTTTTCTCATAAAAACAATTCTATCATATTTTCATTTTTTAGCTAAGCTCCTTAAATTTTGGGGATTTTTCCCTTTATTTATCTGCTTTGAGAGGGATTTGACTGTCATTATAAGCGGGGCAGAACTTTACTTATAGTCAGCCTTTTGATATACTTTTAATTAATATATCGTTTAAACCTATTGAAAGGAAAGATGTTTTCTTTTGAAAATAATCTTAAAAATTAATTAATGAGTACGAACTTGGAGATTGAGTATAAGTCGCTATTGTCGCTGGCTGAGTATGACCAGCTCAAAAAACTCTTTACTCACGTAACCCCTGTTAGACAAACTAACCACTACTTAGATTCAAAAGATTTTAAGTTGCGCAAGAAAAAATTAGCTTTGCGAATTAGAACTTTTGATAAGTCCGCCGAAATGACCTTAAAGGTTCCACAAGAAGTTGGAAATATCGAGTATAACATTGATCTCAGCCTTGAAGAAGCTCAACAACTTCTTGGTGAACGAAATATTGTTTGTGGGGCTACTGATTTAAGTGAAATATGTGAATTATTGACGGCACGCGATATCAATCTTGAGGAAATTACCTTGATTGGAAGTTTAACAACCATTCGTTATGAGCAACACCTTCCGATTGGTCTTGCTGCTTTAGATAAAAATGATTACTTAGGTCATACCGATTATGAACTTGAACTTGAAGTTGATGACAGTAAACAAGGTAAAAAAGACTTCTTCGATTTCTTAGATAAAAATCGTGTTGAATATCGATTTTCAAAATCAAAAGTAGTTCGATTCTTAGACTGTTTAAGACATTTACGAAAATAATTTTTAAATATTTACTGACAGCATTCTGTCAGTATTTTTTTATAAAAAAAATGTCTGATTCTATCAGGCAGTTTTTTCAATTTGTTCTAAATATTGTTGTAAGAGTACATGAGGACAATTTTCCACTCTCAAACATTCTTTGTCAGTTAAAATTAAACTGGCTGGTGAAGTTTGGAAATTGTTTTTTCGAAAGTCTTTTAAAATTAAAGCAAGATGTTTTTTGGCAAAAGAGCGATATTCCAGAAAGTTGAGGGTAGAAACCCCAATTTCTTGTAAAATTTGCTGACGAATTTGAGCTGTATAGTCCAAGATAGTTGTTTCTTCCAAAAAATCTTGAAGTAAAAGGAGAAACAAACGGCCCTGTTTACGTCCATATAAATTAACAGTTAGATAATCAAGCGATACTTTTTGCAAGCGGTCATAGCAAGCATTTAGTGAGCTAATCGTTTTAGGCAAATCTTCCTCATCACGTAATTGCTTAGCAGCAGGTAACGTAACAATTGGATATAAATGCCAATCATTATGATCAAATTCTTCCAAATGGTCTAAAATGGGAGTGAAGTAATAATGAGTCTCCAACATAGTTTTTTTCCTTGGCTCTGGTCTATTTTTCATATTTTTAGAAAAAGAAATATAAAGCAATTTATAGAATACATCAATTTCACAGATTTCTTTGACTTCTATATGAAGTCCTACAACTCTACCAAGACTCCTCTCTTTTTTTACTATCTTATCAAAAAATGCCTGCCCACTCAAACAATATACAAGTTTATTTTAAAGTGAGCACAAACTTCCCTAGTTACCTATCAGTGTTCAAGTTCTTCTTTCACTTCAAGATTTGTCTGAATAAAAGCTTCCGAAAAGTTTTGGTCGAGTTCTTTAATATGACCCACACGTACTTTTTTGACAAATCTCAACTCTTTTAATTTATTTAATAAATCGGCAACTTCATCATTATTCACATAAAGTAAGCTATAGTGCGATTTCTGACTACTATAAACAATATCCCCAAAACGACTAAGTTGTCTAGTTCCTTTATAAGAGTAACAATAAACATAAACCGCCACACGCTCTCTTATATAAAGGGGGCGAATTTCTTTTTTTTCAATGTTTTCCATGATGTCGTCCATGCTGCCCTCCTTTCAATGGTAAATTTTCATCAACATAAATCTGTTCAGAAATACTCTTTGTAATTTTTTTAGTCAAATCTGTTAAAATTTGCTGAACGTCATTTTCTGCCAAACGTAAGGCATAAACTTTCTCATTCGTATTAATTTCATGCTGTAACGTTTTTAATTCTGGACGAAAAGAAATGTAGTCAGAATTATCATTTAAAACTTTCAATTGGTTTTGCAAAGTTTCATCTGCCATAAAATCAGCTTTTGCTTTTTGATAAAGCTTGATTTCAGGAAATTCCAAGAAACTATCCATAATTTTTTCTAACAAATCATCTATTTCCACTAGATTTTCATCGATAATTAACATAAATTTATTATATCATAAATATGAAATGATACACTTTACTGTTATCTTTAGCAAAATAGAATATGACTCTTGATACAATTTTATTAATTTGGTATAATAATTAACACATTATCGGAATTATCTGATAATTTAAGGAGGAAAAACTTTTGGAAGATATTCAAAAGAATCATGAAGCCCAAAGGGGCTTACAAAACCGGCATATTCAACTCATTGCAATTGCCGGCACAATTGGTACTGGACTTTTTCTCGGTGCCGGAAAAACAATTCAAATGACTGGACCAAGTGTCATTTTTGCTTATATTTTAATTGGGATTGCTATGTTCTTTTTCCTTAGAACTATCGGGGAAATGCTCTATAATGACCCTAGTCAGCATTCATTTTTAAATTTTGTTACCAAATATTCAGGAATCAGAACAGGTTACTTCACTCAGTGGTCTTATTGGTTAGTTATTGTTTTTGTCTGTATCTCTGAATTGACGGCCATTGGAACTTATATTCAATTTTGGCTTCCTCATCTTCCTTTATGGTTGATTGAAATTGTGATGCTCGCGCTTCTTTTTGGTCTCAATACCTTAAATTCTCGTTTTTTTGGTGAAACTGAATTTTGGTTTGCTATGATTAAAGTGGCAGCAATTCTTGGAATGATTGTAACTGCCATCATTCTCGTAGCAAGTAATTTCCACTACACCACAGTCTTAAGTGGTAAAACGGTTAATGATACGGCTTCACTAAATAATATTTTTGACGGTTTTCAACTTTTCCCACATGGTGCTTGGAATTTTGTCGGAGCCCTACAAATGGTAATGTTTGCTTTCACTTCGATGGAATTTATCGGAATGACCGCCGCAGAAACAGTTAACCCTAAAAAGAGTCTACCAAAAGCTATTAATCAAATTCCTGTCCGTATCTTGCTTTTCTACGTCGGAGCACTTCTGGCAATTATGGCAATTTTTAATTGGCACTATATTCCAGCAGACAAATCACCATTCGTTATTGTTTTCCAACTCATTGGAATCAAATGGGCTGCAGCTCTCATTAACTTCGTGGTATTAACTTCTGCTGCTTCGGCTCTCAATAGCTCTCTCTTCTCAGCAACACGCAATATGTACTCTCTTGCCAAACAGCATGACAAGGGAAGATTGACCGCTTTTACAAAACTTTCTAAAGTAGGCATCCCGATTAATGCCCTTTATATGGCAACCGCTCTTTCTCTTTTAGCCCCTGTCCTAACTTTAATTCCTCAAATAAAAAATGCTTTTAACTTTGCTGCCTCTTGTACGACCAATTTATTTTTGGTAGTTTATTTTATTACTTTGTATACCTACTGGCAATATCGTAAGTCTGATGATTATAATCCTAATGGCTTTTTGACTCCTAAACCCGCGATTGCTGTACCATTTATTGCGATTATCTTTGCCATCGTTTTTGCTTCCTTGTTCTTCAATGCCGATACTTTTTATCCTGCTTTAGGAGCGATTGTTTGGACTCTTATCTTTGGGCTTTACTCCCATTTCAAAAAAATCTAATTCAGGTTCACTCCTTTATAAAATAGAGCAGTCTCTGAAAATCTTAATGAAAAAGCGTATAATATTATATTATGAATACAAATCAAAATGATGAAAACATAGAAAAACAGCCTTCTCAACGTGGTTTAAAAAATAGGCATATTCAACTGATTGCGATTGCGGGAACAATCGGTACCGGACTTTTCCTTGGAGCCGGAAAATCAATTCATCTTACTGGTCCTTCGATTATTTTTGTTTATTTGATTATCGGAGCTCTGATGTACATCCTATTAAGAGCAATTGGAGAGATGCTTTATCAAGATCCTAGTCAGCATTCCTTTTTGAACTTTGTCTCACGATATATGGGAGCCAAACCTGGATACTTTATTCAGTGGTCTTATTTGCTAGTCGTTGTTTTTGTCGCGATGGCCGAACTAATTGCCATCGGAACTTATATTAATTTTTGGTTGCCAGATTTACCGATTTGGATGACTGAGGTTTTTGTTTTAGTTCTTTTAACACTATTAAATACTTTAAATCCTAAATTCTTCGGTGAAACAGAATTTTGGTTTGGAATGATTAAAATTGTTGCCATCATTGGTTTGATATTAACTGCAATTATTTTAATTTTTAGCCACTATCATACGGGAACTGACACAGTTAGTTTAACGAACATCACTAAAGGCTTTGAGTTCTTCCCTAACGGCGTCTCTAGTTTCTTTGAAAGCTTTCAAATGGTAATGTTTGCCTTTGTTTCTATGGAATTCATAGGGATGACTGCGGCTGAAACGGACAATCCAAGGCCTACCTTGAAAAAAGCTATTAATCAAATTCCAATTAGAATTGTACTCTTTTATATTGGGGCTCTTCTTGCCATTATGAGTATTTATCAATGGCGAGATATTCCTGCTGATAAATCTCCATTTGTCACCATTTTCCAATTAATTGGTATCAAATGGGCTGCCGCTTTGGTTAATTTCGTTGTTTTGACCTCTGCTGCTTCTGCTTTGAACTCTGCTCTCTTTTCAATCACACGAAATCTCTACTCATTATCGAAACTTAATGACGATAAACTTCTTAAACCATTTACCAAATTTTCAAAAGCAGGTGTTCCCATAAATGCACTACTTTTTACTTCATTATTAGTTTTATTTACTCCATTTATTTCAATGATTCCGGCAATCTCTAATTCCTTTGTCTTTATTACCAGTGTCGCAACCAATCTTTTTCTAGTCGTCTATCTGATGACTTTAATCACTTATCTAAAATACCGCAAATCAAAAGATTTTGATCCAAGTGGCTTTACTTTACCAGCGGCTCATATCTTTATTCCATTAGCTATTGCTGGATTTGTATTAATCTTTATTTCACTTTTCTGCTTTAAAGATACAATTATTCCAGCCATTGGTTCTGTGATTTGGGTTCTTATCTTTGGATTATTTACCTTCTTTAGAAAAATAAAAACAGCTGATTAATTCAGCTGTTTTTTTTTAATCTTCAAGTTCAAGTTCGATTTCTTCTGTTTCTACTGCTTTTTCTTCTTTTTTACCTTTTGCTTTAGTTTTTGAAGCTGTAGTTTCTTCTTCAGTTTCTGCTACTTCTGAATCACCAAGAAGTCCATGAGCTGCCCGAACTTTGTGGTCTATTTCATCAAAAACATCTTGATGCTCTTTGAGGTAGTTTTTAGCTTTTTCTGCCCCTTGACCAATCTTCTCATCATTATAAGCAAACCAAGCACCAGATTTCTTAATAATGCCTTCTTCAACAGCAATATTTAAAAGCTCACCTGTACTTGAAATTCCTTCACCAAACATGATATCAACAAGCGCAACCTTAAATGGTGGTGCAACTTTATTTTTAACGACTTTAATTTTGGTGATTTTACCAATTTGAGTTTTGTTATCTCCAGAACCTTCTTCAATTTTTGTTGAACCACGTACGTCAAGACGAACTGAGGCGTAAAATTTCAAGGCACGACCACCAGGAGTTGTTTCTGGTGAACCAAACATCACTCCAACTTTTTCACGCAATTGGTTGATGAAAATCGCTGTTGTTTTTGTTTTGTTGATATGTCCTGCAAGTTTACGCATGGCTTGTGACATCATACGTGCTTGAAGACCAACTGAACTGTCTCCGATTTCGCCATCAATTTCGGCCTTTGGTACCAAGGCTGCAACTGAGTCAATAACGACCAAGTCAACCGCTCCAGAAGTAATCAATTTTTCAGCAATTTGAAGTCCTTGTTCACCATAGTCAGGTTGTGAGAGCAAAAGTTCATCAATATTTACACCGAGTGCTTTTGCATATTCTGGGTCAAGAGCATTTTCAGCATCGATAAAGGCTGCAATTCCACCTTCTTTTTGAACCGCTGCAACGGCATGAAGAGCGACTGTTGTTTTACCAGAAGATTCTGGTCCGTAGATTTCAACGATACGACCTTTAGGGTAACCACCTGCACCAAGTGCAATATCAAGCGCAAGAGAACCTGAACTTACTACTGACACTTTTTGGCTGGCTGCTTCGCCAAGACGCATGAGTGAACCTTTCCCAAAGTCTTTTTCAATCAGAGCAAGAGCATCAGCCAATGCTTTATCACGCTCAGCGCCATATTTTTTGGTAATATCATCAAAATTTGTTTTTTTCTTTGTTGCCAAATTTTATCTCCGTTATTCTTTATTTATGGTTTAATTATAGCATTTTTCAGGATTTTTTATAAGCCCCTATATTATATCTATACGTTTTTTTATGAACTTTGTCACTGACTTTTTTAGCTAATTTACCTTGTCTGTCAGTAAATATTCTTCACTTATTTTTGCTGACAAACTGGGCAAAAATGAGTGCCTCGACCAGCAACTTTTATTTTTTGAATTTCTGCACCACAACGGGAACATTTTTCACCCGTTTTTCCATAAACTTGCAACTCATTTTGCATTTTACCGGTTGATCCTAAGGCACTATAAGTTCTAATACTTGAACCACCAAGCTTAATCGCTTTTTGCAAAATTTCAATAATTGAGTCGTGCAAAAGGTGGATGGAACTTTCTGTCAGCTGATTAGCCTCTTTTTCTGGATGAATTTTTGCTAACCAGAGCACTTCATCAACATAAATATTGCCAAGCCCAGCAACAAGGGTTTGTTCAAGTAAATAAGGTTTTATTTTCTTTGTTGATTTTCTTAATTTCTCTCGAAAAAGCTTTTCATCAAAATCTTCATAGGTCGGTTCTGGTCCAATTTTTTTCTTCAGAAAATAGGGAAGCACTTGGTCAGTAGAAATCAATTCCCAAGTTCCAAATTTCCTTACATCGGCATAGATTAACTGCCCATCAGCAAATTTCATTGTCAAATGGTCATGCTTTTCTCTTGGTGCATCAAGTGTTGCTAAGCGATATTTTCCTTCCATTCGTAAATGAGAAATCAAGCGAAAGTCATCTCCAATTTCAAAAATTAAATATTTTCCTCGCCGCGAGATGCCCTGAATGGTTTTTCCTGTCAATTCTTTTTTCAATTGCTCAAAACCGGTTAAGACCATTCTTGGATAAGTGGCTTCTATAGATATAATTTTTTGTCCAACAATTCTTTTTTCAAGTTCTCTTCTAACAGTTTCAACTTCTGGTAATTCTGGCATTTTTTCCCTCTTATCACAAAATCTACTGACAGACTTTCCAGTCAATTCATTTATTTTACTGACAGCTTTCTATTTTCATTCTGTACTAAATTTCAATATAAAAAATCACTGACAATTTATCATCAGATAAGTTTTATCAGTGACTATTTTAACATTTCTTATTCATTTTTTTATGATAAAGATTTCAAAATTTATTTTCCAGAATCACCATAATTTGACAAGACGCGTGCTGATGGATCTTTAACATCTGCTCCCACCCAATCAGGGTTTGGCATCCAAAAATCAAGAATCCAATCTTCATAACCTGGGTAAAATTCTGAAAAAATTTCCCGATACATCAAGGATTCTTTGGTAAATGGTGTATGTTTTGGATACTTTTCACTAGCCTTTGCTAAATCTTCATCAGAATATTTTTCGTCAGCAAATTCTTTTAAATAGTCGACCATGGAATGACCAACAGCATCAGAAAAAGCCGCTTTTTCTCTAAATAAAATCTCGTCTGGCAATAGCTCCGTTCCTTCAAAAGCATGACGCAAGAGATATTTTCCTTTGCCATAAGTATTCAGCTTTCTACTCGGATTGATGGACATGACATAAGTCGCAAAGTCCAAGTCAGCAAATGGGACGCGAGCTTCAAGAGAATGAGCCGCTAAGCAACGGTCAGCCCGCAGGACATCATACATATATAGTTCATGTACTCGCTTTTGTGCTTCTTTTTGAAAAGCCCCAGCTGATGGAGCAAAGTCAGTATATTTATAGCCGAACATTTCATCGGAAACCTCACCGGTCATCAAAACTTTCAGCTCTGTATTCTCATGAATATACTTACAGATTAAATACATCCCAATAGAAGCCCGAATCGTCGTGATATCCCAAGTTTCCAAATGCCAAATCACTTCACGAACTGCTGAAAGTACGTCTTCTTTTGTCATCAAAATTTCGGTATGGTCAGTCCGTAAGAAATCTGCTACTTCCCGAGCATATTTCAAATCAATCGGGTCTGTTTCCATTCCAATCGCAAAGGTCTTGATTGGGCTTTCTAATTCTTTAGCTGCAATGGCACAGACCAATGATGAATCTAAACCGCCTGACAAGAGATAACCCATTGGAGCATCTGCATGAAGACGTTTTTTAACTGCACGTTCCAATTTGCGACGGATATGTCCTGAAATTTCAGCCAAAGGTTCTTCTACAATCGTTGAAACTTCCGCAATATCATTATAAACATGGAATTCACCATTGGCATAGTAGTAACCTGGAGGAAATGGCGCCACATCTTTACAGGTTGAAATTAGTGCTTTGGCTTCGGATGAAAACGAAATTTTGCCTGTTACTTTATTATAACCATAAAAAAGTGGACGAATCCCAAAGGGGTCACGAGCCGCAAAAATCTCACCAGTATTTTCATCAACTAGGACAAAAGCAAATTCAGCATCAAGCATTTTGACCATTGTTTCGATTCCTGTGGTTTCAAAAAGAGGTAAAAGCACTTCACAATCAGAATCTCCTGTAAATTTATATCCCTTAGTTTCCAAGAACTTACGAAGGCTTAAAAAGTTATAAATTTCACCATTACACATGACTCTTTTACCATTCAGTCCAAAGGGCTGACGCCCCAAGTCTGACAAATCCATGATTGAAAGTCGGCAAAAACCAAAATCATTTCCCAAAGTATCACGAACATGTTGTTGGTCGTCTGGTCCTCGATGTTCAATCAGTTCCAAATTGCTTTTAAACTCTTCTATCGTTAAGTCAGATGTTTCCATAAATAAAAAACCGCACATAATTTCCCCCAATAATAATTATAATTTTCAATATTATATCACAATTGTCTGGAAATTTCATAATAAAACAAAAAATAGCGATAATTCGCTATTTTCATTACATATAATCATCACGATTGTAGCCAAAGTCAGCTAAATCCATTTTACGGTCGCGCCAATCATTTTTAATTTTAACCCAAGTTTCAAGGTAAACTTTATCCCCAAGCATAATTTCAATATCTCGACGAGCCATTTTCCCGATTTTACGAATCATATCGCCACCTTTACCAAGAATAATTCCTTTTTGGCTCTTGCGTTCGACAATAATTGTTGCCATGATATGAATTTTACCCGTTTCTTCATCTCGAGTCATTTGGTCAGTAGTGACCGCAATAGAATGCGGAACTTCTTCGCGAGTCAACAACAAGATTTTTTCACGAATCATTTCTGAAACAAGGAAACGTTCTGGATGGTCAGTAATTTGGTCTTCTGGGAAATATTGAGGCCCTTCATCCAATTTTTCAGAGAGTGTATCAATTAATCTTTCGGTGTTATTTCCTTGTTTAGCTGAAATTGGAACGACTTCTGAAAATTCCATTTGTGAAGTATAATCAGCTACAATTTCAAAAAGACGATCAGGATGAATTTTATCAATTTTATTGACAACCAAAATGACTGGAACTTCTGCTTTTTTCAAGCGTTCAATAATCATATTTTCACCAGTTGAACGAGGTTCATCAGCTGCAACCATAAATAAAACGACATCACATTCACGCAAAGTAGAATAAGCAGATTGAACCATAAAATCGCCTAAAGCATTGTGTGGTTTGTGAATCCCTGGCGTATCAATGAAGACAATTTGTTCATTTTCTGTAGTATAAATTCCTTGAATTTTATTTCTTGTTGTTTGAGGTTTATCTGACATGATGGCAATTTTTTGACCCATCACGTGATTCATAAATGTTGATTTTCCAACATTTGGACGACCTAAAATCGCCACAAATCCTGATTTAAATTTGTTATTTGTCATAGCGCTATTATATCACAGCCAGTGGGACGAAACAAGGTTTCGTATTACTGGTCCTCATTATTAATTATGCTAAAGCGAAGCGTAGGATAGCTGTTGCCACTTTAGTGGCTTACAGATATGCTAGTTGTCCCTCCCAGAAACGATAATTTTCCACTTAGGATAGTCGTTGTCAGCTTGCCGTTTTGTCATTCGCTAAAGCGTTGGGCAAAAAAGCTCGCTCTAAGCCAGCAAAGCTGGTAAGACGAAATGGCAGTAAGTGCGTCATAGCAACTTCCGTGCTGAGCCTTCACGCTTGCGACTTAGCGAGAGTGAACAGTATAGCTAGAGCCTGTTATCAGCAGTGATATTTATACCATAAAATCAGCCTTTTGCGGAAGAATATTGTGCTGACAGATGCGTCAGTAAAACTGACAAATTCCTTATCCACAGAATTAATGCCTCTACTCAATCAGATTAAACTGACAGACTTATGACTAATATAAAAAATACTGACAGCTGACAAAAGAAAAATCATCAGATAACTGATGATTCCTTTATTTACCGATTTAAAGCTCATTAAGCCGCTCATTTCAGTAATTTTTATAACTTATTTTATTTATCGCCACGGCTACGCATTACGAAGCCAGCTGATTTTTCAGTTCCTGTGGTACGTTTACGAGGAGTTTTTTCACCTTGTTTACGGTCGTCAAAGCGACGGTCATCACGTTTTCCACGGTAACCTCCACGATTGTCATCACGGTCTTTCCAGTTACGTTTACGATCTCCACCGCGGTCGCCATCTTTAGAATCACGATTACCACGGTAGCCTCCACGGTTTCCGTCACGATTACCATCACGGTCGCCATTTCCACGGCCTTTGTAGCGTCCGCCGCCGCCTTTACCTTTTTTCTTGAATCCTTTTCCTTCACCATTGTATGGTAATGGACGTTCGGCTGTAATTTTAACTTCTTCTTGGTTATCAGGGTCTTTAACACGTCCTTGGAGAAGTAAGGCAACCAATTCTTTAGCATCAAATTTTTCAAGTAAGCTTGCTGCTTGTTTGTCAAATTTTGCTAATTTTGCTTTACCTGATTCATCAGACAAATCACGAAGAACATCATCCATCGCAACAGAAAGTGACGCTTGGTAAGCTTCTTCTTTTGTTGGTGGTTTCAAGCCTTTCATTTCTTTGTTTGTCAATTTTTCAATGGCACGAAGGTAGCCCATTTCATTATATGAAACAAAAGTTACTGAGCGGCCTGATTTACCAGCACGACCTGTACGTCCGATACGGTGAACATAGCTTTCTTGGTCTTGGGTAATATCGTAGTTGTAAACGTGTGTTACACCTGATACGTCAAGCCCACGAGCGGCAACGTCAGTAGCAACCAAGACATCAATATGTCCAGCTTTGAAATCACGCAAAACAGCCAAACGTTTATTTTGGTCCAAATCTCCGTGCATTCCCTCAGCACGATATCCGCGCAATTTAAGACCACGAATCAATTCGTCAACGCGGCGTTTTGTACGACCGAAAACAATTGCAAGTTCTGGACGTTCAACATCAAGCAAACGAGTCAAAACATCAAATTTTTCAAATTCTTTTGTTTTCACAAAATATTGGTCAATACGGTCAGCAGTCATTTCTTTGGCTGCAATTTTGATGTGTTCAGGATTCTTCATGAATTTCACACCAATTTTTTTGATATCAGCAGGCATTGTTGCTGAGAAAAGCAATGTTTGACGATTTTCTGGTGTTTTTTCAATAATAAAATGAATATCTTCCAAAAATCCCATGTTAAGCATTTCATCTGCTTCATCAAGAATCAAAGTTTCAAGTTGGTCAAGTTTGATTGCTTTACGTTTAATCAAGTCAACCAAACGACCTGGTGTTCCCACAACGATATGTGCGCCAGCTTTAAGTCCTTTGATTTGTTTTTCAATACTTGAACCACCGAATACAGTACGAACTTTAAGTCCTTTTGATTTACCAAAACGGAAAAGTTCTTCTTGTCCTTGAACTGCAAGTTCACGGGTTGGAGCAATAACAAGTGCTTGAATGGCTGGATTTTCAGCATTGATTTTCTCAATAGTAGGAAGACCAAATGCCGCTGTTTTACCAGTCCCTGTTTGCGCTTGACCAAGAACGTCACGTCCTTCAAGCGCCAATTTAATTGTTTCTTCTTGGATTGGTGTAGGTTGTTCATAACCAATCTCTGTAAGTGTTTTTACGATTCCTTCTGACAGGCCGAGTTCACTAAATTTCATTTTTTACCTATATTTCTACTGCGTGTTCCCACGCCAAAATTTTTATTACAGGGTACGAAACCCTTGCTACAGGCGAAATTTATGTGACTCGCCTGACGTAACTTATCTATTATAGCATAATTTTTTGACTGAAAATGCTTACGCCCTTTACTTTTTTAAAAATATTTTCATAAAAAAATTACTGACAGTTTTTTAAAGGATAATTATCGGTAATTTTACAACTACACTATCCACAAATTTTTGTCAGTAATTTTAAAATATATCATTTTTTTAATGGAAATTTTTATTAAAAATAAACATTCTGTCAGTAGATTTATAAAACTTATACTGAAAATTGTTCCATTAATTCAACATCTGGATATTTATCTTTGAACCAGCGCATGGCAAATTCATTTTCAAATAAGAACAATGGATGGTCAAAACGGTCTCGCGCCAAGATGTTTCGCGAACTTGACATTTTTTCATCTAAATCTTCTTCTTTAATCCAACGCACTGTTTTTGACCCCATCGGTGTCATGATTGTTTCCGAATTATATTCGCGCTCCATCCGGTCTTTAAAAACTTCAAATTGCAATTGCCCAACCGCCCCAAGCATAATATCGCCAGTCGTAAAAGATTTGTAGAGCTGAATGGCTCCTTCTTGAACCAATTGGTCAATTCCTTTTTGAAATGATTTTTGTTTCATGACATTTTTAGCCTGCACGCGCATGAAAAGTTCCGGTGTAAACGTTGGAAGTGGCTCAAATGATTTCTTTAATTTACCAGTTGTCAAAGTATCACCAACTTGATAAGTTCCGGTATCATAAACCCCAATAATATCACCAGCGACCGCATTTTCGACATTTTCTCGTGATTCAGCCATAAATTGTGTGACATTTGAGAGTTTTACTTTTTTACCCGTGCGGACAAGATTAACATCCATTCCACGTTCAAATTCGCCAGAAACAATACGGACAAAAGCAATTCGGTCACGGTGACGCGGATCCATATTCGCTTGAATTTTGAAAATGAAACCAGAAAAATCAGGATTTAAAGGTTCAATTTCTTCTTCATCAACCGTTTTGTGTGAATGAGGTTCTGGTGCGTATTCTAAAAATGTTTCGAGGAAAGTTTCCACCCCAAAACTGGTCAAAGCTGACCCAAAGAAAACTGGTGTCAATTGCCCAGCAACCACTTCGTCTTCTGAAAATTGATTGCCTGCATCCAAAAGTAATTCAGCATCTTCTAAAGCTTGCGTGAAAAATGGATTTTTCGTTAAAGGATGACTTGTTGGAACTTCCCCATTTTCATCAAATTCAACAAAACGTTTTCCATCTTCTGGTTGATAAACTTCCACACGACCATGTGTAAAATCATAAAGCCCTTGGAAATTTTTCCCCATGCCGATTGGCCAATTCATTGGTACACTAGCAATTCCTAGAATTTCTTCCAATTCAGAAAGCAAATCAAGTGGTTCACGACCGTCACGGTCAAGTTTATTGATAAAAGTAAATACCGGAATTCCACGACGTTTGACAACTTGGAAAAGTTTTTTCGTTTGTGCTTCAATCCCTTTAGCACTGTCAATAACCATGACTGCCGCATCAACTGCCATCAACGTTCGATAAGTATCTTCTGAGAAATCCTCATGCCCTGGCGTGTCCAAGATATTAACCCGTTTTCCCGCATAGTCAAACTGCATGACAGAACTCGTTACAGAAATTCCACGTTCTTTTTCAATGTCCATCCAGTCTGATTTGGCAAAATTTCCTGTTTTACGTGCTTTTACAGTACCAGCTTCACGGATGGCACCCCCAAATTTCAATAGTTGTTCTGTAATCGTCGTCTTACCAGCATCCGGGTGACTGATAATGGCAAAAGTCCGACGTTTTTTTATTTCTTCTTGTAAAGTCATTTATACTCTCATTTTCTTTAATTATTTAATTATTCATTTATACTTTTAATTTAATTTACATTGGCTAAACCTCAAAAAAATAGTTCTTTTAATTATATCAAGATGCGAGGCCGACTGCAAGAAACGTAGAAAATTGCAGCTCAACTTGTCGCTTCAGCGACATAGCGAGAGCGGACAACGTAAGATAGGGAATCGTGGTTCTGCACTTGTGCAGGTTCCGATTTTTCTACTTTCCTAGTTTCTAGGAGGACGAACTCAATTATACCAAAATTTGCCATAATTTTATAGCTGATTTTTTTACACTTACTGATGGATTAAAGAGTGAAAAATTTATTCGGGCAGTAAGAAAACAATAGAAAAAACAATCAGTAGAACTAATTGTTTTATCATTATTTTTTACTTATATAGTGGCATTTTTCTTATACACTTCCGCTTCAGCTTCTGTTGAAAAGACAAAATGTCCAGGCGTAATTTCACGCATCTCACGTTCTTGCCCATCCAATTCTGCTGTTGGGTCATAAACAATTGGGGTCCGCTGACGTTCAGAGATAGGGTCTGGTGACGGAATCGAACTTAGCAAACTCTTAGTGTAAGGATGAATTGGATGATTGTAAACTTGCTCAGAAGTTCCAACTTCCAAAATTTTCCCCCAATGCATCACACCAATGCGGTCTGAAATGTATTTAACCATTGACAAATCATGAGCGATAAATAAGTAAGTCAAATTTTCTTTTGCTTGAATATCTCTCATCAAGTTAACGACTTGGGCCTGAATTGATACATCTAGTGCCGAGATAGGTTCATCGGCAACGACAAATTTTGGTTTTACAGCAAGTGCACGTGCAATCCCAATCCGTTGACGCTGTCCACCAGAAAACTCATGGGGATAACGTGTCAAATGGTCATCGTTCAATCCAACCAGACGTAAAAGTTCCAATACACGAGCATCACGTTCAGCTTTAGTTTTTACTAAACCGTTAGCGTCAAGTCCTTCAGCAACAATATCTTTAACGCGCATCCGTCCATTCAAAGAAGCCTGTGGGTCTTGGAAAATCATTTGTGCTTCTGATCGATATTCTCGCAAATCTGAGCCTTTTAGATTACGAACATCTTTACCTTCAAAGAGAATTTCTCCGCCAGTAATAAAATTATCGTAAAGTTTAAGAATTGCTCGACCAATCGTTGTTTTACCAGAACCTGATTCTCCAACAAGTCCAAATGTTTCTCCTTCATAAATATCTAAAGAAACATTATTAATTGCTTTATTTGCCCCTTTTTTTCCTTTATTAAAAGTCAAATCAAGGTTTTTTATTTCAACCACTTTTTTAGGTTCTGTCATCATTTATCCCCTTTCAATTCTTCCCAGCGTTTCCAACGTGCCAAGATATTATCGGAAGGCGTTACTTTTGGTGCTCGTGGATCTAAAAGCCAAGTTTTAGCAAAATGAGTTGGAGAAACTTCAAAGTATGGAGGTTCTTCTTCAAAGTCAATTGCTAGGGCAAATTTATTACGTGCCGCAAAGGCATCCCCTTTTGGCGGATTCAACAAGTCAGGAGGAGTTCCTGGAATTGAAACCAAGCGGTCTACACTTGAATCAACTGTTGGCATTGAATCCAAAAGTCCCCAAGTGTAAGGATGTTGTGGGTTATAGAAAATTTCTTCAACTGTCCCATATTCAACGATTTCTCCCGCATACATTACTGCAACTTTATGTGCAAAGCCAGCAACAACTCCTAAATCATGGGTGATAAAGACGATAGATGAATTAATACGTTCTTGCAATTCGGCCATCATGTGCATAATTTGGGCTTGAATGGTAACGTCAAGCGCAGTTGTTGGTTCATCTGCAATCAAGATTTCAGGATCAGCAGCCAAGGCAATTGCGATAACCGCCCGTTGACGCATCCCACCTGACCATTGGTGTGGATAATCATTGATATGCACTTCGGCATCAGGAATTCCTACTTGTTGCATCAATTCAAGGGCCCGTTTCATGGCATCGGCTTTACTCATGCCTTTATTGTGTTTCAACAAAGGTTCAGCAATCTGTTTTCCAATACGCATGGTTGGGTCAAGAGAAGTCATTGGATCTTGGAAAATCATCGAAATTTCATTTCCACGAATTTTTTGCCATTCTTCTTCTTTCAAATCAAGAAGGTTACGACCTTTAAATAACAATTCCCCTTCAGGAATTTCTGCATTTTTAGCATTCAATCCCATCAAAGTTTTTGTTGTTACAGACTTACCAGAACCAGACTCACCAACAATAGCCAAGGTTTGTCCTTTTTCTAAATCAAAAGAAACATTACGAATCGCTTTAACATCTCCAGCATAGGTGTGGAAATTGACATGCAAATTTTTAACTTCTAATACTTTTTCTTCTGCCATTTCTAATCCTCACTTGCTCTAGGGTCAAATGCATCACGCAAACCATCTCCAAAGAAGATAAATGTGAGTGAGAGCACAGACAAGACGATTGCTGGAATAATCAATTGGAATGGATAGAATTGCAAACTCGCAATCCCATCATTAATCAAAGTCCCCAAAGAAGACGTTGGCGGTTTAACCCCAAGATTAATCGCTGATAAAACAGCCTCATACATAATCATACTTGGAATATCAAACATGATTTGGACAACAATAACCCCTGAAACGTTTGGTAATAAATGTTTTACTGCAATTTTCCAAGTAGATTGTCCTAAAGTTTTTGAAGCTAAGACAAAGTCACGCTCTTTATAGGAGAGCACCATATTCCTGACTTGCCGGGCCATTCCGGTCCAAGCAAAGAGCCCAATGGCAATGATAATTGATGAAATCCCTTGTCCCAATAAGAGGGCAAGCATGGTTACCACAACTAAGTTTGGTACAGATTGGATAATTTCAATAATCCGTTGCATGACCATATCGACTTTTCCGCCCATCCAGCCGGAAATAATCCCGTAGGTCACCCCAATTACTAAGTCAATTAGAGCCGCAGCAAGGGCAATAATCAATGAAATACGCAAACCAACAACTGTCCGTTTAGCTAATGAACGTCCATATTTATCCGTTCCAAAGACATATTTATCTTTTTCCGGAACACCTTGAGCTTTATAAACATCTGTTTTTTCAGCTGAACCAGGAGCTTTGAAATCACCATTCCAAAATGGTAAATCACCCGAAAGTTTGGGTGGAAGATTTCCATAAACTTGTGATTTATTTGGATTAAAATAGTTTGCTTTTGATTGTGGCACAACAAATGCTGAAATCACTGAGAAAACTAATGTGATCGCAATAATCCACATCGCTACTAGGGCAATTTTATTTTTCTTGAAACGACGCCAAGCATCTTGGAAAAAACTCAAGGCAGGTTTCGCAATTTTTTCTGTTGAATCTGAACCCTTTGAACCAACAAGGGTGAAGTCTTTATTTAAATTTTCCATTTCGACAAACCCTTTCTAGAGACGAACTCGTGGATCAACAATTGCAGTCAGAATATCTGTAACCAAGATGAACACCATCAAGATTACCGCATAAACAATCGTTGTTGCCATAATAACTGGGAAGTCTTTGGCAGGAATCGAATCAACAAATTGAGCACCAATTCCAGGGATTGAAAAGATTTTTTCAATCAAGACTGACCCTGTCAAGAGACCTGCGGCCATTGGCCCAATCAAAGTCAACATTGGAATCAATGAATTACGCAACGCATGCTTATTGACAACTTCTTTTTCAGATAAACCTTTAGCACGTGCTAACAAGATGTAGTCTGAAGACAGTGATTCAATCATTTCAGAACGTACAAAACGTGTTACTACGGCCATCGGTGCAAATGAAAGAGCGATTGTTGGCATAATCGTTTGTGAGAAAGTCCCCCAACCAGAAATTGGGAAAAGATTCAAATTAAATCCTAGATAAAGAAGAATCAAGGTACCAATTACGAATGAAGGAACTGAAATCCCAAGTACTGATAGAAATCCAAAAATTCCATCAAGAAGGCCATTTTTACGACGCGCAGAAGCTTTCCCCATCAAAGCACCAAGAACAGTACCTAGAATAAGAGCTTGTGTTCCTAACTGCATTGAAACTGGTAAACGTTGAGCAATCATCGTAATAACCGGTTGGTTGGTATAAATGAATGAAGTACCAAAATTACCTGTGAACATATGTCCAACATAGATAAAGTATTGTTGCCAGAGCGGTTTATCTAAACCATAAGCATGTTTCAAAATTTCCAGTTGATCTGGAGTTAGTTTGGGATTTGAGAAAGGCGTTCCGGGCATGACTTGCATCATAAAGAAAGTCAATGTCACTATCAGGAACAAAGTTAGAAGCAAAAGCCCCAAACGTTTAAGAATATATTTAACCATAAAAAATTTCCTAATCTAAGCGAAAAGATAGGGTTGGCAATCTGCCAATCCTAACTTTCTTGCTCTAAAACTCTATTATTATTTGAGGTAAGCCGTTTTGAAGTCATAAGTCAAACCAGTTGAACCAAAACGTACGTCTTTAAGGTTAGGGTTACGAAGAACTGGTGAAGTACGGAAGTAAAGCGGATTAATATTTGATTCTGTATAAAGTGCTTCTTCGGCAGCTTTGTAATCTGCATAGTGTTTTTCAGGGTCAAGTGCGTCTGTCACTTCAGCAGCTTTAATGGCTTTATCATAAGTAACATTATTGATTTTACCATTGTTGTTTGGTGAAGTTGATGTGAACAAATCAAGGAATGTTGATGGTTCAGCATAGTCACCACCCCAAAGTGAGATAACCATATCGAAGTTACCGGTCGTTGAGTCATTCAACCGTTGTTTAAATGGTACTGACTTGATGTTAAGTGTCAAACCTGGAAGTTTTTCTTCCCATGCTTGCTTAAGGAATGTTGCTGAGTCTTTAGCCGCTGCTGTATCGTCAGTGGTCAAAGTCAAAGTAAGCTTAGTTTCCCCAATTTCTTTCAAACCTTTTTCCCAAGCGGCTTTAGCTGCCGAGACATCGTATTTGTAAGGTTGTTCAGCATATTTAGCGAAGTCTTCACCAGTATTTGTTTTAGCCATACCTGCTGGTGTCAATCCAGTTGCTGGTGTAGAAGCTGGTGTTACAGTGTCAACATATTGTTTACGGTCAGTTGCAAGGTTGAAGGCTTCACGAATATCTTTATTCGCAAGGGCTTTATTTTTGCCTGATTGGTTATATTGAACATATGAAGTAGTTGATTCGTTCAGAGAGACAACATTCTTATCTGTTTTGTTTGCTTTGTAAAGGTCTGGGTCACCGATACCTGTTTGGTCAATTTTACCTTGTTTGTAAAGGTTAAATGATGTTTTAACATCTTGAACAACTTGGAAGTCGATTTCTTTAGTCTTAACTGCGCTCTTATCCCAATAATCATCATTCTTCACGATTGAGAATGTTTGGTTTGAACCGTTCCAACCTTTTGATTTTTCAAATTTATAAGGTCCTGAGTAAACCATTTTTTCTGATGATGTTCCGTATTGTTTTCCGTATTTTTCAACAACTTTTTGGTTGAGTGGGAAATAAACAGAGTTAGCTGTCAAGAATTCAAAGTAAGGTGTTGGTTGTGCAAGTGTGACAACAAATGTTGTATCATCGGTTGCTTTAACACCAAGTGTTGATTTATCAGCTTTACCTGCATTGATTTCGTTGGCATTTTTTACTGGGCCAAGGAGGTATCCGTATTCTGAAGCAGTCGCTGGGTCAACCGCACGTTGCCAAGAATAAACGAAGTCTTTAGCAGTCAAAGCATCGCCATTAGACCATTTCAAGCCATCACGAAGATGGAAAGTATAAGTCAAGCCATCTTTTGATACATCAACAGATTTTGCCAATTCTGGCTGTGCTTTACCATCTTTGTCCACACGTGTCAAACCTGCATTGGTGTTACCAATAATGATGTTTGAGTATGTATCTGTCGCGAGTGATGAATCCAATGTTTGAATTGGTGATGTTAAATTCCATTGAATGTCTTTTGATGATGACGATGAGCTAGAACCGCTATTGCCGCATGCTGCAAGCAAAGCTGCCGAACCAAGTGCAACTGTACCTAAGGTAACTTTTTTCCAAGTCTTCATGTAATTTCCCTCTTTCATGAATTGTGTCTGACTTCGCAATTTTTATTATTGTCAGAAAATTTATTATATTGGTATTATACTTAATTCAACCTGAATTGTAAAGTATAATGGTTATGTTTTCTGAAAATTAACATTTAATTTTTTAATAGCGGAAAGTTTTCACAAACTTTTGAAAAAAATTTTTATCTCCTCTTTTTCTTTAAAACCCTTTCATCTAGCTAGGCTCTGAATAGTTTGTATTCTATTTCAACCAGTAAGAATATTCAATAAAAAAGATAAATTTTCAGAAAATTTATCTTTATGTTTTAATTATTTAATATAAGCTGATTTTAAGTCGTAAGCTAGACCTGTTGAATGAAATTCTAAGCCTGTGATTTTAGGATTCATTAAAGCTGGATTGGCTTGAAAATCAATTGGATTGATATATGATCCTTCATAAAGAGCTGCTTCTGCCGCTTTATAATGCTCGTCTACTTTGGCTGGCTCAAGAACATCTGGTGTTGTTGTTGCTGCTTTAAAAGCATCATCATAGGTTTTACTTGAGAATTTTCCGTCATTATAGGATTGACCTGTTGTAAAGAGTTGCAAGAAGGTAGAGGGTTCAGCATAATCTCCACCCCAACCTGAGAGTACCATGTCAAAATTTCCATTTTGCGCATCATTCAGTCTTTGTTTGAATGGAACGAGTTTTAAATTAACCGTCAAACCCGGCAGATTTTGTTGATAAGCCGTTTGCAAGAAGTTAGCCGTTGCTTCTGATGGTGCCAAATCTCCAGCAGCTTCAAGGCTAAGACTGAGTTTGGTCAAACCAAGTTCTTTTAAGCCTTTTGCCCAAAGTTCCTTTGCTTTTGTCGGGTCATAACTATAATCTTGTTTGGCATAAGTTGCAAAATCTTCTCCCGTTGAGGTCTTACTCATCCCCACTGGTGTGAAACTTGTCGCAACGGTCGAGCCAGGGAGGGCTGTTTTGACAACCTCTGCTCGATTTGTTGCTAAGTTTAAAGCTTGACGGATGTCTTGATTTGCTAAAGCTTTTTGAGCATCAGGACTTGAGGCATTTTTTCCAGACTGATTGTATTCAATATAGTCTGTCCGTGCTTGTTTAAAGACTGTATAACCCTCTGTTTTTTTATTGGCATTAATCAAATCAGTTGTTGAAAGGAGTGTAAAATCGAGTTTTCCTTGTTTATAGAGTTGAGCTCCTGTATTAGCATTTGAAATGACTTGAAAATCAATTTGTTTAGATTTGACTGCTGATTTATCATAATAATTTGGATTGGCATAAATTGAAAAATTCTTATTTGTTCCAGTCCAAGCTTTATCTGATTTGAACATGAATGGGCCATTATAGACGGTTTTATCTGAGGATGTCCCATATTGTTTACCATATTTATCAACGACTTTTTGATCAAGTGGATAATAAACGGGTTCTGACAAAAGGAATTTAAAATATGGTGTTGGTTGTGCTAAGGTGACTGTAAATTCTGTATCTGACTCAGCTTTAATTCCTAAAGTATCAAGTGATGATTTACCAGAAATAATATCATTAGCTCCAGAAACTGCTCCCATCAAATAGGCATATTCTGAACCTGTTTTAGGGTCTACTGCTCTTTTCCATGAATAAACAAAATCTTTAGCGGTCAACTTATCACCATTTGACCATTTTAAATTATCTTTAAGGGTGACCGTATAAGTCAAACCATCTTTTGAAACATCAATTGATTTTGCAAGAGCCAAGGCAGCATTTCCTTTAGAGTCAACGCGTGTCAATCCTTCTTCAACATTTCCTGCAACATCATAAGAATACTGGTCAGTTAAAATTGTGGTATCCAGCGACGCCACATCAGTGGGAATTGAAAATTGAATGTTTTTTTGCTCACTTGTTTTTGAACCACAGGCCACTAAAATAATTCCTGACAGAGCAATGACGGTGGTGAGCCCAATAATTTTTGCTTGTTTCATCTGGTTTCTCCAAATCATAAAAGTACTATCGAATTTTCTAATTATTCTGAAAATTAAACGTGGACCTATTATACTTCTTCAAAAATCTAATGTCAAGAATATTATTGTATTTTTCTGACAATTTAACAAAACTAAAAAATACCGACTCTTGTCAGTACTTTTTTGTCATTATAATTTTTCAACAACTTCTGAAAGTTTCATGCTGTTTGAACCCTTGAATAAAACTTGGTCTGCTGGTTTCAAATCTGCTGACAGACTTTCTGTCAGTAAATCCAAATCTTTAAAATAGCTGACAGGTTTGTCAGTCGAAATATCTGCCAAATTTTTCATCATTTCGCCATAAAGATAGACTTTATCAATTTTTGTGAAATCAATCGATTTCAGCACCTCTTTATGAAGTTGAGCAGCAGTTGGCCCGAGTTCTAACATGTCAGCAAGAACTGCGATTTTTCGACCATTTTCATTTTTAGGAATGGCTTGGAAAGTTTCCAAAATCAGGCGCATAGCAGTTGGATTAGCATTATAGACGTCGCTTAAAAGGTCAGCTCCATTTTTAGATTTTTTCCACTCTGTCCGATTTCTGGTCAGTTCAACTTCTTTCAAAGCTTTTTTGATTTCAGCTTCTGTCAATCCATAATGTAAGCCAACATAAGCAGCTAACATAGCATTCGTTGCATTATATTTACCAGGAACTGGAATCGTTATTGATTCATCTAAAAAATTAGTTTCAAAAGTCAATCTTTCTTTGTGCTCAATTAATTTTGTAATGAATAAATCTTCACCGGGCAAACCAAAACGACTGATTTTTTGATTTTCTGGAATAAAAGCATTAATAATTGGGTCAGCAGGGGCAATTAATTCACCATGTAGACCAGCAGTAATCCCCATTTTACCTTTTGCAATATTTTCACGACTACCCATAAATTCAAGATGAGCTTCACCAATTAAGGTAATAAGAGCTAGTTCAGGTTGAGCTAGTTGTGAGAGAAAATCAATATCGCCAGGGTGGTCCATTCCCATTTCTAATACTAATTTTTCAGTACCTTCTGGCATGTGTAAAATTGTGTAAGGCAATCCAATTTCGTTATTATGATTCCCTTGTGTTTTATAGGTTTTATATTTTTTAGATAAAACAGCAGCAATCATATCCTTGGTGGTTGTTTTACCATTTGAGCCTGTCACCGCAATAACTGGAACTTTTGTTTTTTCCAGATAATATTTTGCTAATGTTTGGAAAGCTACTAGATTATCATCAACCAAAAGATGAGCTTGTTCAACTTCTTTTTCTGAAAAGCTAATTATTGCTCCATTTCCAAAAGCAATCTCGATAAAATCATGACCATCTCTTGCCCCCTTAAGTGGCAAAAAGATATCTCCTTTTTCAATCAAACGGCTGTCAAATTCAATTTTATTTACTGACAAATCTGCCAGTTGCGACCAATCATTTTTTGCGCCAACGACTTGAGCGATTTCGTGAATTGTGAGTTTCATAGTGACTCCATTATAACACAGCCAGTCATGTGAAACACGTTTCATGTGATTGGCTTTCAATTTATTAAGACCGAATGAAGCGAGAATGATGATTTTCCACTGAGTGATTAATATGGTGATCTAGAAAGGACGCTATAGCGACTTCCGTCTGCGCGTTCACACATTAGCGTATTATAAGCAGTGATACTTATAACACTTTTTACTGATAAAAAAATCTGTCAGCAATTAATTTACTGACAGATTCGTATTTTTTATAAAAGATGATTTTCCCGTGTTTCAAACGTTTCTTTAGCTAAATCAACTAATTTTTCAATTAAATCAGAGTAAGACAAGCCCATATTTTCCCAAAGCAATGGATACATTGACCATTGAGTGAAACCAGGGATGGCATTGACTTCATTAAGATACACATTTCCATCTTTAGTCACAAAGAAATCACAACGTGACAAACCAGCTCCATTAACTGCTTTATAAGCTTTCTTGGCATATTCTTGTATTTTTTGAGCTAAATCTGCTGAAACTTTTGCAGGAATGTCCATTTGGATTTTATTATCAATATATTTTGAGTTGTAATCATAAAATCCAACATCTTTCACGACTTCTCCTGGAAGTGTTGCAGAAACGTCACTATTATTTCCCAAGACAGCACACTCGATTTCACGCGCATCCACCCCTTGTTCAATGACCACACGGTTATCATATTTGTAAGCTTCACTCAAGGCTGGTTGAAGATCTGCTAAATCATCAACTTTTGAAATCCCCACACTAGAACCCATGTTCGCTGGTTTTACAAAAACTGGGAAATCTAATTTTTCGACGACTTCTTGAGCAATCTCCGCTTGATTTTCGTCAGCAAAAGCGGCAACATAAGGAACTTGTGGCACACCAACAGCTTCAAAAACATGTTTTGCTAATAATTTATCCATTGTACTTGAGGCAGATAAAATATTTGGTCCGACATATGCCAAACGCAAAATTTCTAAAAATCCTTGAATAGAGCCGTCTTCACCCATTGGACCATGTAAAACTGGAAATACAACAGCATCTTTTTCATAAATTGCCGCAGGTGAAATCTTTGGATAAGACTCTGCCAAATCGTTTGTCAGTAATTTTTCTTCTTCAGCAGGTGTGTCAGTAAATTCTTGTGTTTTTATGAATTCACCACCCTTAGTGATAAAGTAAGTTTTCACAATAAAACGAGAATAATTGACAGCTCTCATCACTGATTCTGCTGATAAAACTGATACTTCTCGCTCAGCAGAACGACCACCATACAACAAAATTAATGTTTCTTTTGACATATTTCTTCCTTTTTTACTGACAGCTTTGTCAGACACTTCTTTTTACTGACAGCATGTGATTTTTTTACAATACAATTCTGTCAGTAATTGTCTTTTTTATTTTACCACAGAAAAAATCAAATTTCCAACCGATTCTCTACGGCTTTTGATAAGGTAACCTCATCAGCGTATTCTATATCAGACCCTACAGCTAATCCACGAGCCAGTCGTGTCACTTTAATTCCCGCAGGTTTAATCATTCGAGCCAGATACATGGCGGTTGCTTCACCATCCGAAGTCGCATTGGTCGCAATAATCACTTCTTTAACTTCTGAGTCCATTAACCTTGTAATCAAAGATTTAACATTAATTTCATCAGGAGAGATCCCGTTCATTGGACTAATTGTTCCATGTAAGACATGATAGAGTCCTCGATATTCCCGAATTTTTTCCATGGCAAGAACATCTTTAGATTCTTCAACGACCAATATCGTTGTTCTATCACGTGTGGAATCAGTACAAATAGCACAAGGATCACTTTCTGTTAAATTCCCACAAATCGAGCAAAAACTCAAATCCCGTTTTGCTGACAAGAGATTTTTCGCAAATTCATTGACATCTTGATCTTCCATGCCAATCGTATAAAAAGCTAGCCGAGTTGCCGTTTTCTGCCCAATTCCGGGTAATTTTGAAAATGACTCAATCAGGCGAGCAATAGGTTCTGGATAGTACATATTTCACCAATTCTTCACTTGTAAATATTTTATTCAATTTATTAATTTTACTATAAAAGGCTTAAAATGAAAAGGAAATGCGACAAGATTTTTAAAAGAAAAACCCTCATTCAAGAGGGCTTTTTCATTTTAATTTGTTCGAAAAGCTTCGTTTGAGTAGTATAAATCGGTAATTCCAGTGACAATGCTTTGGTTTGCCTTCGTACCACTAGAAGCATTACTTTCAGTATTATCTGGCAACACAACTCCAATCGCAATCTCTGGATTGTCTGACGGAGCAAAAGCAACTGCATTATTTGCTGTTACGATAACTTGACTACCATCTGCTAATATTTTCGTACTTTCGGAAGTCCCCGTTTTACCGGAAATAGAAACCGTTGCAGCGCTCATTGGTTTACCAGTAGTCAAACCACCTGCACCATGAACAACAGCATACATCCCTTGATGAAGAACATCCATATTGTCTGGAGTAATATTAACCTTATCCATAATTTTAGGCGTAATATTTTTAATTAAGGTCCCTGGTTGTCCATCATTTCCGCCCTCATAAATCCCTTGGACGATGTGTGGCGATAAGCGCGTTCCATTATTTCCTAAAGTTGCAGCATAAACTGCCAATTGAAGTGGAGTATAGTTATCATACTGACCAAATGATTCATACAATACATTAACCCCTGAAGCATCTTTAGATTTTGCTGAAGGAATAAATCCTGTGGACTCTCCCGGAATATCGAATCCTGTTGAAGCCCCTAAACCATAAGAAGCAAATGCGCTTCGTAGCTGCTCATAGACTTTAACCCGGTTACTATCATTGAGATATTGTCCAGCAGCAGTATAAGGAGCCCCTAACATTCTCATTGCTAACTGCATCATATAAGTATTTGATGAATATTGCAGGGCTTCAACAGCCGTTAAAGCCATTGGTGAAGCATCTCCCCACCAGTCATTGATAGGAGGTGAACCTTTAAATTGAATAGACTGCGCAGTTAAAGTGTCATTTCCCGAAATCACTCCTGCATTCCAAGCAGCAGTCAATGTTCCCATTTTCACAACAGACCCTGGCGTAAAGACGCTTTGGAAAGTTCCGAGTGTATTATCCGTAATTACCCCTGTATTAGGGTCACGGTGATAGCCAGATAGGGCTAGTACTGCACCCGTTTTAACATTGAGAACAACAGCATAAGCCCCTCTGTTATACTGACCATACCCTTGGGAAATTAATTGGTCCAATTGTGTTTTAACCAAATTGTTGACAGCATTTTGGAAATCTAGGTTAATGGTTAATTTTAAATCATCCCCACGTTTTCCTTTTTGAATTGTTTTCGTTCCAGAAACATCACCATTTTTATCAAATTTGACTTTGCTAATACTGTGCGTTCCTTGAAGTTCACTTTCGTAGCCTTTCTCAAGAAGTCCCGTTCCCACACGGTCATTACGTTGATAACCTTTTTTAAGATAGGCATCTAAATCTTCCGCCGGAATCCCCGATTTCTGTGAAGTAATAGTCCCCATTAATGGAGTTAGCGAATTTTGAGCATAAGAGCGATCCCAAGAAGTTCCAATCGTAATTCCTGGCAAATCTCCTTCTTGCTCCGCAATTGTCGCTTGTTGCTCTGCCGTAATACTTCCAGTTGCAATTTTAGTAGTGTTAAAAGTACTTGTACTATTCATTTCTTTAAATAGTTTAGCAGCAAAAGTTTGTTCCGCCGTAAAGTTCAAGTCACTATCTTTAACTTTACTTAGCTCAACCTCATAGATTTGTGAGCCAGTTAAATCATTTCCTTGTTTATCTTTCTTTTCTTTATCAGTTAAACTGTTAACAATTTTTTCTAGATTCTTAGAGTTGGCTAGGAAATAGTCTTTTTTATCACGAGTCGTTAAATCAGCCACATCAATGTTACTGGACAAAATAGTTGCTAACTTATTTGCTACCTGATACATTTCATCAGCCGTTGCATTTTGACTCCTTGTAAATTCAACAGCTTGGACAGGGATTGTTGTTGCTAAAGCTTTCCCACTTGCATCGTAAATATTCCCCCTCGGAGCTCCTTCAATAATTTGAACATTTCCTCCTGCACTTACCGACTTTTCGGCATAGAAGTGCGAATTCAAAACTTGCATATTGAAAAGTTTCCCTATTAAAATCATAAATAAAACGAAGATAACAAAAAACAGGAGATTCACTCGCTTAGGAATTAAATTTGTCGGATTTTGTAAAATTTTTGTTTCTTTAGTTGATTTTTTAGGATTGTCGGATTTATTGCGCTTATCGTTTTTTCTTTTATTAACTGACATTTGGACTCCAAGAATGAGTTTTATAAATAATTTTTTAATTCAAAATTTGTACTTAAACATTTTACCACATTTATGAAAAGTTTTCCTTACAATTTTGATTAGTTCTAGTTTAATCGAGAAACGCAACTTAATCAAGAAAAATGAAAAGACTAAAAAAGGAAACTCAGACAAGCTTCCTTTTTAAGAAAAACAACTTAATTTCTTATCAAATAATCAAAGGCACCTAAGGAAGCAGTCGCTCCACTTCCCATTGACACAATAATTTGTTTATAAACAGTATCTGTGCAATCTCCTGCTGCAAAGACACCCGGAATATTTGTTGCTCCAACCTTATCAGTCACAATCTCATGACGCTCTGTCAAATCAATTGTCCCTTCCAACCACTGAGTATTGGGAACTAAACCAATCAAAACAAAGACACCGGCAAGTTCTAAATGAATCGTTTCTTTAGAGCCCCGAGCTTGATAATTTAGCCCCGTGACTTGTTCATCTCCTAAAATCTCTTTAGTTTCCACATTGGTCAAAACAGTAACATTGGTTAGACTAGCAAGTTTTTTTTGTAAGATTTTATCTGCTTTAAGTTCTGGTAAAAATTCAAGAACAGTAACGCGGTTGACCAAACCAGCTAAGTCTATCGCTGCTTCAATCCCTGAATTTCCTCCACCAATAACTGCCACATCTTTACCAGAGAAAAGCGGACCATCACAATGAGGACAATAAGCCACTCCTTTATTCTTAAAGCGTTGTTCTCCTGGGATTCCTAAATCACGCCAACGAGCGCCAGTTGAGAGAATAACAGCTTTACTCTTCAAGGTTGCACCATTTGCAAGACTTACTTCAATTAAATCTTTTTTCTCAAGTTTAACTGCTTTTTGCAGATTCATCAAATCTACTGGATATTTTTTTACGTGTTCTTCAAGCTGACGCCCAAGCTGAACACCCTCTATATAGGGTGTTCCAATCAGATTTTCAATCCCTAAAGTTTCTAAAGGTTGGCCTCCAAAGCGCTCGGCAATCAATCCTGTCCTGATTCCCTTACGTGCCGCATAAATAGCTGCACTCGCACCAGCTGGCCCACCTCCTACTACCAAAACATCATAAGGTTCTTTTTCTGCGAAACTATCCGAACTTTCTGGACCTGTAATTTTTTCCAACAATTCTTCAAGACTTGCTCGTCCACTATGAAATTCTTCGCCATTTTTAAAGACAGCAGGAACAGCCATAATTCCTTTTGCTTCTACTTCTGCTTGGAACATGCCTCCCTCAATCATGGTATGACTAATGTTAGGGTTGAGAATGGTCATTGTATTTAAAGCTTGAACCACATCTGGACAATTATGACAAGTTAAACTGACATAAGTATCAAAATGAAGTGAAGTTTTAATGGCCTGAATTTGTTCAATTAATTCTTGTTCAATACGTGGTGGTCGACCACTCACTTGCACAAGGGCCAAAACCAATGAATTTAACTCATGACCCAAAGGAAGACCTGAAAAAACAAGCCCTGAAACACCTTCTCTTTCAATTGAAAAAGCTGGTTTATGATTCAGATTTGTTTTCTCTTTTGAAATCAAGTCTGATAAACTTGCCAGTTCATCTGTAAAATCATTTATTTTTTGTCCATTTTCACTATCGTCTGCATCCACTTTTAAAATAATTGGATTTTCTAATAAATCCATATACGGCAGTAACTGAGAACGCAGATTTTCATCTAAAATCATATTAAACCTTTCTGTCATTAAATTTTTCAAGACAAATAAAGTGAGTCAAGACTCACTTATTTATTTTAAATTTTTCCTACAAGGTCGATTCCTATATGAAGGCTTTCCCCATCTTCTTTCCACTTAGCGGGACAAACTTCACCTGGATGATTGCGGACATATTGGGCTGCCTTAATTTTATCAATTAACTGACTGGCATCTCGCCCAATTCCATCTGCTGTAATTTCAAAAGCTTGAATCACACCATCAGGGTCAATAATAAATGTTCCACGTTGAGCAAGTCCAGCTTCTTCATCAAGAACATCAAAAGCCCGTGAAATTTTTTGTGAAGGGTCTGCAAGCATAGGATAAGTAATCTTAGAAATTGCATCGCTATGGTCATGCCAGGCAGCATGAACAAAATGAGTATCTGTTGAAGCAGAGTAAACTTCTACTCCGAGTTTTTTCAACTCAGGATATGTTTCTTCCAAATCCTCTAACTCCGTCGGACAAACAAATGAAAAGTCCGCTGGATAGAAACAAAGTACATTCCATTTTCCATAAAAATCTTTGTCAGAAACTTTAATAAATTTCCCACCAAGATAAGCATCTGTTGAAAATTCTTCTATTTTTTTACCAACTAGTGACATGATGTTCTCCTTTTTGCTATATCAGTACTTACTCTTAGTATTATCTCAAGAATAAAATAGAGAATCAATTAATTTGTTCACAATTTTACAAATTATTCCATCAATTACAAAAAAAGCACCAAGTCTTAAATAGATGAGTAACATCTCTTTAAGACTTGGTGCGATTCGTTATCTTCAACGATAATTAAGCTTTTTTTGGAGCCAAATAGTATTCGTTTTGAACGTTCAAATTGTCATCAAATTCGAAAACAAGTGGTGGGAAGTTAGGGATTTCAACATCCATAATTTCGTCATCAGAAAGTTTTTTGATTTGTTTAACGAGGGCGCGAATTGAGTTACCGTGAGCACCAACGAAGACATTTTTTCCTTCTTTCAAAGCTGGAGCGATTTGGTCTTCCCAGAATGGAAGAGCACGTTCCAAAGTAACTTTGAGGTTTTCAGCATCAGGAATCAATGAATCTTCAAGACCAGCATAACGACGGTCTCCGTGAGCTGTATATTTATCATCATGATCCATTGCAGGTGGCAATACATCATATGAACGACGCCAGATGTGAACTTGTTCATCACCATGTTTTGCAGCAGCGTCAGCTTTGTTCAAACCTGTCAAACCGCCGTAGTGACGTTCGTTCAAGCGCCATGATTTAACAACTGGTACCCAAAGTTGATCTGAAAATTCAAGAGCAAGGTTAGTTGTTTTGATCGCACGTTTCAATACTGAAGTGTATGCAATATCAAATTCGATTCCAGCTTCTTTAATCAATTTACCAGCTTCAATCGCTTGTTTAGTTCCGTTTTCAGAAAGGTCAACGTCAGCCCAACCTGTGAAAAGGTTAGCAAGATTCCATTCAGATTCACCGTGACGTGCAAATACTAATTTTGGCATTTTGTGTATTCTCCGTTTGTTTTTTACTTGAACGACATTTAGTTCGTTCATTTACAAAGTTAATTTTACTACATTTTTTCTTTTTTTTCTAGCTTTTATTTTCTGTAAGCCCTTTTATTTACTGACAGAAGCGTCAGTAAAAATAAAAATCTTTCCTTCATCTGATTTTTTCAAAAAATTACTCATGAAGTTCTATTGGTAAATCATCTGGGTCATAAAAGAAGAGCATTTTTTTGTCAGTAATTTCATCCTGCCGAATTTCCTCTACTTTTACGCCCTGACTTATCAAATAATTTCGATCTTCTTCAATATTTGTTGTTGTTAAAGCGAGATGTCGGTATCCTTTTGCTTCTGGATAAGTTAAACGTTCGGGAGCTCCTGATTTAATAAATAATTCAAGTTCTGTTTCATCATTCAGTCTTAAATCAAGTTTAACATCCTCTTTTTCTGGCCGATGATTTTCTCGAATAATTGAAAATCCTAAAATATCAACATAGAAATGACGAGCTTTTTCATAATCGTCGGCGATAATTGCAATATGATGAATTTTGTTGAATCTTGGTTGATACATTTCCTAACTCCTCTTACCTATCAGCTACTCATTATTCACTAGATTATTCTAAAATTTGAACTTCTTCACCTTTACTTTTTAAAGTTTGGACATGGCCTTCGCCCCATGAACAAAGAATATCTAGTAAACCATTTAAAGTTTCCCCATAAGGACTTAGTGAATATTCAACCTTAGGTGGGACCTGATTATAAACCTTACGCACGATAATATTATCAATTTCTAATTCTCTTAATTGCTGAGTCAGCATTTTTTGGCTGATCCCTGGAATTAGTCTTCTCAATTCTCCTGGACGACTTGGATGATGTCTTAAATTACACAAAATAATTGGTTTCCATTTTCCACCAATAACATCCATTGTCGCTTCCACACCTATATTATAAATTTTTTTCAAAATTAATTTCCTTTCTAATCCCTTATTCTATCCAATTATTACTTTTTAGTACGTATGACACAAAAAAGTATGTACTGTTCAAGAGGTTTTATTTATTATATACTAATTTTCTGCCAAAACAAAATAGATGAGGAGCAAAAAATGAAACTTAATAATCAAATTGAAATTCCAGAACTCGGTTTAGGAGTCTTTCAAATTCCGAATGAAGAAACTGCTGAAGTGGTAAAGAACGGAATTATCAATGGATATCGTTTAATTGATACAGCTAAAATTTATGAAAATGAAGAAGGGACTGGTCAAGGAATAAAAGAAGGTTTAACCTCGACAGGGCTTACTCGTGAAGATCTCTTTGTCACGTCGAAACTTTGGGGAGACAATCATTCTTATAAAGAAACAATTCAAAGCTTTGAAGAAAGTTTGAAAAAATTAGATTTGGATTATCTTGATTTATATCTTATCCACTGGCCTGGCACTAATTATGCTTACAAAGAAGCTTGGAAAGCAATGGAAGATTTATATAAAGCGGGAAAAGTTAAAGCGATTGGTGTCAGCAATTTTCAAAAACATCATTTAGAAGAACTTCTTAGCTATGCTGAAATAAAACCAGTATTAAATCAAATTGAACTTCACCCTAAGCTTTCACAAAAAGAACTTCGTGAATTTTTGAAACTTCATGATATTAAGGTTCAAGCTTGGTCTCCTTTGATGCAAGGTCAACTATTAGACAATGAAATGCTCAAAAAAATTGCTGACAAACATGGAAAATCTGTTGCCCAAATTATTCTTCGTTGGGATATCCAGCAAGAGATTTTAGTCAATGTCAAATCAATCAAGAGTGAGCGAATGATTGCTAATCGACAAATATTTGATTTTGCACTTGACCAAGAAGATATGGAGGCTCTAAACTCATTAAATGAATCCCTTCGTGTTGGTCCTAATCCAGATACTTTTAATTTTTAAGAAAGAAATATAATGAAAAAAATCTCTCCTAGTCTTACACTTCTTGCTTTAGCAATTAATGCTTTTGCAATTGGTTCAACAGAATTTATCAGCGTTGGTTTAATGCCAATGATTGTGAACACTTTTAATATTAGTTTATCGCAAGCCGGTTTAACAGTCTCTCTTTATGCGTTAGGTGTAACGGTTGGTGCACCATTACTAACTATTCTTACAGGAACTTGGAATCGAAAAACTTTGATGGTTGCCATTATGATTTTGTTTATCCTTGGTAATTTACTCTCAGCCTTTGCCCCAACTTTTATTTTACTTTTAGTTGGACGGGTGCTAGCTTCACTTGCCCATGGAATCTTCATGTCCATTTCCACAGTCATTGCTGCTGATGTTGTTCGTCCTGAAAAAAGAGCTTCAGCAATTGCCTTAATGTTTACAGGACTTACAGTTGCTACAGTTATCGGTGTTCCATTGGGAACTTTCATTGGTCAACACTCTACTTGGCACATGTCATTTATTTTCATTGTTGTCATTGGATTGATTGGACTGATAGCTACAAGTATTCTTGTTCCTAAAGGTCTTCCAATCCCTGGAAAAATCAACTTGAGTGGACTTGCAAGAATTTTCACGAATAAATCAATTATGATGTCCTTCTTTATCACTGCTTTTGGATATGGTGGAACTTTCGCTGCTTACACTTATCTTACCCCCATACTTGAAGGGACTTTTAGATTTTCAGCAAGTACAGTCGTTATTATTTTAGTTGCCTATGGTGTGATGGTTGCCATTGGTAATTCACTAGGTGGACATCTAGCAAATAAAAATATCCTTCCTGCTTTGCAAAAAATGTTTGCGGCTCTTGCCTTAAGCTTACTCTTTCTTTTTATCAGTACAAGCTTAGCTTCTCAACCTTTGGGATTGATTGCAACATTACTCTTGGGACTCTTTGCTTTTATGAATGTTCCTGGTTTACAATTATATGTTGTTCAACTGGCCGAAAAATTCACTCCAAAAGATATTACTCTGGTTTCTGCATTCAATATTGCAGCCTTTAACATTGGAATTACTCTTGGTTCTTTTGTAGGAGGTCAAATTTCCAAAACCTCTAGTGTTGTCTTTACGCCTATCGGAGGAATTGTTATCATCTTGCTTGCAATGATTCTCATTGGCATGGCCCAAAAACAAAAAGCTCAGTAAGAAGTTTTAGTAATCCTAATAAAAATACTCTCTGATTCATTTATCAGAGAGTATTTTTATTTTAGAATTCATAGTTTTCAAAATAAACTTCAAGGCTACGTTTATAAGAAGTTGCCGCATTTGAAAGTAAATGTCCACGGTGTTTGACTAAAATCAAACTATTTCCATTATCCCCTTGCATAGGAACAACAGTCACGTTGTGAACACTTGCTTTATCGATAAAGCCAAGACCTGTCGCATAAGCGTCTGTTCGTTCTAAAATACCATTTAAACTAGCTCGGTCAGTAACATTATAAATCAATGTATTTTCAAAAGTTTCAACCAAATCTTCTGAATAGTAAAGAAACTGTTCGTTTTCTTGGGTAAATCGAACACGATCTAGCGGTTTTAAGTCATCATCTGAAATCGTCTCGCGCTGAGCGAGTGGATGTCCTTTGCGAATATAAATATGCGTCTGCGATAAGAAAATCTCTTCATAATCTAATTCAAGTTTATTGAGCATTCTTAAAATCCCTGAGCGGTTTTGTTTATTCAAATAAACGACCCCAAGTTCGCTATGCCCTTGTGCCACTTCTTGTAAAATATTATAAGTGGTAGATTCAAAAATTCTAAAATTCTTTATTTCGGGATTTTTCTTCGCAAATTCAACGGCGACCGGTGCTAAAAAATCATAATGTTGGCTAGCAACTGAAAATGTTTTGTCTGATTCTTTAGGTTTAGAATATTTCGATTCAAAGCTTTCGAAATTACGTAAAACAGTTTGTGCTTGTTCATAAAATCGTTCGCCTTCAATAGTCAAAGTTGCGCCTGTATTTGTTCTTTCAAAAATTTGAAAGCCAAGTTCTTGTTCTAAATCTTTTACTGCAATTGACATTGAGGGTTGACTAACAAAGAGTTGCTCTGAGGCTTCACGAAAAGTTCCACTATTAGCAATGGCGACGACGTACCGTAATTGTTTAATATTCATGTCATAAAGTCCTTAATTTTTCACAAAAAAAGTGTATAAGTTGATTATACACTTTTTCTTTTTATTTTGTAGCTTTAATGATAGCATCAGTGTAGAGTGACAGCTCTTTTTTAGCCGCTGTTGGTCCGCCAAAGAAGTAAACTTTGTCGTAGTCCATTGTGATGACATGTCCTTCTTTAACCGCTTTAAGATTTTGCCAAGCCGGATTATTTTTTAGAGCAGCATATTGTTCTTTATCTTTCTCTGCAAAATCAATAAAGATATAATCTGCATCAAATTCGCCCAAGCTTTCTGTATTTACTTCGGCATAACCCACTCCTTTTGAGAGTTCAGCCATTTTGCTTGATTCTTTAAAGCCTAAACCAGTTGTTAAGGCTTGTCCTCCACGAGCAAAATTATCTCCAAAGGCATAAACCTTATCTCCTTGAAGTTCAAGAAGTGAAATGGTATTTTTAGCTGGTTTAACATCAACCTTAGCCAATTTTTCTTTTTGTTTATCAGCTTCTTTTTTAAAGTTTTTAAGGAAACTTGCTTTTTCATCTTCACGATTAAGAAGTTTAGCAAAGTAATCCAATGATTTATTCATTCCTGAAAGATCTTTATAATTAACGAGAACAGTTGGTGCCACTTTTTGATAGTCAGCCACTTGGTCTTTATCAACTGTAATAATCAAATCAGGATTTTGAGCAATCAATTTTTCCATATTGAATTTTGGTGCTCCCAAATCAACCATATTCTTTTTTTGTTCTTTCGATAAGAAGGTATTTGGAAAAGCCCATGAGTCTGTTCCAACAACATTTGCACCTAATGAAGCCACTTCATCTGGGTAATTTTGAACAGCAATACGTTTTGGATCTTTAGGAACTTTAACATCACCATTCAAAGCGTGAAAGGTCACTTTGTCTTCACTCGATGTTGATTTTTTTGATGATGAATTTGGAGAACAGGCAGCTAAAGTAAGTAAAGCTCCTGCAGCAATTAGGGTTGTGAGTACTTTTTTCAAAAGAATCTCCTCTATTTTTAGGTCATTTTTTAGAAATGAACCATTATTTTTTTATAAGAAATTTACAAAAGTAAATTAATTTCTTAAACTTTTTGTATAAGATAAATATAATATGGAGCCCCAATAAAGGCGACAACAAAGCCTAAAGGTAAACTTGATGGAGCTATAATCATTTGGGAGACGATATCAGCAAAAGATAATATATTCATCCCTGAAAGAGCTGTTGCGATTAGGCTTTTCCGTGATTTAAATCCAACAATTTCACGTGCAATGTGCGGAGCAATCAAACCAACAAAGGCTAATCCACCAACCAATAAAACACCAACAGCTGCAAAAAGTAAAGCCAGCAAGTATAGATAGATTTTAGTTTTGGGAACATCAAGTCCCAAAACCGTCGCCATTTCTTCTCCCAAGGATAAAATTTCAAGTTTTTTGAGGAAAAAAGGGAGAATTATCAATCCGATGACTAATAATAAAATACAAATTATCAGATAAGTGGTTCCCGTTTGCCAAATATCTCCTGACAGCCAAACTGCCACTTTCTGAAAATCAAAAGCATTGACAGAAAGTTGACCAATCGTAATCAGGGCTTGGAAAAAAGCTGTAATTGCAATCCCTGTCAAGAGTACTCTGACAGAGCTCACTTGCTTTCTCAGAGCAAAAAAATAAATTAAAGCAAAAGAAAGAAGGGCACCAATTAAGGCGAATAGGGGATAAGAAAAATTCCAAATGCCCGTCAATTTAAAATGGTCAGCAATTAATAAAAAGCCGACGCTTCCTGCTGATGCACCAGAAGTTATCCCAATTGTTCCACTATCAGCAAGAGGGTTCTCTGTGATATTTTGAATGATATAACCGGATAATGAAAGGGCAATCCCTGCTGACAAAATAGTTATTAATCTTGGTAAACGAAAATTAGGAATCAAAATAGATAAGATTTGAGAATTAGTCGAAAATTGTGTCAAATCAGCCACAATCAAAACCAAAAGAAGGACAAAAAGTAAAGTAAATTTTCTTTTCATTTATTTCGCCTCCTTTGTAATGACCCACAAAAAGAAAGGAGCCCCCAGAAGCATGGTTAAACTTCCTGCTGGAAATTCGTATGGTTTAAATAAATTTCTAGCCGCCAAATCTGCCAAAACAAGCAAAAGCATCCCTGTCAGTACTGACAGAACTATATTTTGCCAAAAATTCGTTCTAACAATTTTCTTGGCAATATGTGGAGCTATCAAACCAACAAAACTAACCACTCCAACTGAGGCAACGGTCACCCCCGAAGCAAGAGCAACTAAAAACATAATGAGTAGACGGACAAAATTTACGGAAACTCCAAAAGATTGGGCCAGCTCGTCTCCAAAGTTTAATAAATAAATTTGTTTAGAGAATAGGAGCAAGAGTAGGAGAAAAATCAGACTCACGACTGCCATTAAAAGAACTTTAGTATTGGTTATACCAGAAAAAGACCCGACAATCCAGCGAAAATAAGCCTGCGTATCATGACTAGCAAAAGTCATTGAGCTCGCTAAACTCGTTGCAAAAAGTCCGACTGATGTTCCAACTAAAACAACTTTTAGGGGCTGAAAATGTGTCCTGGCAGTCAAAAGCATGACGACGGCTAGAGCAATAAATGCTCCTAGTGATGAAACCATGACTGAAATTCCATCATTTGTCGACCAACCCAAAGTCAACAAAAGAGATAAAGCCAGACTTGAACCGCCAGAAATTCCTAGAGTAGACATTTCGGCAATTGGATTTCTGGTCATAATTTGAACTAGAAATCCACTGACCGACAGGAGAAATCCGGTTAGAAAAAGACTTATCAATCGTGGTAAGCGTAATTGTAAAACCATTTTATTTGTGGATAACTCTGTCAGTGGAACATTTTTGTTTCCTAACATCAGATAAAGAACTGACAAAAAAAGTAAAGAAAAAACTAGGGCAAAAAAGATTGTCAGAAAATGTTTTTTAGGCATCTTTCACCCCAGTAATCATTAATTTTTTGGTAAAGGTATCACATCCTAAAGTAACGTCCAATCCAAAGCATTCTTTCAAGGTTTTTTGAGTAAATAAGTCATCAACAGTCCCTTGCTCGACCACTTCCCCATCTTTGACGAGAACTAGGTTGTCAGCAAAACGAGCGGCATGGTTCAAGTCATGAATAACGTAAACAATGGTTTTATTTCGCTTTGTCGCTAAATCTTTAAGCAGACACAAAATATCCAACTGATGAGCTAAATCCAAATATGTTGTGGGTTCATCTAGTAAAATAATCTCACTATCTTGGGCTAAAATCATTGTGATAAATACTCTTTGTTTTTGCCCACCAGAAAGTTCTGATACTTTACTTTCACGAATATCCCAAACATTCGTTTCCCTCATTAATTCCTCAATAAAAGTAATATCTTCTTTTGATAAACGTTGTTGCATCAGTTTTTGGTGTGGGAAACGTCCTAGACTAACAAGCTCATAGACTGTAATATCTGCGGGAGCAGTAATTGATTGAGGCAAGAGGGCTAAAATGCGAGCAATCTCCCGATTTGAATGATTGCTTAAGGGCTGATTATCAAAAATAACCTGACCTTCTGCTTTAATCAAGCGCCCTAGGGCTTTTAGTATCGTTGATTTTCCAGAACCATTGACTCCAATAATAGCTGTCGTTTTTCCTTTTTCAATCGACAGCGTTACGTTTTTCAATACCTGCTCTTTTCCATAAGACACATTGATATTTTTCGCACCAAAATACATCGTTTTCTTTCCTTTTCACAACGGTTGGTTGATAGTTAAAAAGCTCATCAACGGTTGTCCCTAAGGTTTCGGCAAGTTTGAAAGCAAGCGTTAACTCTGGGTCGTATTTGTCATTTTCGATTGCATTAATCGTCTGCCGCGAGACATGTGCGATATGAGCAACATCCTCTTGTGAAAGATGAGACAAACGACGCAATTCACGTATTTTATTTTCCATGTTTTTCCCTTCTAATTCTTTTGGAAGTTCTTTGTTATAGATTTAATTCAAATTTTATAAGCTTTTGCAAACAATCGGCTTGTCAAAAGTTTTTTACAAGTCCTATTATGCCATTTTCCACTCATTTTTGCAAGATAACAAAAAGCAAAAAACTTGCCTCAGAACAAAGGTAAACTCCCTTTTCAAAGTTTGAGAAGGGAGTTTTGAATTTTTGAGCGGAAAGAAGACATTTAGGAAAATACGATAAAAATAGCTAATATGGACTCCAGATTCACTATTAGATTTACAAAGGCTAGCTTGCGCAGGCTTTTTTAATGAAAGGGATTAAAAAATCTCCCTTGATTAACAAAAAACAAAAGAATTACAAGAGCCACTCCTAAAAGCGCGAGTAAGATAACAAAGTAGTCTTTTACTTTCAATGGTTGATATGAATACCAACTTCTTTTTTTCTTTTTCCCAAATCGTCGTAATTCCATTGCTGTTGAAATGGTATCAATTTGCTCCAAGCTAGAAAAAATCAAAGGCAATAACAATTGAACATTTAGTTTTATTCGAGAAAAAAGACCTACTTTTTTTGATAAATCCATTCCTCTAGCTTGCCCAGCATTACGAATAGCCAAAAACTTTTCTTGCATGTCGGGAATATAGCGCAAAGCCAATGATACCGAATATGAGGAACGATAAGGAAGACCAATTTTGTTCAGACTACTAGCAAATTGACTCGGATTAGTCGTTAAAATAAACAATAAGGCAAGTGGAATGGTCGAAAAATATTTCAAGACGAGGTTAAAGAGATAAAAAAGTTCTTCTAAAGTTAAAGGCCCCCAAATAATCGTTTTAGAATCATAGAGTCTTACACCATATCCAGGGTCAAAAATAAACACAAATAGGAGATTTAAGAAAGCAAAAAGGGCGGCAAACTGAGCGACTCGTTTGACTGACGAAAAAGGAATCTTCGAAAAGTAAAAGAGGAGCATAGAAAAGAGAGCCACAAAAGCCAGATATCTTGTATCATAAGTGACCATACTACTGATGGAAATCAAAAGAAAAAACAAGAGCTTGGCAGTCGCATTGAGTTGATAAATAAAACCACTTCCGGCTTGATAGCCTAAGACTTTAAGTTGATTATTCATGCTTTAATCTCTCCTGATTTTGAAAATTAATAAAAGCTTTTGTCAGTAAAACGGGATTGGTATCCGTTTGTCTGGCAAGTTGATAAAGACTTGGCTGACTTAAATTGCCCATTTTTACAAAATCTTCATTTTCTAAAATTTCAAATGGACTTTCGTCAGCAATAATTTTCCCATCAGCAAAAACTAAAGTCCGATCTGTATATTCTGTAATCAAATACATATCGTGCGTAATCATAATCATTGTCAAATGAAGACGATGATTAAGCTGGTCAAGAAAATCCATGATTTCACGATAAGCTTTTAAATCTTGAGCAGCAGTTGGCTCATCAAGAATCAAAATTTCTGGCTCCAAAATTAAAATACTGGCAATTGTTACTCTTTTTTTCTGCCCATAACTCAAAGAAGAAATTGGCCAATTTCTAAATGGATAAAGTCCGCAAACCTGTAAAATTTCTTCAACTTTTTCACTAATGCCTCCTTCATCAAACCCGCGAAGTCTCAAACCAGAAGCCACCTCATCACTGACAATATTTTGCGAAATCATAAGGTTTGGATTTTGCATAATATAACCAATTTTTGCTGCACGTTCCGAAATAGAATCATTAACAATTGATTGCCCACGATACAAAATTTCACCACTGGCTTCAACAAAATGGCAGAGCGCATTCGCAAAAGTCGATTTCCCAACACCATTTTTCCCAACAATCGAAATTTTTTCTCCTTCTTGAATCTCTAAATTTATTCCTTTTAGAACTTCATGTTGACCAAAATTTACCGTCAAATTTTTTACTGACAGGATATTATTTTTACTGACAGCTTTGTCAGTCACTTTATAAGAACTTGTAAAATCTGTCAGTATTTTTTTTAGATTTGGGGCATCTAACGTTTTCAAATCAGAAAAATTTGTCAGTGAGTCAGCCACTTTTACAGCCTTTAATGCTGATAAATAAAGTGGTTCACGTAAAGAATTTTCTCTGAAAACTTCTGTTTTCAATAACTCATCAGGGCTACCAATCGCAACAATTTCACCCTCATTGACAACCACAATTTTATCGATTCCAAGTGATAGAACTTCCTCAATTCGATGTTCAATGATAATTGTCGTCACATTATTTTCTTCATGAATATTTTTAATTAAAGCTATTGTTTCTCCACAAGTTTGTGGATCCAAATTGGCTAAAGGCTCATCAAACAGTAAAATTGGTGATTCATCAATTAAAACTCCCGCCAAAGAAACTCTTTGTTTTTGTCCACCTGACAGGTCTTGAGGACGATGATTCAAAAGGCTCTTGCTTTCGGTTTTCTCTGACCAATAGGCAACTTTGCTGACCATTTCATCATGAATCAGACCGTCATTTTCTAAAGCAAAAGCAATATCCTCAGCTACGCTTAGGCCAATAAATTGTCCATCAGTATCTTGGAGCACGGTGGATACTCTTTCTGATAGTTCAGTAATTGAAGTCCCAAAAGGTAAGCCTGCAATTGATAATTCCCCGCTTGCCTCCCCTTTGTACAAATGGGGCAATATTCCATTCAGACATGAGCCAATTGTTGATTTTCCTGAACCAGATGGCCCAACAATCAGTACTTTTTCGCCAGGAAAAATTTCTAAATTTATCTTTTTTAATGTTGGATTTTTTTGCAAATCATATTTAAATGTAAAATCTTTGAACGAGATTAATGGTTCCATTTTCACCCTTCTTATTAATTACAAACATTCTTAGACAATGGTCTCACTCTAAGGATACAAGCGCAAAAGCAGCAAGTATTTGCTGCTTTTATTCTAGCACATCTGATGTTAAAAATATTTATTCCTTATCAAGCGTTCCTGATTTTGTTCGTGTCGCAGCATAAAGCTTGAGCAATAAAGTACCGGCTACAGCAATCGTTAAGGCATTAACTAAACCTGCAACTACTCCCTGTGTAAAGACTTTATTAGCCGGTTCACTATAAACCAGAATATCCCCAATGGGAGCAATTAGACCCCACACGACTACATTTGCCAAAAATTGGACAATATTAAAACGAATAATTTCTTTATTTCCAAAAATCCCTTGAGTCAAACTTTCTCTTTTGACTCCAAAGCCTAGAAATAGACCCATCAAACCTGAGCCTAAAACCCAAGTCCACCAAGGAGCCCCATAAAGAAATGAATCTTTGAGGGCATGACCAATAAATCCAATTAGAAAGCCAGCAAGAGGGCCAAACAAGGCCGAAAATAGGGCAAGTACAGCATATTGTAATTGGATACTAGTATTTGGAATTGGCGTAGGAATGTTAATCAACCAGCCAATAATTACAAATAGAGCGGCACCAATTCCAGTCGCAACAACAATTTTTACAGAATTATTTTTCATTGTTTCTCCTTTAATCAAATAGACTTAAGTCTATTTATTTAATTATCGATGTGAAACGCGTCTTGCCAAGAAATCCCCGACAAGTTGAACCAATAAAACAAAAATCAAAATCAAAATCGTAGCAAACCAAGTGACATCATTGGCAAATCGATTGTAACCATAAGAGATAGCAGTATTTCCAAGTCCACCAGCCCCAATTGCACCGGCCATTGCGGTCAAACCAATCAAGGAAATTAAGGTAACCGTTGAAACCCGTATCAAACTTGCCAGTTCTTCACGAAGATAAACAGTAAAGACGATGTCAAGGAAATCTGCCCCCACCGTCTGAGCAGCCTCTACTTTCCCGTGGTCAACAGACTCAAGTGATGCTTGAACTTGCCTAGCGTAGAAAGGAGCAACTCCAAGGGCCAAGGGAACCAAGGCTGCTGTTACACCAATTTGCGTTCCCACTAATATTTTAGTCAAGGGCGCAATGGCTGCCAATAAGATAATAAAGGGAAAAGCGCGTCCGATAGAGACAATCTTATCTAAAATCCAGAATAATGGTCGATTGGGTGTAATTCCATCTTCAGCAGTCACAACAACCCCAATTCCGAAAATCAATCCCAATAAGCCACCAATAAGTGCCGAAATAAATGTCATATAAAGCGTTTGAACAATTGCTGTCCACCAACCTGTCTCGCCCGTCCATCCTAAATAAACTACATTAGGAAATGTATGTGCAAACCATTCTGTCATTAGTCTACCGTCCTTTCAATTTTACCTAAAACTTCAAATTTCAAATGTCTTTCAACAAAATATGCCTTTGCGGCAGCTCGATGTTCACTTGAACCTTTTAAGGTCAAGACTAATGAGCCAAAAGGTTGACCTTGAAGTAATTCAACATTCCCATAGAAAATATTAGTCGTTACATCAAATTTTTTCGTAATATCAGAAACCACTGGGTCTTCAAGTTCTGAACCTGAATAATCTAAGTGAATTAATTCTTCATCATCTGCTAATTGAGCCAGAAGTTCTGTCTTAGAAAGACTGGCAATAAATCGATTGACCGAACTTGTTGTTTCAATAAATTGTTTGGTCAAAGCTTCTTTAGGTTGCGCAAAAATATCAATTAAAGAATTTTGTTCAATGATTTCACCATTTTGCATAACGGCTACTTTATTAGCAATTTCCTTAACCACTTGCATCTCATGAGTAATCAAAACCACTGTAATTCCCAATTTTTCATGAAGGGATTTGAGCAAATCCAAGATTTGATTGGTTGTTTTCGGGTCGAGGGCTGAGGTTCCTTCATCTGAAATCAAAATTTCGGGGTCATTAGCCAAAGCACGTGCAATCGCTACTCTTTGTTTTTGGCCTCCAGAAAGTTGTGCCGGATATTTATCAGAAAGGTCTGCTAAATCAACCAATTTTAATAATTCAGTGACTTTATCGTTCTTTTCTTTCTTTGTGAGATAACGTTTTTTCCCGTTTTTATCCTCGATTTGACTATGTTGCAAAGCAAAAGCCACATTATTAAAAACAGTTTTCTCACTCAAAAGATTAAAGTGTTGAAAAATCATCCCAATTTTTTGACGAAATTCACGTAATTTTGCACCTGTAAACTTCACGGGATTTTCACTATCAAAAATCTTCTCACCATTAATCACAATTTGACCTTCGGTTGGTTTTTGAAGCAGGTTGATGGTTCTAACCAAAGTTGATTTCCCAGCTCCAGAATAACCAATCACACCATAAATATCCCCTTTTTCAATGTGTAAAGTGGCATTTTTCACTGCTGTGACTAATCGTCCTTTCTGATGAAATTGCACAGAAAGATTATTTAATTCAATAATTGCTGTCATACTTACTTCCTTTATCTTTTTCATTCTCTGTCAGTGCTGACAAAGCTTTTCCTAAACTTTCGTCAGTAAAATTCAGCTTTGTTAATACTGACAGAAAATCTCGTCAAAGACGAGTTTTCTTATTTACAATTTTAAATTCCAAGCGGGGAGTTCTCCTCCATCTGGATATTCATTTTTGATGATATCAGCGATATTTTTTTGTTCATAAGCCTTGACGACTTCTTTATAAACTTTATTATTTTTATCAGACTGATTTGCTGCAATAAAATTAATCCATTGAGCCGAATCTTCATTTAATGGTTCTTGATAAATTGATTCTTTCTCAGAAATTTTTGCCGAAATAGCAAAATTATAATTAATGACTGCTGCAGCAACTGAATCAAGCGCACGTGGTGTTTGACTGGCATCAATTTCTTTGATGATTAAGCCTTTTGGATTCTCTCTGATATCTTTGACCGTTGCTAATACTCCTCTAGAGGTGTCTAGTTTAATGAGTCCCGCATTTTTTAAAACATAAAGTACACGGCTTTCATTTGTGACATCATTTGGAATGGCAATCGTACTTTTATCAGGAATTTCATCGACCTTTTTGTATTTCGTTGAGTATAAATGAATCGGCGTAATAATTGTATCACCAATTGACACAATATTTCCATTATTAGCTTTATTCCATGATTTCAAATAAGCATAATGTTGAAAGGCGTTGAGGTCTACTTCATGGTTAACCAAAGCCTTATTAGGCTCATCTCCATCAGTAAAATTGACAAATTTCAATGTAATCCCAAATTGGTCTTTAGCATTTTTTTGAACTTGTTTCCAAATGACATCTTCTTGTTTACCACCAGGCATCAATCCAATTTTTACAATTTTACTGACAGAAGTTGTTTTACTTTTTCCTTGTCTTAAAGTAAAAGCTAGAATACCTACAATAACAAGAAGGAAAAGCAAACTTCCCAAAAGAATTCTACGATTTCTTGGATTCATAAATAAATCCTTTCATTTATTCAAAGTTTCAAGTCCCAAGCGGGCAATTCTCCACCATCAGGATACTGTTCTTTGATTGCTTTTTCTGTTGCTTTTGAAGCATAGGCTTTGGCAACTTCTTTATAAACTTTATTATTTTTTTCTTTACTTGTCGCAGCAATAAAGTTGATGTATTGAGCAGAAGTTTTATTAAGTGGCTCCATGAAGACTGATTCAGATTTTGGCAAACTAGCGGCTGTCGCATAATTATAATTAACCACCGAAAGAGCAACTGAATCAAGCGCACGTGGTGTTTGACTTGCATCCACTTCTTTGAATTTCAATTGATGAGGATTTTCTGTGATATCTGGTAAGCCCACCAGTTTACTTGAATCACTAGTTGTCAATTTAAGCAAACCTGCACTTTGGAGCACAAACAATGCCCGACTTTCATTTGAAGCATCATTAGGAATAGCAACCGTTGAACCCTCTTTTAAATCTGACAATTTGCTAATTTCTTTTGAATAAATGTGCATCGGTGTGATATAAGTATTGCCTACGGCAACAATATCACTCTTGTGCGCCTTATTCCATGTTTTTACATAATTATAAGACTGAAAAGCGTTGATATCAATATCTCCTGACAGGAGAGCTTCATTTGGTTGATTATAATCAGAAAAATAAACAAATTTCAGCTTCAAATCGTATTTTTCTTTAGCGGTTTTAGCTACTGATTTCCAAACTTCCTGATCTTGTTTGTCGCCACTCATAATTCCAACTTTGACTGTTTTTTCGCCAGCAGATGCTTTCACTCCGCCTTGATGGTTCAAACTAAAGAAGGCAACCAGCGCAACAAGAATAAGAACAGCAACAGCAATGATAATATTTCGATTTTTAGGATTCAAAATTTTCTCCAATTTCTACTGACAAAGCTGTCAGAGAACTTTCATTTACTTCTCAGGAAAACTCATCCATTCATCAGAAAATAGGAAATTTCGTCAGTAACTCTAACTTCCTGTGATGCTGATAAATAATTAAGTGCAAAAGAAATTATTTTAATTTCAAGCCCCAAGCAGGAATGGTGCTCTTATCTGGATATGCTTTTGCGATGGCTTTTTTGGTTGCTTCTGATTCATAAGCTTTGACAACATCTTTATAAACGCTACTATTTTCATCTTTTTTGTTAGCAACAATTATATTAATCCATTGTTGACTATCTTTGTTGACAGGCTCAGTGAAAATTGCATCAGCTTTCTTTAAACCTGCAGTAACGGCATAATTATTATTGATAACTGCGGCGTCAACTGAATCTAAAGCACGCGCAGTTTGTGAAGCATCAAGTTCTTTAATAACCAAATTTTTCGGATTTGAAGTGATATCTTTGACTGTCGCGAGCGTTTGACCAGAAACATCCAATTTAATCAAGCCGGCAGACTTCAAGACATAAAGCGCACGACTTTCATTTGACGCATCATTTGGTACTGCAATAGTTCCGCCCTCTTTGATATCAGACAAAGTCTTAAGACTCTTAGAATAGACACTGATTGGCGAAATTACAGTATCACCAATGGCCACCAAATCACCATTATTTGCTTTATTCCACGCTTTTAAGAAAGCATAATGTTGAAAAGCATTCAAATCAATATCGCCATTTTTCAAGGCTGTATTTGGTTGTGTATAATCTGTGAAATGAGTGAACTTCAAAGTAATTCCATACTTATCTTTGGCTGTTTTAGATACTGTTTGCCAAATACTGTCATCTTCTTTAGTTCCTGTCATTATTCCAATTTTCACTGTTTTATTGACTGTTTTATTTGCTTTAGTTTGATGTCCAAAGCCAATGAAAGCAGCAATAGCAACAATAACAACCACAATTATTCCAATAATAATATTACGATTTCTAGGATTCATAATTTTCTCCAATTTCTACTGACCAAACTGTTTTGAAAACAGTTTAAGTCTTCTGTCAGTAAAATTTATTAGCCTTAAGGCAAGAATTTCTAAAATAGAAACTCCCGAAGTTCTGACCTAACCGTTACTCCGTCAACGAATTTGCTAGTCGAGTTTCAATCCCCAAGCAGCAATTTTTCTCTTATCAGGATAAGCTTTTTCAATTGCTTTCTTCGTTGCTTCAGTTTGGTAAGCTTTGACTACTTCTTTATAAATTTTGTTATTTTCATCTTTTTTATTTGCAACGATGATATTAATCCATTGTTGACTATCTTTGTTTACAGGTTCAGTATAAATAGACTCTTCAACCGTTAATTTTGCTGTTGTTGCAAAATCGTCATTAATTACTGCCGCTGTAATTGAATCAAGCGCACGTGGTGTTTGTGCCGCATCTAACTCTTTTATGACCAAATTTTTTGGATTAGAATTAATATCTTTAACCGTCGCAAGTGTATCACCTGATACAGAAAGGCCAATCAGACCAGCATTTTTCAAAACATAAAGCGCGCGGCTTTCATTTGAAGCATCATTCGGTACAGCAATTGTATCTCCTGATTTAATTTGGCTCAATGAAGTGATTTTTTTAGAATAAAGACGAATAGGTGAAATCGTAGTATTTCCAATCGCCTTCAAATCACCATTATTAGCTTTATTCCAAGCATTCAAGAAAGCATAATGTTGGAAGGCATTCAAATCAATATCGCCATTTTTCAAAGCTGTATTTGGTTGTGTATAATCTGTAAAATGAGTGAATTTTAAAGTAATTCCATATTTATCTTTAGCTGTTTTAGAAACAGTTGACCAAATGGCATCATCTTCTTTTGTTCCTGTCATTATTCCAATATTCACAGTTTTATTTGCCGTTTTACTTCCACCAGATTTATGATTAAAACCGAAAAATGCAGCGATAGCAACAATTACAACAACAATAACGACAAGTAAAATATTTCTGTTTCTTGGATTCATTTCTTCTCCCTTTTTTCTAATTGATTTATTTTTCAAAATCAATTATTCCCCTTTGATAAACTTTTGCATCATATCAGAAAATTAACCGTGCACCTGCCAATTTTCTGACTCTAAACAAATTCGTCAAACAAAAACAATCTGACTAAACAAAAAGAGCCCATTTCATAAAAAGAAACGAGCTATATCGTGGTACCATTCTTGATTTAAGCACTTTGTAGCTCACTGAAAATTTTCAGATAAACTTTACAAAAGCAAACTTTTAAGTTCAATAACGAGAACCATACCGTCAAAAGCTTGGTAAAACCTCACTTTTGCTACGCTTATCAAGCCATTTTCATTGCTTCATTCAGGCCTGCTCTCACCGCTACAAGCTCTCTGTACTGACTTTCACAATTACTTACTCGACCGCTTTTATTTTGTCCGAATTTGTGTATAGATTTATTCTAACAGACTTTCAAATTTTTTGGATTATTGATTTTTTATGTTGCCTTAAAAAATTTTTAAGTTTAATTTATAAAATAGAATCCTAATCTCCCATCAATGCTTTTCAACATAAATTATGCTAAACTTAAAGAGTAAAAATAAATATTTGCACAATGGGTCTATTGACAAGTCTGTCAGTAGCGAGAAATACCATCTGACCTGATCTGGGTAATGCCAGCGTAGGGATGTGTTAAGACAATCGTCTAATTTCTAACCCTCCTTTTGTGCGCATCAAAAAGGAGTTTTTTTATGTCTAATTCTAAGTTCAATGTCCGTTTATTAACGGAAATTGCCTTCATGGCGGCACTCGCCTTCATCATCAGCCTCATTCCAAATACTGTTTATGGTTGGATTATCGTTGAAATCGCCTGTATCCCTATCCTTCTTCTCAGCTTACGACGAGGTTTAACCGCTGGTCTCGTTGGAGGATTAATCTGGGGAATTCTTTCAATGATTACTGGACATGCTTATATCTTAAGCCTATCCCAAGCTTTCCTTGAATATCTGGTTGCCCCTGTTTCACTCGGAATAGCTGGCCTTTTCCGCCAAAAAACAGCCCCTCTAAAACTAGCACCTGTACTTTTGGGAACTTTTGTTGCTGTTCTTCTTAAATACTTTTTCCATTTCATTGCCGGAATTATTTTCTGGAGCCAATATGCTTGGAAAGGTTGGGGTGCTGTTGCTTATTCTCTTGCTGTTAATGGAATCAGCGGTATTTTGACGGCCATTGCTGCCTTTGTTATCTTAATAATTTTTGTCAAAAAATTCCCTAAACTGTTTATCCATAGTAATTACTAATAAACCTGTCAGTAAAATTATTATATCTTGTCAGTCAGAACAAAATCTTCTATAATATAGCTATGTCTAAAAAGCAAAAATTAAAGAAAACACTTGTAGAACAAATTCTTGATAAGGCGAAAATTGAGCATACTGGACTTGCCATCAATGCTTTGGAAAGTGATAGCCTTCCTGACGATATTAATCGTAGTGATATCTATAAAACACTCGCATTGATTGGAGATAAAACAGGACCTGTCATTGGCATTCTTCCACTGACAGAGCATTTATCAGAAAAAAAATTAGCAAAAGTTTCGGGCAACAAAAAAGTAAGTATGATTCCTCAAAAAGACCTACAAAAAACCACGGGTTATATTCACGGGGCAAATAATCCCGTAGGCATTTGGCAAAATAAAAAGTTTCCAATTTATATTGATTCCATTGCTTTGGAACATGACTTTATTGTCTGTTCCGCGGGTGAAGTTGGACGTAGTATAAAAATTGCTCCCCAAAAACTAGCAGATTTTGTCCATGCTCACTTTGTTGAAATCAGAGAATAAAAATACTGACAGAAATTCTGTCAGTATTTTTTTGTATATTTGGAGCAAGAGTTTGCAAAAATTCTTCTTTTTTAGTATATTTTATTTTATACATAAAACAAAGGACTCGGAATGCAAAACACAAAATTATATTCATTAACCCTAATTGCTCTTGGTGCAGCGATTATCGCGGTTCTTTCTCCATTGGCTATCCCAATTGGTATCGTCCCAGTCACCTTACAAACACTAGCTGTTGGACTCGTTGCCACAGTACTCAAAGCACGTGAAACTTTCTTTGCCATTTTACTTTATCTACTTCTCGGATTTATTGGAATTCCCGTATTCACTGGAGGAACTTCGGGAATTGCTGTTCTTTTTGGACCAACTGGTGGATTTCTACTTGCTTTTTTAATCATGGGAACCCTCATTTCTTGGGGACTTCATCAAATCAAATACAAAACAATCCCAGCTTTTATCATAAATATTGTTGGTCATCTCCTAATGTTGGTCATCGGCACTCTCTGGCTCAAATTTTTCACTCAAGTGGATTGGTCTTTGGCATTAAAGCTTGGATTCACTCCCTTTGTATTTGTTGAAATCATTAAAGCTATCCTTGTTACAATCTTTGGATTAGCACTGATACGTGCACTCTCTCACACAAATAAATACTTTACAAACTAGTCTAAAACCGCTACAATTAGTCTATGTTTATAAAAGTACTTATGGCGCTATATCCGCTTATCGTCTTTATTGCGTTGGTCTTTATTTTCAAGTTTTTCAGACTACGTCATTTAACCAATCGTAAATTAAAAATTCCAGATGTATTCACACTTTTTCTAATTCTAGGAATGCAAATCTTTTCAAAAAATGTAACAAGTATCAGTATTATTCCTTACTATCTGCTAATCATTTCTGGTTTAGCACTTATTTTGTTGTTACTTGATTTGTTTTATTATAAACAATTCGCCTACCGCCGCTTTTTAAAGCTTTGGTGGCGACTGACCTTCTTTATTACTTTGATTATTTACCTCATCCTTGTTGTGATGACCTTTACCCATTAAAATAATAAAAAAGTCCTGAAAATTCAGGACTTTTTTTATTTATTGCCCAATTCTTTTAAGAGGACGCCAAATTCTTCTTCGGATAAAGTGATTCCTTTACCCATTTTTTCATGGTCAGGTGACCAAGTACGGATATCGTATTTAGGTTCTGCATCATTCCAAGAAACACGATTGAGTTCTTTGCGCCAACCTTTTGCATTTTCAGAGAGAACAATCAATTCTTCAATGATTTCAAACTTTAATTTATCAGCCATCTTATATCCTTTCTCATTAGTATATACGCAAATAAATCTATTTTGTCACTCTTCAATCAATTGAATATCTACACCAACAGCAGTCAATTTTTCAATGATATGATCATAGCCTCGTAGGATAAACTCAATATTAGAAATTTTTGTAGTTCCACTGGCAATAATTCCAGCAGTAACCAGAGCCGCACCAGCACGTAAATCTGTTGCTTGAACACAGCTTCCAGTTAACTCATTCGGAGCGTCATAAATAATTCTATCATCCAAAACAGAAATATTAGCACCCATACGCGCTAATTCAGGTACGTGGTTAACACGTTTTTGATAAATCGTATCAACAATCGAACCACGACCTTTTGCTTTTAACAACAGTGGCGTAATTGGTTGTTGCAAATCAGTCGCAAATCCTGGGTAAGGAACAGAGGTAATATTAACTGATTTTAAATTTTCAGATTTATGAACTTCAATGCTGTCTTCACGAATCGTCAAACGTACGCCCATTTCTTCAAGCTTAGCAATGAAAGATTCCAAATGTTCATAGATGACATTTTCAATAATAACCCCATCACCCATTGCAGCAGCTAAAGCAAGGTAAGTTCCAGCCTCAATTCGGTCAGGAATTACCGTATGTTGAGCTCCGTGCATTTCATCTATCCCAGTGATACGGATAATATCTGTTCCAGCACCACGAACTTTTGCCCCCATGTTATTAAGAAGGGTTGCCACATCAATAATTTCAGGCTCACGTGCGGCATTTTCAATCACAGTTACACCTTTTGCACGACTAGCAGCAAGCATCGTATTGATGGTTGCTCCAACGGAAACAACGTCCATATAAATGGTTGTTCCAACTAATGAATCACCAATCACTTCTAAGTGCTCAGCTTCTTCTTCTTGAATCTTCTTAGCCCCTAAAGCTTTAAAGGCTTTATCATGTAAATCGGTTGGACGAGGACCTAAATCACAGCCTCCGGGCAAGCCAACTGTCGCTTGTCCAAAACGACCCAAAAGTGCACCATTGAAATAATAAGAAGCACGCAAAGAATTAATCTTTCCATAAGGCAGAGGACGTGAAACAACACTACGTGTATCAATCACAAGTCGACCTTCTTCAAGATTTCGCTCAATTTTTGCTCCCATGATTTCCATAATTTCGACTAAACTTGCGACATCAGAAATATCTGGAACTCCTTCCAGAGTAACAATATCGTTAGCTAGAATGGTTGCAGGAATTAAAGCAACCACTGAATTTTTTGCTCCAGAAATTGGAATTGTTCCAGAGATACGCTTCCCACCATTAATTACTATTTTTTTCATATTATTTCAAAATCACTTTTCACATTTTTATTGTCTTAAAAAAATTATTTTTTTAAGAACCGCTCTCTATTTTAACATTTTATGGTAGTTTTTCATAGACTTTTTTTCTAAATAAAAACTACAACTAAAAATTTAGCTGTAGTTTTTATTTCTTTTATTCAAACAAGTTTTTCTTATTCAAAAACGAATTGATTATGATAAAGTTCAGAGTAGAATCCACCTTGAGCAACGAGTTCATGATGATTTCCTTCTTCAATGACTTCACCATCTTTAAGAACAACAATCTTATCTGCATTAAGAATTGTTTTCAAACGGTGAGCAATAACGAATGAAGTTCGTCCAGCAATGGCTGCTTCCATTGCCCATTGAATTTGTTCTTCTGTTACGGTATCTACGTTCGATGTTGCTTCGTCCAAAATCAAAAGTTCTGGATTTGTCAAAATAGTACGTGCAATAGAGATTTGTTGTTTTTGACCAACTGAGAAGACTGATTCATCATCAGAAACGTGTGTTTCATACTTGTCAGGCAAGCTTTCGATAAATTCATGTATATGTGTTGTCTTCGCAACTGTTTCAATTTCTTCTTGAGTGGCATTTGGTTTACCAAACTTGATGTTATCGGCAATTGTTCCATCAAAGAGTACAGACTCTTGAAGTACAATCCCAACATTTGAACGTAAACTATCTAAATCAAATTCACGAATATCTGTTCCATCAAACTTGATTGCTCCACCATTGACATCATAGAAACGGTTCATCAAGTTCATGACAGTTGTTTTACCTGAACCAGTTGGACCAACGAGGGCAACCATTTGTCCTTTTTTAACATCAATATTAACTTTTTTGAGGACTGGTTTACCTGGAAGATATTCAAAATCAAGATTTTCGATTTGAATACCATCTTTAATCGTGTCAAATTTCTTACCATTTTCAGGACGAACTTCTTCTGGTTCATCAAACATAACATTCAGACGAGTTGCACCTGTAATGGCAAGCTGAAGTTGACCAAAGTTTGATGAAATTTGCATGATTGGGTTGTAGTAACTTTGAACATATTGAACAAAGGCAACTAAGAGACCCAAACCTGTGGCAATTGACATGCTATCATCATTAAGGACATAAGCTGTTCCGCCGAAGATAACAATGGCGATTGACAAAAGTTGGAAACCATTCATCAATGGGAAAATCATACCAGACCATGCTTGAGCAGCAAAGGTACGTTTTTTAACATTTTCGTTATGTTTCAAGAAACCATCAATAGAATCTTCTTGCAAACCTTCAACGATAATTGCTTTTTGCCCAGAGATTTTTTCATCCATATAGGCATTGAGTTGTGAAACTTCTTCTTGTTGTTTATCTGTTGCTTTTTTCGATTGACGAATAATGATAACTGCAGATAAAATGGCAACTGGTGAAGCCGCCACTGTCAACCAAGCAAAAGTTACATCTTTAAGGAAGATTTGGATGATTACTCCGACAAAAACAGCAGCATTTGAAATCACTGAAACGAGTGCTTGGTTCAATGTATTTTGAATGTTATCCAAGTCAGAGGTGAAACGAGCAAGGATATCTCCATCTTGATGACGGTCAAAATATGAAATTGTCAAACGTTCAAGTTTACCAAACAAACCTTTACGCATGCGATTTGTTGAATGAGCAACGATACGGCTAAAGAGCAAGGTATAAATCAACATTGACACACCTGTTGCTACATAGACTGCAAGCAATTGCCACATTCCTTTCATGAATGTAGAAGTGCTAGCAGCATGTGAAGTTGCCACTGTTTTGAGTGTTTCTAAAGTTGTTCCTTTAGGAAGATGAGCTGTAATTTGGTCCTGAGCTGCTTGTGGTAATGTTTTAACGACTTCAGGAACATTGTGCCAATCTACGGTTTGGTGCATTTGTTGGCTTAATTGTTGAGCAATCTGTTGTAATGCATCTTGTGATTGTCCAGCATGTTGATGTGTAAAGAAGTCTTTAACATAAACCCCAAGATTGGTAATTGCATCCCCTAAGAGTGAGGGTGCAATTACCTGCAGCCATGTTGCTGCGACGATGAAAATCATAATCACAGCAAATTGGAGTTTATATCTTTTGAGATAGAGGTAAAAAAATCGGATGGCACGTGTGGTGTCAGACATTTTTCTTGTTGATTTGGTATTTTCCATGTCTTAGTCCTCCTGTGCTTTCTGTGTATCGTAGATTTCTTGGTAAATTTTGTTTTCGGCAACTAATTCTTGGTGAGTTCCTTGACCAACAAGTTTTCCTTGGTCAAGAACCAAAATATTATCTGCATGAACTACTGATGAAATCTTTTGAGCAATTATAATAGTTGTTGTTTCTTTAAGTTCTTTATTCAAGGCTTCTTGAACAAGTTTTTCAGATTTAGCATCAAGTGCCGACGTTGAATCATCTAAAATCAAGACATTTGGATTTTTAACAACCCCACGTGTGATAGACAATCTTTGTTTTTGACCACCTGAGAAATTATTCCCACGTTCTTCAACTTCTGATTCATATTGTCCGTCTTTTGTCGTGATAAATTCAGCAGCTTGGGCAATTTGTGCCGCACGAGTCATTTCTTCATCGGTTGCATCAGATTTACCTTGTTTGATGTTTCCAGCAATTGTACCAGAGAAAAGAATAGCTTTTTGAAGAACGATAGAAATATTTCTCTTCAAAGTCCCACGGCTAACTGTTTTAAGGTCTTTTCCACCAACTGAAACAGTCCCTTCTGTTGGGTCAAAGAGTCTTGGAATCAATTGTGCCAAGGTTGATTTACCAGCACCAGTCGCTCCGACAATCCCGACCATTTGACCAGCTTCTACTTCAAAGCTAATATCTTTGAGTGTTGGTTCTTCATCATTAGGATATGAGAATGAAACATGGTCAAATTTAACAGAACCAGAAAGTTCTTCGTCTTTCGCATTTTCGTCAAATTTCATAGCTGGGTCTGTTTTCAGTACTTCATTGATACGACCGATTGAGACCATACCACGTGAAGCAAACATTGAAATCATACCACCCATGATAATGGCAAACATAATCATTCCCATGTAAGTCATGAATGTGGCAATCCCACCAATACTATCTTGGGCAACGGTTGGTGAATCTGTTACAAAAGTTGAAACGAAGTAGATTGCAAGCCAAATCGCTCCTTGAGCAATAACGGTAAAGAGTGGAATCATTGCTGAAAAGAGTTTCCCTACTGCCCAGTTATGGTCGTAAAGTTCGTCAGAAGTTTCATCAAAATCTTTGATTTGATTTTTTTCTTGAACGAAAGATTTAACGACACGTGCGCCACGTAAGTTTTGTTTAGCAATGGCATTAATACGGTCCATCAATTTTTGGAAGGCCATAAAGTGAGGGCCCATGCGTCCCATCAATACAGCTGTAACCACAAGGATTAAGACGATTAAAAGAACAGTAATCCACCAAAGTTTTGGAAGAGTTGTAATTGATAGAATGACCGCACCAATCAGAAGGACTGGAATCCGCATCAAAATTTGGAAGACCATCATCATCAAGTTTTGCACTTGTGTAACGTCATTGGTCATACGGACAACAAGGTTTCCGGCATTGAATTTTTCGACATTTTCATAAGAGAATGTGTTAATTTTTTTGTAAGTTGCTTCACGAACGTCTGCCCCAATTTCTTGAGCAATACGTGCTGCTGAAAGGGTACTGAAGATAGCAAAGAGAATCCCTATCCCTGCAACAATCAGCAACTCAACTCCATATCCTGAAACTTTGTCAGCCATCTCATGACGGCTATAAGTTGTTGATGACATTACTGTCATAATTCGTTTCATGATTTGGGGCTGGTAAAGCTGTACTCCTGCATAAACGAAGGTTGAAAAGATTGAGAATAAGGCAACCCATTTATGCTTCATGATTGATTTGAAAATCATAAAATTCCTTTCTAGAGTTAAATAATGTAAACTACTTTACATTAAATTGAATTTTCAATTTCATTTTACTTCAAAATAATTTCAATAAATTTTTTGAGAAGATTATTATAACATTATTTTTTTTAGTAAACAAGCATTAATTGTTAATGCTATTAAAGATTACAATAGTTAGTTTCACGAACGGTAAACTAACAAAAATATTGTAACGCTTTTTAAAGTTTAAGTCAACGATTTGCGACGAATATTTTTTACCTTTAGCCCCTATTTAGTAACTTAAATTTTAATTGGAAATTATTTATTAGACTCATCTTTTTTATTTGCTTCTAAATTTTCAATAATTTTATCGACTCTTGACCAAGATTCAAAGGCAAGTCGCATATTTTCATGACCAATCTCTGTCAGTCGATAATACTTGCGACGCCCACCTTGACTTTCATCTCCCCAATAAGAACTGATAATCCCATCCTTTTCAAGTCTTTTAAAGATTGTATAGAGCGTGGCTTCATTAAGTTCCATTTCTCCATTTGAGGCTTCCTTGACTTGTTTGATAATACCGTAAACATAATTATCTCCTTGTTTTAGGACATTGAGCAAAATTACATTGGTTTGGGCTCGTAACATTTCTTTTGGTATTTCTGCCATTCTTTTTCCTTTCTATCATTTTAAACAAAGTATATTATACTTCACATTACTATGTAAGTCAAGGTACTTAAACTATTTATATAATATTTTATTTTTGACGACTTTCTACTATAGAAGATAAGAAAAAATCATCTCCGTTTTTAAGAAATTAGTCCATCCTTCTTTTTTAATTCTATTTTAAGAGGCCTTATTATAAAAGGTTTTTTTAGCGGTGGAAGCCAACTTTCCTTGAATTTTTTGTTATAATGGAATGATGTAATTTTGGGAGGATTTATATGGCAGCTTCAAGTACAAACAATCTGAAACTCGCTGAAAAAGGAGTTTGGGTTTCTATTCTCGCTTATATTGTTTTGTCTATCGGACAAATTGCTTTTGCGACAATTGTTCACTCTAGCGCTCTTCAAGCCAATGGTTTTAATAATGTGACTGATATTATGGGAAATATCGCAATCTTAATTGGACTTCGAATTGCTCGAATTCCAGCAGACAGTGACCATGTCTACGGTCACTGGAAAATTGAATCTATTGCGAGTTTAATTTCTAGTTTTATCATGTTCTTCGTTGGTTTTGAGGTCTTACGTGAAACCGTGATGACTCTACTATCCGGAAAAGAAGAAACCATTGATCCACTAGGAGCGCTTGTTGGTTTATTTTCAGCCTTTGTCATGCTCGGAGTTTATCTTTATAATCGTGATTTGGCTAAAAAAACGAACTCTCAGGCTCTCTCTGCAGCAAGTAAGGACAATCTTTCTGATGCGGTAACTTCTATTGGAACTGTGGTCGCTATTTTAGCAAGTAGCGTTGGCTGGGAGTGGCTCGATACTGCTATGGCAATCATTATTTGTGGTTTTATTTTAAAAACTGCTTATGATATTTTCCACGAATCGGTTTTTAGTCTTTCTGATGGCTTTGATGAAAATCTTGTTAAGGAATATAGAGAGGCTATCTGTTTAGCTCCAAAAGTTAAAGGCGTTAAACTCGTTCGCGGTCGTTCGTATGGAAGCAACATTTTTCTTGATGTTGTGGTTGAAATGTCTCCTGATTTAAGTGTTTATGAAAGTCATGAAGCGACAGAATCTATTGAAAAAATGTTGATTGATGGTTTTGGGGTCTATGATGTTGATGTTCACGTCGAACCTGCTGCTTTACCTGAGGAAGAACACTATGCTAGCCGCTCACTTGAGCTTTTAGCAAAAGAAGAACAATTTTTGAATCATCAAAATTTGCCAAAATTGACTGATGAAAAGTATCAGGAAATTCTTGCTGATGGAAGAATGATAAATGCCAGTGAAAAATTGAATACTTTCGGACAAATGACTGACGAAAATTCTGTCAGTAAAAATAATGAATCTGGAAATCTGCTATCTAGTCGGTCAGTAATTCCCTTGGCCATAAATCATTATAAAGCTTCGCAAGTTAGTAAAAAAACATTTATTTTAACTTATGACTACTGGCAAAATGAGCAAAATTATATTGTCACAAGCATTTGGCGCCGAAATGACTATTGGTCTTGCATTTATCGGCAAAGCACTTTAAAGACGGAGGAAAATGACTCATGACTCAGTTTCAAGAAAATCAGGAACAAATTATGACCTCTTTGACTGACTTGTTTAACAAAATTGATGCTTATTATAAGCCACAGATGGAAGCTGAATTTTCAAATATTTCATTATCAGAAATCGAAACAATTGAATTTATTGCCAAAACTCCCTATCCTAATGTGACAAAATTAGCTCATCATCTTTATATGACACGCGGTGCTGCCAGTAAAATTGCTAAAAAACTTCTCAAAAAAAATTTGATTGAAAGTTATCAAATTCCTCAAAATAAAAAAGAAATTTATTTTCGATTAACGAAAGAGGGGCAGCAAATCAATGACCGTCACGAAAGTCTTCACCAAAAATTTTCCCAAAATGACCAAGTGATCTTTGACGAATTAACTGATGAAGCCGTCAGTAATATTTTAGAATTCCTTGATAAATACAATAATCACCTTGATTCTTCTATCCGAAAAAATATTGAAAAATAAGTCTGTCAGTAAATTAATTTTTACTGACGGTTTTTTTATTCGCTTTTTTGTTGACAAAGAAACAATAATGCGATATACTATTTTTGTTTCCAAGGAAACTCGAATAGAAAAGTGAAGTCTTTAGTCTGACAGAGTTCACTTTAGCAGCTGAAAACCTGCGCAAAAAACTTCCTAAGAAATCAAATAATCATCACAATTCAGCTCGTTCGCCTTGAAGTGACTGAAATTAGATAAAATTGCGAAACTACTCCTTGAGTAGAATCCCTCATTTTTCAATCTAGTTTGTCCATTCTCACTAAGTTACTAATGTAACTCATCGAATGGAAAATTTCATCAATTCAATTTAGTCAAGCAGAATCTGACATCAAAACTGTCAAATTCTTGTTGCCCTTGACCCTTTCCCCCACTTGCTAAAGCAATCGAAAAAGAAAAAAGGTGCAAAGACCCTAGAACGAACTCACATCTTAATGGAGGTTCTTACTATGAACATCAATAAACACGCCCTCACTTTTGGGCTTATCACAACTTTTCTGACAGGACTTGGTTTTACAATCATTTCCCCTGTTGTCCCATTTATGGTCGCTCCTTTTGCAAATGCTCATGACCAAGCATTCATCGTCTCTGCACTAATGGCCATTTATGCACTCTGTACTTTCTTTGCCGCCCCCGCACTTGGCTCTTTATCAGACCGCTTTGGTCGCAAACCAATCTTACTAATTTCTTTAGCTGGTTCTGCCTTGGGGTATCTGGTCTTTGGTTTAGCTGGCAGTCTTTGGATGCTCTTTATCGGACGAATCATCGATGGCTTAACCGGTGGAAATATCGTGACACTTTTCGCTTATTTCGCCGATATTACTGATGAAGAAAATCGAACAAAAGTATTCGGATGGACAGCTGCTGCTGTTGGTGTTGGAACAATTTCTGGCCCAACTGTTGGTGGACTCCTAGCCCATTTTGGAAATTCAGTCCCCTTCTACTTTGGAGCAATCATCTCCCTTGCAAATCTTCTTTATGGTGCTTTTGTCATGGATGAAAGCCTTCCTGAAAATAATCGCACAAAAAATTTTTCCCTTAAGCAGCTTAATCCATTCACCCAACTTTTTCAGCTCTTACGCATGAAAAATCTCAATCGTCTCCTCTTTGCCGGTATCTTACTTTGGTTGCCAAATGGTGCGCTCCAAGCTATTATCAGTCAGTTTTCACTTGATAGTTTTGCTTGGACACCTGTATTAATTGGTCTTGCCATTTCAATCATGGGTTTGATGGATATTTTAACTCAAATTTTCATCATGCCCAGACTTCTAAAATTAGCTAATGAAGATAAACTTATCCGTCTAGCAATAGTCTGCGAAATAATTGCTTACTTACTTTTCGCTCTTTCTGCCTTTTCTAAAATGTGGCCCCTCTTCATTCTGGCAATGTTTATCTTTGCTTTTGGAGATAGTATTTTCGGAACTGCCTTCAATGGCAAACTTTCAAAATCAGCGACTTCTTCTGAACAAGGTAAACTTCAAGGCGGAAGTCAAGCTCTTCAAGCACTTACACGCGTTATCGGTCCTTTAATTGGTGGACAAATTTACATTAGTCTCGGACATTCTGCTCCCGCCCTTATGGGATTTATCTTCCTTATTCTCGCTTTGATTGTTCTATCGAAAGCGAAGTCAAACGAATAATTTATAAATAAAAAAACCACCTCTAAAAGGTGATTTTTATTTATAAATTACAATTTTTCAGCAATATCAGTGATTGCTTGATCAACTGCTGCTTTTTGGCTATCAATCAAAGCAACACGTGCTGTAATTTGTTTAATTGCCATTTCAATTGAACGTTTCAAGCCTTGGTTTTCTAATTTTGGTTCAAAGAAAGCTTTATATTCCGCTAATTTATCAGCAGTTTTGAAAGTATTCCCTGGATAGATGACAAATTTGTCATAACTCATATCACCACCCAATTTTTCTTCAAGGAAAGCCCAATTTGCTTTTTCCCAAGCCCATGCCGCATCTTGTGAAAAATCATTTCGTAAGAGGTAGAACCAAGAGAAAGCAATATCTTGTGGTTTAACAATATCGGCATTTTTGAAGCTTTCAAGTAATTCAGCAATAACTTTTTCATCTTTAATCAAAGCAACTGCTCCTTCAAGTTCACGTTTGAATTCTTGGAGGCTTGTTTTGATATAAGTTTCACGATAAGTTTTAACCAATTCGGCCGAGTTAGTTATTTTGATTTCATTGTTCAAAACAATTGGACGAATATCAGCTGGAATACTTGCTAAATTTTCTTTATGTGCTGCAAAAATTTGGCTAGCTTTTGTTTTGGCATCTGCATTTTCAGAATACAAAGTTTTACTCAACACGATTCCACGAAGGCTCTCATCCCCAGCAGATTCACCGGCAACTTTATCCCAGCCCAAACGAGCATAATTTTTAGCAAAAAGTTTTCCTACCAAGCTTTGGAAGGCTTTTTCAGTTTCTGAATCTTCATCAACAAAAAGTTCCAACTCACTAATGAGTTGACTCAAACCAGTATTAACAAGGTAAGATTCTTCATTAGTGAATGATGGCAAGATATTTACAACGTCAGCATAAGAAATCACCCCTGCTTTAGCCAACAATTTACGGTCTTGCAAGATTTGGAATTTTGTCACATTCTCCAAAGATTCAACTTCTGAAAGAAGGTCTGTCAGTAAAGCACCCTTATAATCAATGATGTAATGAGCCATATTTGCATCATTCAAAAAGAGAGCTTTACCTTTGTTTTTAGCTTTCAAAGCAGCAAACCCTGGAATTTCAACTTTTTCAGAAGAAAGCAAGTCTGGTAGCCCTGTCCAATTGGTATTCAATGGAACATTCCACAAACGTCCTTTGTCAACACCTTCACCAACAAAGAATTGTTTTTGGCTCAAAATCAAAGTATCATCAACGACTTCTGCTGTAACGACAGGGTAACCCGGTTGATTAACCCATGAGTGCATGAAGGCTGCCACATCTTTTCCAGAAACTTCAGCCAAGGCATCCCAAAGATTGTCTCCAACTGTATTTCCATATTGATGGCGTTTGAAATAAAGGGCTAAGCCAGCAGCAAAGTCTTCATCTCCAAGCCATTTACGAAGCATAACCATTAAGCGTGAACCTTTAGCATAGACGATTGCTGGATCAAAAAGTGTTCCAATTTCATCTGGGTGAGTTACTTCAACGTGGACAGATTGAACTCCGTCCGTTGCATCACGATTCAATGCCATATTGGCTTCTGAAATTGAGAATGATTCCCAAACGTTCCAACTTGGTTCCAAAGCATCCATACAAACATATTCCATGTTGTTAGCGAATGATTCGTTGAGCCACAAATCATCCCACCATTGCATGGTTACAAGGTCACCGAACCACTGGTGAGCCAATTCATGGGCAATAACTGTTGCCACATATTGTTTACTTTGAATGGTTGCATTTTCAGGGTCAACCAACATGCAAACTTCACGATAAGTGATACATCCCCAGTTTTCCATTGCTCCTGCTGAGAAGTCGGGCAAGGCAATATGCCAGCTGTGTGGAAGTGGATAGGGTGTTTGATAATAATCTTCGTAAAATTCGATTGAACGAATAGCAATATCAAGTGGGAAATCAAGTGCTGCCTGACTATGAGCTTTCGTTGCAAAGGCACCTACTTCAACACCAGATTTTGTTTTGCCTTTTTTATATTGAAGTTCACCGAATACAAAAGCCAAAAGGTAAGAACTCATTTTAACAGTACGTTCAAAAACGTGAATTCCATTAATATTCAAGAGTTCTGGCATATTTGAAACAATGATGTCGCCTTCTTCTTCATCAAATTTTACTGACAAATCGAAAGTTGCTTTCGCTTCTGGTTCATCAATAGATGGGAAAGCTTGGCGAGCAAAATGGCTTTCAAACTGTGTGCCAATTAGCATTTTCTTTTCACCATTGACTTCATAATATGAAGGATAGATTCCCATCATGTTGTCAGTCAATTCGGCTTCATATTCAAATGAAACAGTCACGCGCCCTGTTTCACCAATTTTAACAACAATTTCTTCATCTTCTTCATTTTCAATGAAGTTTGTATCAACACTAAAAGCGCGAACTTTGTTGAAGTGTAATCCTTTGGCATGAAAGGCAACAACAGTATCTTTTGCTTCCCCAGTAATTGCCACTTGACCTTTTATTTTCTTAGTTTTACGGTCAATATCAAGGAAAATTTTATAATTTTCCGGAACAAAAGTTTCAATTAAACGTTTTACAGCCATATCTTCTCCTAAATATTCAGTATTAATATAATTATATCAAATTGAATAGAAAATTTCGAGTACAAAGAAAAATTACATCTTTTCTTTCACTTATTAAAAAAACTGTCTACTGACAGCTTTTACTGAGGATATTCACTCTTATCAATATCCTCAATTTTTTGTCATTAATTATTTAGTTGCTTCTAAGGCTTTTTCGTAATTAGGCTCATCCGAAAGCTCCGCTAATATTTCACTATAGACGATTTGCCCCCCTTTTACAACAAAAACACTACGAGCAAGACGACCTTTGAGTGGTCCATCATTTAAAACAAGACCATAAGCTTGTCCAAAAGTTCCATCATCAGCAAGAATTGTCATGTCAACTCCCTCGGCTGCACACCAATTTTTTTGCTCATCTGCTGTATTATTTGAAATACTCAAAAAGTCAATTTCTGAATGCTTTGCTGCTTCAAGATTAAAATGTTTGGTTTGAAGTGAACAAACTCTAGTATTGATGTCTGGGAACACGCTAATCAAAACAGGCTTTTCAAGTTTTGATAATTTAATTTTATTTCCTTTTAAATCTGTCAGTTCAAAATCAGGTGCATCACCACTTGTTGTCGGATTTATTGTTGCTATTTTTTCACCATGAGATGTGATATTCATTGTCATTAATGCTCCTTTATTAATAGTTATATTTTCATTCTATCACAGAATATCCTCTCATCTGGCTCTTATTGCTCATCTTTCGCTGTCAGGTAGGGACTTTCTAAAGGACTTGGAAGTATTAGCTTATTGTCTTCTGATTTCACAAATTGATAATTAATTTTCTTGATTTTAAGTGTTTGTTTTATGATAGGCTCCTCCTTTGAATAAATAAAGTATATCAGGAAAAACTTTAGAATAACTTAGCTTATTCTAAAGCAAAACTTAATAAAAAAATTACTGACAGTAATTTTTAGCGCTTTATTAATGCTAAAAAAGCTGTCAGTAATTATTATTTTAAAATCATAAAATTATGATTGACAGTCGCTTGAATCACAGGATGATTTTTCAAATAAGCCGCAATCAATTCTGTCATGTCCACTGTTATTTCTCTGACAATCTTGTCAGCAGAAAACATTGGATAATTTCCACCACCGACTGCTCGATACTGATTGACTACAATTTCTAAAAACTCCTCACTGGCAACTGGACGTCCCTCAAAACTTAAGTTCACAATTCGCTGACCAATCTTTTTCTTCAAATCAATAGTATAATCAATGCCTTCATACATATCATAATTATAATACTCAGGTTTAGGTTCAACAAAGCGAGGACTAAAAATAATTTCTCCCTCATCATTAATTTCAAGATGTTCAGCCGTTCGTTCTAAGGCAGCTTTTAAATCTGCTCCTGTCACTCTTAAAACAGCTAAAGTATTGGGGTAAATATAATTTGTCAAAATTGAGCGCATAGTAATCTGTTCATCAAAACCTTTGGCTTCATTGTTAAAAAGGGCTGTCCCCGAAATTTTGGCAGCTGTTGCTTCCATTTGTATTTTATTTATCAGTTCAATATAAGGGTGCTCACTAATCCGCGCGGCCATTGGATCCAGAATTTTCATATTCCCCAATACTTTTCCCATTGGCTGGTCTAACCATTCTTCTGTTTCCTTACTGATATCAGAAATAAGTTCAACCACCTCTGTCGAAACTTTCGACTTGGCTGTTCTATGAATTTTGGCTTTTGAATGGGTAATTTTTTTTTGCTTATCTAATTCTAGCTCAATTTCCCCAACAAAAGCCCCTCGAAATCCGGGCTGAATCACGGGAACTCCTAAAACATGTTGAGCAATTTCCCGATGCTGATGTCCCGTGACTAGAGCGTCAATCAATTCTCCATATTCAACTAATAATTGGTAGGCTTCATTTTCTCCTGTTAAGCTTTCCGTAGGAATTCCTGTCACTAAATCTCGTTCAAAGCCCCCATGATAAGCTACAAGAAGCACATCAACGCGCTGACGTAAGTCGGGTAAAATTTCTTTGGCAGCTTCAACAATTGATTGAAAAGTTAAATCTTTAATTGTAGCTGGCTGTTCCCAATGAGGAATATGCTGAGTCAAGAAACCAACAATTCCAATTTTTACGCCTTGTTTTTCAATGATTTGATAAGTTGGTCCAAAAGCTGGTTGTCCTTTTTTATCCAAAACATTGGCTGCTAAAATAGGATAATTGACTTGCTTGACATACGTTTCTAAATACTCCAGCCCATAATTAAACTCATGATTCCCTAGTAAGCCAACGTCATAGCCAAAAGAATTTGTGACATTGACTAAATCTTTGACGCCATCTTTTGCTTTTTTTGCCAGATAGTAAGCCAGAGCAGACCCTTGCAAGATGTCGCCATTTTCAATTTTTATGACGATTTCTCCTTTTTGTTCAGAAGAGCTTGTCAGTTCGTCCATTTTAGTTCGAGCTTTAGCAATCGAAAAAGGTAAATCCATGTCTTTTTCTGTAAAATTTGTGGGAAGAACAAAGCCATGCAAGTCACTTGTTTCAAGAATTCTTATCTTCATCATCCTTTATCCTTTCGCTAATTTTTTTCTAATTCTTGATGAAATGAGTTCAACAAAAATGATTAATACTAAAAGTCCGAGTAAAATTGCTCCAACAGACGACCATTTATAGCCAGACATTGCAAAACTCAATGGCGCACCAATCCCTCCAGCACCGACCAAGCCCAAAATGGCAGCATCACGAAGATTCATATCTAAACGATAAAGCAGGATGGAGTAAAGATCTGGTAAAAGTTGTGGCAAAACCCCAAAGCGAATTTTTTGAAAAGTCGTGGCACCAGCTGCATCCATCGCTTCAATGACCCCCATATCCAAATCCTCAATGGCCTCAATAAATAACTTTGCAATCATCCCAATGGACTCAAAACCAAGCGCCATCACACCAGCTGACGAACCTAAACCAACAACTGGAATAAACAAAAGGGCATAGATAAATGAAGGAATCGTCCGAATAGCCATTAAAACAAAACGAATCAAATAAGCCAGCCAGTTAGGAACCAGATTTGTTGCCGCCAGAAAAGATAGTGGAACAGCGATAATCGCACCGACCAAAGTTCCAAGAATCCCAATAGCAAAAGTTTGCAGCAAGAGATAAGCCAAACCTGTTTCAGTGAAATTGAAAATTAAACTACTATCTGGATGAAAAATTCCTGTGAAAATATTTTTAGCAATTAAAGCACCATGTTCTGACACCCCGTGATAATGAACAACCGAGGTCGACCAAATTGAAATAGCTAACAAAATGATAAAAATCAAAAGATAATAAAACCATTTTTTAGGACGTCGATTGTATTCTTCAATAATTTGTGAATTCATTTTTCCTCTCATTTCATTCCTAGGCAATCTTCTTGCGAATGAGTGCACTGACAGAGTCTATAATCATGACCGTAACCAAAATTGAAACCAAAATCATGCCGACACTGGCAAAATCTCGAAAATTTACACGGTCATTTAAGATATTTCCAATCCCGCCTGCACCAACATAACCTAAAATCGCTGCATAACGAACATTTCCTTCAAAAGCATAAAGGGCAGTTGAAAGATAAGTAGGTAAAACTTGAGGAAAAACAGCAATAAAGAAGGCTTTTAAGGGACTCACTCCCAAGGCCTCTGCCGCTTCAAATGGTCCCATATCAACCGTTTCAATGACTTCAAATAATTGTTTTCCGATAAAAGAAAAAGTAAAAATAAAAATCGCAACGACCCCAGCAAAAGTCCCAAGTCCAAAAATATAAGTCGCAATTAAAGCTAAAACTAGCGTCGGCAAAGTTCTTGCAAGCATAAAAATAAAGCGAATGATTCCATTTACTAACCGATTTTTAACGATGTTATTGGCTGCTAAAATTGCAAAAGGGACCGCTAATAAAGCTCCCAATAAGGAAGCAAAAAAGCTCATTTTAATCGTATCAAGCAAAGGAGGAAGTACCTTATCAAAGTAAGACCAGTTTGGTGGAAGCATACTTGCTAATTTTTGTAAAAAGAGTCCACTTCGACTAAGCGCACTAAAGTCAAAATTTGTAAGAAGTACAGATAAACCGATAATTATAATAATAATTATCCAGTAAATCCAAGTACGACTGACTTTTTCTTCAACCACTTCACCCGTGAGGAGTTCTATTTTTTTGGGCTTAAATATTTTATCGTACATTTAAGCCTCTTTTCTATAGACTTCATCTAAGATTTCTTTGGTTACTTCTTGCGAAGGCCCGTCATAGACAATCTTTCCTTTTTTGACGGCGATAATTCGTGAGGCATATTCTAAGGCGAGTTCAACATGGTGAATATTTAGTAAAATCGTTTTATTGAGCTCTTCGTTAATTCTTTTAAAATCATCCATTACTTCTTTAGCCGTCACTGGGTCAAGGGCTGAAACAGGCTCGTCAGCCAGTAAAATTTCACTTTCTTGTGTCAGTGCACGCGCAAGTGAAACCCTTTGTTGTTGACCACCAGAAAGTTGATCAGCCCGGATATATGCCTTGTCTAAAATTCCTACTTTATTCAGAGAATCTAAAGCAACAAGTTTATCTTCTTTTGAAAATAAGCCAAAAATCACTTTAAATAAGTTCATGTCTGGGACACGAGCAAACATAACATTTTTTAAAACAGTAACTCTAGGCACTAAATTATAGGATTGAAAAATCATTCCGACGTGGCGTCGAAATTTTCTTAAGTCTTTGCCTTTTAGTTTTGAGACATCCGTATCATTCACAAAGAGACGACCGGAAGTCACATCATTTAAACCATTAACACAGCGAATAAGGGTGGATTTCCCCGCTCCTGATGTCCCAATAATGGCTACAAATTCTCCTTGGTCAATTTGTAAGTTAACATCTGTCAAACCTTTTGTGCCATTTGGGTAAACTTTTGACACATTTTCAAATTTAATCATCACTTCTCCATTCTATATGAAGCTTCTATTTTATTTATTATTGCTTCATTTTCACAAAAAGAGTCTGGAACTCAACGAGTAACCCAGACCCTTTTAAAATGATTTTATTTGTTCATTAGTTGGCTTTACTCATTTCATTTGCCACTTTAATGGCTGTTTTATAGTCATCTTTTGTTGAATCAACATAGCCATCATGTGAATAAATCGCAATAACTTTCTTGCCTTCGGCAGTTTTGGACATATCTTTAATCGCTGTTGAGAGCGCCTTTTTGAACTCTGGTGTCATAATTTTAGATTTTTCTGAAACCATAATTCCGTCATTAGCGATAGCAGGGGTTACTCCAATCACATTTGTATCATCCCAAATGCTTCCTTTTGCACCAAAAGTTGTGGTCCATTTTGTTGCTTCATCTAAACGAGCATCGGCATATTCAGGCATGACATCAATTTGTCCTGATGCAAGTTGAGCCATCGCTGAATCGTAAGAATCCATCGTTACTGTATTTTTCAAATCACGAATTGAATGTTTAAAATTATCTGTCAACCATTGTGAAGGATACATATATCCCGCAGCAGATGAAGTCGATTCAAGCCCCCATTTTGCTTCATTCAAATCTTTCCATGTCAAAGTTCCATCGTTGGCTTCTTTAGCTAATTTTTTACCCATTGGAGAATTACCAGCAATGATTAATGAGCGATATGAAGTCACTTCTTTATCAGTCTTTGTTGTTGGTTTGTGTTCATTCCAATATTTTGCTGAGGTTGAGGCATCATTTGAAAGTCCTTTACGTGTTGCCATCAAAAGTGGAGTTGAACCATCTTGATACATCGCATAGGTTGTGGCTGACATTCCATATCCGACATCAACTGAACCCGCATCAAGTCCTTCACCAACCGCTTGATAGTTTGTTCCAACGCTTGTATCAATTTTTTTAACGGTATAGCCTTGTTTTTTCAACTCAGACTTCAAAATATTAGCGATTGGTTTAGTCGCTGTGGTGATATCATCTGGATTTTTTGAGGGAATAAATGAAATCTTCAAATCCGAAATGGTTTTACTATCTGATTTTGAAGCAGAACTGCTATTTCCACAAGCCGCAAGTAGTGATAGGGCAATTACCGCGCCTGCTGTAAGTCCAATGACTTTCTTTGATGTATTTTTCATTTTAAAAATGAATCTCCTTAAGGTTTTTCTCAATCGGTTGATGAATTGTGTTCTTCACAAAATAATTCTAACCCATTTTAATTTATCTGACAATGACCTTTTTGTAAATATTCTGTTAACAGTTCCCATTGTACGTAAATACCGAACTTTATCGCATTCATTTAGATGAATAATCTTTAAATTACATTATTTTTTTATAATATACATCATTTCACTCAAACAACGTTTGCATTTTCAGCTTTTTTCTCTTCAAGTTATTTCATTGATAACGCTGACAAATTTTCTGCTATAATAAAGTTATGAAAAATTTAACTTTTACGGTCACTCTGTCTGATTTTGGTTTAGAAATTCATCTTCCATCAGAGGCCCGTTTGCTTCTCTTGGAACAAAACAATGCGCGTTTTGATTTAAATAATGATGAACTTTTCTTTTTATTAAAAAAAGGACAGATTAAAATGATAGCTAATGACTTAGAATTAATTCCTAAGTTAGAATTTGATAAGGTTGTGATTCTAAATGTAAAAGCTTATGAATTAGATGCAAATTATCTGACTCAGTATTTGGTCAATTTGGCTGAGGAAGCTGGAATTAATTTGCGTGATAAGGCAGAACCACTTAAAATTCCTAATAATATCGAAAAAGCTTGTGCAACTTATGCAGATGAATTTTTAAGTGCACTCGGCGCTTTTGGAATTAAATTAGAAAAGAAAAAAGCCTTCTCTCCCAAAGCGCAACATCGTTGGAAAAAAGGACTTTCAGAAATTGAATTTTTTGTTAAACGACCAGACAGTCAAGCCACGATTATTTGGCGAAAATCTAACGAATTGGTCATTAAAGCGGGGGCAAAAATCGCTGAAATCGGAGGAATGAAATCAGATGGTACACCTGGTTTAGCTTATCGTTTCACACAAACGCTTAGAGAAGAGCAAAAAGAAAACTGGGACCCTAAAACTTTCATAACCACTGCTGATATTGTCTTGAAATCAGTCAATGAAGTCGGACATTTTCTCTATTTTGCTGGAACGAATAGCTGGCTACAATTAGTCGACAAAGAGGGACGCAGCATTCACGAATTATCTGTAGTACAGTAATTTTTATTGACTTAAGATTTAAGAAATTCTTCCGATAATTGGAAGGTTTTTTTAATTCAATTTTTTCTTGTAAATTTATTTTTTATAGAGTTATAATATTCAAAAAGGAGGCGGTTACATGGCTAAAAAAGGCTAAAGAGTTCGTTGGCTATGAAGCTCAACTTCAAAAAATATATTTGAGCGAATTACTGACGAAGAAAGGTGAAATAATTGATTATATCCTTTGTTATCCAGAGCTCAAAATTCATCTGAAAGAGCTTAAAGAAAGTTTTCCACAGACTAAAATATTAATGATAAACCAACTCTAACTAAAAAAAGTTACTGACAAATTTGTCAGTAACTTTTTATTTACTTCATTAATTCATAATAGAGCTGACCCATATTTCCTTGAAAATCAAGGACTTCATCAGCAATTTTTACTTCAACAACTTCGATTTCGTCTGCAATTGCATTGTAGTCACTTTGTTGAAGGGCTAAAAAATCGTTGACCCCATCAAATTCTTCAGTAAAGGTCATACCATTCTGAAGTTTTCCGATTAATTTCATCATTAAAATTCTCCTTATTACATATCTTCAAAAACAAGGCTAGGTTTAGCATTTAAGTCTAATCCTGCTTGAACATTTTCAAGACCTTTTTTCCATTCAATGTAGGCTGCTGCTGCAATCATACCGGCATTATCCCCACAAAGGCGCAAAGGAGGAATGATTAATTTTTCGTCAGTAATTTCTGCTGACAGACGCTCACGTAGGCCTTGGTTTGCTGATACTCCACCGCCAATAATTAAAGTTTTGACAGGGTATTTTTCCATAGCCAATTTAGTTTTAGCCATCAGTACATCAACAACCGCTGCTTGAAAAGAAGCTGCCAGATTTTCTAAGTCATTGGCAATCACATCATTGCCTTTTTGATTTTCATTATGTACAAGATTGATAAAGGCTGATTTCAATCCGGAAAAGCTAAATTCTACTTCATGTGTGTTCATCATAGCTCGTGGGAAATTGTAAGTGTCCTGACCTTTATGGGCCAGTTCATCAATGACTTTTCCACTAGGATAAGTTAATCCCATCACCCGACCGACTTTATCATAAGCTTCACCGGCCGCATCATCCCGTGTTTCGCCAACTTTTTTATAGCTTCCTTCTTTTTCAACGTAAACCAATTCAGAGTGTCCACCTGAAACCAAAAGAGCCATGGCCGGATATTCGATGGTATCGACTAAACTCGCCGCCATCAAATGCCCTGCCATATGATTGACAGGAATCAAAGGCAGATGGTTGGCCCAAGCAAAAGTTTTTGCGGCCATGATTCCAACTAATAAAGCACCGTTTAGTCCTGGACCTTCTGTCACCGCAACGGCTGTCAGTTGGTCAGCTGAAATTTCCGCTTCTTCAAGCGCTGCTTCAATACAAACGGTAATTTGTTCTACATGATGACGGCTGGCAATTTCGGGCACAACCCCACCAAAACGTTTATGACTATTGATTTGACTGGCAATGATATTACATAATAATTCACTTCCATTTTTTAAAATCGCCACTGAAGTTTCATCACATGAAGTTTCAAAGGCTAATATATAATTATCTTTCATTTTTAAAATTGCTCTTTTCTCATTAACAAAGCATCTTCAAGAGGTTTGTCATAGTAATTTTTTCTTGTATGATAAATTTCAAAACCGAATTTTTCATAACATTTTTGAGCAGCAAAATTTGACTGACGAACTTCAAGAAATAAAGTTCCTGTAAATCCTGATAATTCTGTCAGTAAAAGTTTTGCTAAACCTTGTCCTTGAAAATCAGGATGAATGGCGATATTGGTCACTTCTAATTCATCCATCATTGTTGAAATGGCTAGCAGACCAATTAATTGCTCATCTTCTTCTAGTAAAAAGTATTCCGAATTTTCGTTTACTAAATCACTCGATATATAAACTTGTGACCAAGGCGACTGTCCATAAGCCACTGATAAAAGTTCATAAATATTGACTGATAACTTTTCCACAGGTGGAAAAGTATTTTTGTCTTTCGACTTATTTTCAGAGTAAGACAGACGTTTTAAATTCATTTTTTTAATTCTTTGACCATCCAAATTGCATCGGCACCATCCTCATAATATTGAGGAAGAAGCTTGTCAGTAACAAAACCTTGGCGGCGATAGAGCCCTTGAGCCTTTGTATTATCACGGCGAACTTCTAAGGTCATCACATTTTTTCCAAGTGCTGCCATTAGAGAAATTAACTGCTCAATCAATGTTGAGGCAATCTGTTGCCCTTGGAAAGCTTTAAAGACAGCCAAATTAGTGACATGTGCGTCTTGACCATGATGATTAATTCGTGTGCCAATAAAACCAACAACACTACCAGAAATTTCAGCCACAATGAAAAAAGCTTCATCATTTTTGACAATTTCATGTTCAAAATGCGAGAAAGTCCATGGAATATCTCCATTATAAACATCTCGCTCAATCGCAAGTAGAGCCACAATATCCACCCTATCTGCCAACCGATAATGAACACCTTCTCGATCGTGTTCAAGGTCAATATCGGCCATTTCTAAATAACGACGAGGATTAAATTTTTTTCCACTAAACCCTTTGAACGTAGTCGTCAGGAGTGTTTTCAGCTTTTTCATGACTTTCCAACCATTTCTCTTCAGCCTCAACTTTTTTGAGGTATTTTGGCACAAAAGCGTGCACATTTTCAGGAACTAAATTTTCGGCAATTTTTCCAATTTCATAAGCTGACGGAAGTTTTCCCAAGCTGTCAGCGATGATTTGTTCTTTTGAAAATCCAGCATTTTGAATTGCATCAACAAAATTTTCAGATTCTCCAGTAAAAATTACTTTGCTAAAATCTGAAACTTTTTCTGATAAATCAGCTAAAAATTCGCTAAAATTACAATGTTGGTCGGCAATAATTTGCTGACCATTTTTATAAAGGGCGGCATAAGCATTTCCGCGTCTAGCATCAATCATTGGCACAACATAGGCTTCATCATCTTGAACACGATTGGCAATCGCAAGTAAACTTGATAGGCCAACAAGTTCTTTATTCAAACTAAAGGCCAGCGTTTTTCCTACAGTTGCAGCAAGCCTCAATCCCGTGTAAGAGCCTGGACCTTGAGCTACTGCAATTCGATCAAGGTCTTTTGCTTCCATGCCAACCTGAGCCATCAAAAAATCAATCGTCGTCATCAATGTCGTACTATGATTTTTTTTCAAATTTAGTGTCACTTCACCAAGCAATAATCCGTCAGTAAGCAATGCGACTGACAAAGCCTTTGATGAGCTATCAAATGCTAATATATTCATTTTTTACCTATAATATTTCTGAAAGTTGTTGATTTATAAGTCACTGATAGGACTGACTGGCAGTTTCAAAGCGAATCTTGTTGATTAATTTCCTGTCAAATCATCCTTTTTAAATAATTTTTTACTTTATCTCGATTATCAGTATCTACTTCCTTATATTTTACCACGCTTGCCTTGCAAGTTCCACCATTATTTTTTAGGAAGCGTTTCATTTGTGAAATTAATGAGCGCAACTTTCCATTTCCTTGCAAATATGCTAAAATGATAATAATTGCAAAGAACAGCAAACACGAACTATTAAGAAAGGAACGAGCTTTTGCTCGTCGTAAATTATAGAATGATTTTTAAAGTTTTCTACCAAAAAGATAACACTCGCTCACCTCGCCGTGAGACAACTGATGCCCTTTATCTCGACCTTGATGTCGCAACTAAAGAAGAAGGGGTTATCCTTGCCCACGAACTTCTTGCTAAAAATACTGCTTACCATGTTGAGTTTATTGACTCACTTTCAGATGAATCTGTTGAATATGAAAAAGAAACTGGCGTATTTGAAATCACAAGCTTCTAAGACCAACAGGAGTACAAAGGAGAACACTTTAGATTATTGTCAAAAATGACAGCAATCTAAAGTGATTTTCTTGTACCTTTAAATTTAAAAAGGCAGTCTGTATTCAGTCCTGTCAACAAATTTTTAACTCTTGATACTTAACTGACCCATTGTCAGTAAAAATAACTAATAAAATCCAAAGAATAGGAGAAACATGCCAAAACAACTTAAAATAAAAGCTGATGAAGTCGCAGTTTACGCCATTGGCGGACTGGGCGAAATCGGCAAAAACACTTACGGCGTTGAATATAAAGATGAAATCATCATCATCGACGCCGGAATTAAATTCCCAGAAGACGATTTATTAGGTGTTGACTACGTCATCCCTGATTACACTTATATTGTTGAAAATATCGACCGGATTAAAGGGCTCTTCATTACTCACGGACACGAAGACCATATCGGAGGAATTCCTTTCCTTTTGAAACAAGCCAATATCCCTATTTATGCTGGGCCATTGTCACTTGCACTCATCCGTGGAAAACTCGAAGAACACGGGCTTTTACGTGATGCTAAACTCTACGAAATCCACGCCGATTCAGTCATTAAATTTAATCACTTGAGTCTTGATTTCTTCCGTACCACTCACTCAATTCCAGAGCCTTTAGGAATTGTTGTGAATACCCCTCAAGGTAAAATTGTAGCGACCGGTGACTTCAAGTTTGACTTCACACCAGTGGGTGAACCTGCTGATCTACACCGGATGGCTGAACTTGGTAGCGAAGGTGTCTTACTCCTTCTTTCTGATTCAACCAATGCTGAAATTCCAACTTTTTCACATTCTGAAAAAGTCGTTGGTGCAAGCATCATGAAAATTTTTGAACGTATTGAAGGTCGGATTATTTTCGCTTCTTTTGCCTCAAATATTTTCCGTCTGCAACAAGCCGTTGATGGAGCAGTTAAGACTGGGCGTAAAATCGTTGTCTTTGGTCGTTCAATGGAAAAAGCCATTGTTAACGGTTTAGAACTTGGTTATATCAAAGCACCTAAGGGCACATTTATCGAACCAAATGAAGTCAATCAATATGCTTCACATGAACTTTTGATTATGTGTACAGGTTCGCAAGGCGAGCCAATGGCTGCACTGTCAAGAATTGCCAACGGAATGCACCGTCATATTACCCTACAAATGGGCGATACCGTTGTCTTCTCATCAAATGCGATTCCTGGAAATACGCATGGTGTTAATCAACTGATTAACAAAATCGCTGAAGCTGGTGTTGAAGTCATCTACGGTAGGATGAACAACATTCACACTTCAGGTCACGGTGGACAACAAGAACAAAAACTCATGTTGCGTCTCATCAAACCAAAATACTTTATGCCTGTCCACGGTGAGTATCGTATGCTTAAAATCCATGCTGGACTTGCCCAAGATACTGGTGTCCCTAAAGAAAATTGTTTCATTCAAGAAAACGGTGACGTTCTTGCACTGACTGCTGAAAGCGCCAGATATGCTGACCATTTCCCAGCTGCCGATACTTATGTTGACGGTTCAGGAATTGGAGATGTCGGAAATGCCGTTCTCCATGACCGTCATGAGCTTTCAGAAGACGGAATCGTTCTTGCAGTGGCAACCGTTGACTTTGAAAAGAAAACCGTTCTTGCTGGACCTGATATGCTCTCACGTGGATTCATTTACATGCGTGAGTCTGGTGATTTGATTCGTAGTGGTCAACGTGTCCTTTTCAATGCTATACGTGAAGCCATGCATGAAGAAAATGCTAATGAAGCGTCTGTAGCACGTGCGATGCGTGAAGCACTCTCACCATTCCTTTATAAACAAACTGAGCGCTCACCACTTGTCGTTCCAATGATTATGACACCTGATGAATAGTTCCCATTAATAAAAAAATACAGTCTCCCCAAAGATTTCTGTATTTTTTCTTTATTCATAGCAACAGTTTAGAAACAAAAATTGTAAATAATAAAAAGAAGCAAACAATCAATTCTGCTTCTTTTTTATTTTTATCTATCTAGACTTAACACTAGCTTCATTATTTGGTAATTCAACTGTTTCTAAATCTACTTCTGTTCCCCAATCTTTTTCAACAACTCTTCCAACTTTTGCAGTTACATTAACAGGAATCATATCATCACTAAGACCGTCAATTGTTCTTTGATTTATCGTACTATTAGCTTTATCCGCATCGGACAGAATCCATAATAAACTCTTAGAAACATCTTCTGGATATAAAAACGAGAACGAAAAATCAGCATCTTTCAATCCACCACCGTTCATATCAGTTCTATCTATCGTTAAAGAAATATTTTTTGCAGATGTACCAGCAGCTTGATCTAACATGTAAATATAACCATCAAATTTTATAATCTTACCGCCATACTCAGAAACAAATTCTTGGGCTGTCATTTTTTGGGCTTGCTCAAATGTTAAATTAATTGGATTTTCTATTGTTCCAGTGACTTCTACAGTGCTTTCAGTTTGTGATGAACTTTGCATCGGCGAGCTACTACTACTACTAAAATTACTAGTTGATGAATTGGTTATTTGTTTTTGTCCACAAGCACTGAATACAAATAATCCGATAACAGTCAGTGTAGCAATTAAAAATGGGCTTTTATTTTTCATTTTTCCTCCTAAACTCCTACATAATTATAACAAATGATAATATTATATTCTAGTTAGAAAAAGGCTCCTTACCTAAAAAATAAAAATTATATCGCATTTTTCCTCCTTTTTTGCTCCTATCGTTCCACTCGTACACACGTATAAAAAAGAGGACATTTAAGTCCTCTAAAAAATTTAACTATCGCTCACAGATACTTTGACTAGTCCACTAAATTTATCTGCAACGCTCCTCATTGCTGTTGGATGTAGATGCTCATATCAGAATGCTCTAAATGATTTTTTAACTCTAGGTCGTTCATTCCTAGATGTAGCATTAAGGAAGCATGAGAGTGTCTCAAATCATGAACTCTAATTGCCTTAATATTAACCTTTTCAGCATGCCTAATTAACATTTTGTTGACTCAATGTTTAACAATAGGTAATCCATTATCTGAAAATATAAAATTGATTTTTCTAATTTGTTTCTTTGTTTCTTTTCATTATTTTAAGTAATTTAATCTATCATCATCAAAAAATAATTTTCTAACACTACTTTGTGTTTCGCTTTAGTAAATTTCTAGTTTTTCGATTTCTATAATAAATCGACCTGTGAATATAAATCCATTTTTCGTCAGAGTCAATATTTTCCAAGCCAGAGCTTGCAGTTCTCCAATATGTATGCCTATAAAGAGTAAGAACCAATAAACTGTAAGCATCAATTTTTCACTCACTCTTTTGATGTTGAAAGTTTGAATAAAAATCGTAAACTCTTCAACAATATATAATGATTCAGTCTTTTTTTATTGTACTAAAGCAACATTTTAGAAATAAAAATATCTAAGTTTAGCTCATTCTGACAAATAGAATATGCTCAAGTAAAAAATTTTCGAAATATATTCTAAGATAAAAGTAATTATAGATAAACTTTACTTTACAGAATGTTAATGATATTATTATAAAGTAATAAAATTGGAGAATAAATCTTATGAAAAAAACTATCCTTTGGTCTGCTACATTTTTGAGTTTATTTGCACTAGCTGCTTGTTCAAATTCTAAAAGTTCTGAGAACCAAACCAAAAAAGAAGCTACTTCTAGTTCTAAAACTAATAATGGCAAAAGCGAAGCTACTAATTCTACAAGTACTTCTGCTTCAAATAGTCAAGCAAATAGCAAAAGTTCTTCCCCATTATCTGGATACAGCGCTGAACAGGTTGAGTATGCACGCGTAACCGAAGCACTTCTTAATTATTATAAATATGATTATCAACCTGTTTCTATCAATGTCACTAAAAACGGAGCTAATCATCATGTTTTTCCTTTCTCTGGTTCTGTGGTCGTGCCTCAAGACACAGTAACATTATCTTTTAGTTCTGATAACACAATGGCTGGAACCACTATTGTTACATATAGTTCTAATCATAATGGATCAATCAATTTTTATAAAGACCCAAATCATTACCAAGATGAAAGATATCTTAAAGATTCCGCTTGGGTAAAAGAAGAATCTAAAAAATTATTGGATAACAGCCAAACGCTTACCATCCCTACTTCATCTGATGACCAAGCTGCCCACATCATTTCTAAGATAGAAATTAAATAAAAATAATTAATTTATTTGAATAGCTGAAGTAACTCTAAAACTAAACTTTATCTGGTCATCTATTATTAAAAAATCTCTGAATTATACAGAGATTTTTTTGTATTCTTTGATAAAGCTTTGATGAAGTTGTTCTTTTTCTTCATTGCTTATAAAAGCTCCATCAATCGCATAATGATTAATTTTTTCAAAATCAGCTAGAGAAAAATCTGGATACCAAGCTGATATTTTTTCATATTCTTTATTTAGACTTGTGGCAGAAACCGTCCGATTATCCGTGTTCAAAGTCACATGAAGCCCTTTATCATACAGTTCCTTAAAAGGATATTGTGCAAGCTCCGTCACAGCTTTTGTTTGAAAATTACTCGTAGGCGCCATCTCTAAAACAATTTGTTTTTCAATCATCATTTCTTGTTCGGCTTTGGATAGATTTTTGGTCATAATCCCATGACCAATCCGACTTGCCCCCATGGCGATTGAATCTAAAATATTTTGCTCACATGCTGGACATTCTCCAGCATGAAGCGTCACATTTACACCATTAATTTTTAAATCATGAATCAAATCAACAAATTTTTCTTGTGGATAATTCAATTCATCTCCTGCCATATCAAATCCGACAAGGTGTTCATCTGGGATTTTATCAAAAAGAGGCAGAAGTTTTTGTAACTTTTGAATTGGTTCTTGTTTTAATCCACAAATGAGTGCATTTGCTCTTATATCAAAATCATTTTCGGCACGAGAAAGACCAGCTATAACAGCTTCCACCGCTTCTTCTAGACTTAGATTTTCTGATAAATGTTGACTTGGAGCAAAGCGAATCTCAATATATTTGATATGATCATCAGCTGCCTGTTTAACAACATCATAGGCTGCCAATTCAAGATTTGTATAGCTTTGTAAAAGAGGCAGAACAAAATCAAAACGTTTTAGATATTCCAGTAAATTTTTGGTATTTTCTGGGGCTTGTGCCTTTTCCAAAATCTCCTCATCGGTCATCGTTATATTCACACCGGCATTTTTAGCGAGTTCTTTGATACAAAACAAGCTTAGCGAGCCATCTAAATGGCAGTGAAGTTCAACTTTTGGCATTTGAGTAATAATTTCTGATTTAAGCACGAGTATCTCCCTTTTCTTTTTCGTCCAATTTTTAGAGCATGATATAAAAGATTTCGAGCCCAAAAGCTCGAATATTTCTTTCAAAAATGTATTTTTACTATTCTACGCTTTTTTGTCAAAAAAATCAATCCTCATCTCTATTCTTTTCAATACAAGTTGTGGATAAGATTTCTTTGGCTCAATTAACCCTTTTTCTTGGATTTATCCCCAATTTCACGGTACTTATTCACAGTATTTGGGGAAAAAGTGAAGAAAATGTGGATAAATCTCTTAATAATTAATAAAAAACAAGCCAAATTGTTAAATTCTGCTTGTTTTTATTTTCAACTGACCACGACATTTTCCACAACGATACTTTTTTGTATCAATTTTTCTTTGTCTGGGATAGTTTTGTCCGCAATTTTGACAGACATAATCATATTTTACTTTTCTTTCCTCTACTGCTGGTGCATAACGAAGGCCACCAACTTGCGCAAGTAATCTTTTAAAGTCAGCATCTTGATGCTTATATCCCCTTTTTGTGCGATAGAGGTGGTAATGAGTTAATTCATGTAGAACTACTCCTTCAAAATCCTCTAGTTCGGCCATTTTAGGGTTAAAATCAAGATGTAAGTCTTTTGGAAAAAAGCGACCACCAGTAGTTCGTAAACGCTGATTCCACTTTGCTTCATGTTCAAATGGACGTTTAAAATAGTTTAGAGAAATTTCTCTTACCTTTTTCGTCAATTCTTGATTTGTAAGCACATTTTCTCCTTGGCAAAACAATCTAAGAAGGTTGTCAGTATTTTTTCATTTCTTATCAATTCTCTCTATCAGTAAATTTGGATTAGCGTTTCATCTAACGGACCTGAAATCAGAAAAATTTCGCTGACAGAATTAATCTTTTTCGCGAGGATTCACTAGGGTCAAATTAATTTTTCCTCTTTGTAAATCAAGAGATTTGACCCAAACCGTTACAATTTGTCCAACAGCGACCACATCACTTGGATTCTTGACAAATGATTTGCTCAAATCAGAAATGTGTGCCAAGCCGTCATTTTTAATTCCGATATCAATAAAGGCACCAAAATCAACAACATTACGGACCACGCCTTCAAGTTGCTGACCAATTTGTAAATCTCCAGCCGACAAGACATCTTGACGAAGAATCGGTGCATCAAAGCTATCACGTAAATCACGCCCAGGTTTTTGCAAATCATTAATAATATCGGTCAATGTTTCCTGACCAAGACCAAGTTTTTCAGCCATTTCAGGAATATTTACTGACGAAAGTTTGGTCAGTAATTCTTCATTACTGACAGGTTTATCAGCAGCAATTTCCGCTAAAAGTTGCTCAGTCACTTTATAAGATTCTGGGTGAACGCCTGTATTATCAAGAAAATTTTTTCCTTCTGGAATTCTTAGGAAACCTGCCGCTTGTTCAAATGCCTTAGCTCCCAAACGCGGGACTTTTTTAAGTTCGTTTCTTGTCTTAAGCGCCCCATTTTCTTCACGATAGCTTACCACATTTTGTGCTAAACTTTTATTAAGGCCCGCAACGTGTGAAAGCAGGCTAGGACTAGCTGTATTGACATTTACACCGACCTGATTAACGACTGTTTCAACAACAAAATCTAGGTTTTCTGTCAATTTTTTCTCAGAAACATCATGTTGATATTGACCCACACCGATGGCTTTTGGTTCAATTTTTACAAGTTCAGCTAAGGGATCTTGCAAACGACGTGCAATTGAAATCGCTGACCGCTTTTCAACAGTCAATTCTGGGAATTCTTCACGTGCCAACTCGCTCGCTGAATAAACAGAGGCTCCAGATTCACTGACAATCACATAATAAACATCAGAAAAATTATTTTCCTTGAGCACTTCAGCAACAAAACTTTCAGATTCGCGACTGGCAGTTCCATTGCCAATGGCAATCATATTGACGCCATATTCACGAATAAATTTCGCTAAATCTTTTTTCGCTTGAGCAATTTGTCCTGCATTTGCTGGTTTGACAGGATAAATGACAGTTGTCATCAATAATTTACCTGTTTCATCAACAATAGCAAGCTTTGCTCCAGTACGGTAAGCAGGGTCAAATCCCATGACTATACGGCCTTTAAGCGGAGCCACCAATAATAAATTTTTCAAATTTTCGCCAAAAACTTCTATAGCAGATGCTTCAGCTTTTTCTGTCAGTTCGGTCCGAATACTTCGTTCCATCGCAGGAATCAATTTTTTCTTGACGGCATCTTTAATGGCCACTTGCATCATTAAATTATTTTGAGCAGCGAAACGGGCAGCAAAATAGCGTAAAATTTTATCTTCATTATTTTCAAATTTTACTGACAGAATTCCCAATTTTTCACCACGGTTTAAAGCTAAGACCCGATAATTTGGCAATTCTGAAACTTTTTCTGAAAATTCATAATACATTTGGAAAACTTGTTTTTCATCAACAGCATCTTTTTTCAAACTACTTGTCAGTAAACTATTGTTTTTAATTTCACCGGTCAACCAAGAGCGCAAACGAGCATCTTCAGAAATGGCTTCTGATAGGATATCAACCGCCCCCTCTAATGCTTTTTGAGCAGTCGTAAAATTCTCATTTACAAATTTTTCTGCTTCCTCTTCAAGATTAGCAGCGTTTTTAACAATTAATTGTGCCAATGGGAAAAGACCATTTTCCTTAGCAATCGTTGCTTTGGTCCGTCGTTTTTCTTTATAAGGCAAATACAAATCTTCGACTTCTGTCAGTTTTTCAGCAGCCAAAATTTGTGTTTTAAGCGAATCAGTTAACTTGCCAAGCTCCTCAATTTTTGACAAAACAGCCGTTTTACGTTCTGAAAGTTTGGTCAGTAAATTATCTTCATCAATAATTTTTTTGATTTCAACTTCGTCAAGTGAACCTGTTGCTTCCTTACGATAACGAGCAATAAACGGAACTGTGTTCCCCTCTGCCGTCAATTCTAATACTTTTTCAACTTGTGAATTTTTGATATTCAATAATTCAGCAATTTTTTTAACATTTTCCACTTAGAAATAATCCTTAACTAGTTTTTTTGTCAGCAATTCTTAATCACAACGCTTATCTCTATTTTACCAAAAAAATGATGAAAAAATCGCTCCCAAATAGGAGCGATTTCAAAATGCTTATAAGAAATTACATCATTTTGTTGTAGAATTCGACGATAAGAGCATCGTTGATTTCTGGGTTGATTTCATCACGTTCAGGAAGACGAACAAGAGTTCCTTCAAGTTTGTCAGCATCAAATGATACGAAGTTAGCGCGACCTTTAGTAGCTTCAACAGCTTCAAGAATTGCAGGAACTTTCATAGATTTTTCGCGAACTGAAATCACTTGACCAGGTTGTACGCGGAATGATGGGATATCAACGCGTTTTCCATCAACAAGGATGTGACCGTGGTTTACGAATTGACGTGCTTGACGACGAGTAGTCGCAAGACCAAGACGGTAAACAACGTTATCAAGACGTTGTTCAAGCAAAGTCATAAAGTTGTAACCAACAGTTCCTTCTTTAACTTTAGTTGCAGCAACGTACAAGTTACGGAATTGACGTTCAGAAAGACCGTAAGTAAAACGGAGTTTTTGTTTTTCAGCCAATTGAAGACCGTATTCAGAAAGTTTTGAACGGTTGTTTGGACCGTGTTGTCCAGGTACGTAGTTACGACGTGCGATTTCTTTACCAGAACCAGTAAGTGAGATTCCGTAACGGCGTGATTGTTTCCATGATGGACCAGTATAACGTGACATAAATTATGTCCTCCAAATATTTTATTTGAAGAATATTGACAGCCTCGAATTCGTTCATTTTGCCTTCGCTTATAGCTTCAGTTACTTGACACAAGGAACATAATGACTTATCTTCCTTGACATAACAGCAAAATGTTGACGAGCTTTCTAGCTGACTGCTATATTCAACTTTTCTATTATACCAAAAATCCTTATTTTGTCAAGAAAAGCTCAATTAGAAAGCTTCACAAGAAGCGCATTTTCTCCTTTATCCCAAAACATTGATTTTTCGCTCGGATAATTTGGCAAATGTTCATATTTCAAACTAAGATTTGCTCTCAATTTTGGGGCAGGAATTTTGAAATGATAGCCTTTAATTTCCATAAAATCATAAGGTCTTAAAGACATCAAAGGTGGGTCAAATTGGAAAAATGATACCCTCGTAGCACCTGTAATAAAAATATCTTGAAATTTATTAAGCATTCCCTGATTTCCTGTTTTTAAATTTCCAATAAAGACAAGATTAGTTCCATTTTCCAATATATTATGCTCTCGAGCATATTTCATAACGTTTTCCGTCAAAATCTGGTCATTTTCATAAGATAAGTTCGCCTTATGAGAAAGGCTAAAAGTAAAAAACATAGAAAATATAATAATCAGCAAAAAAAGATATTTCAGACCATTTCCTTTTCTAATTCCTAAGTATAATATTCCAGAAAAGACCGTCGAAAATGTTCCAAAATAAACACGAGGAGCAGGCCGTAAATTACCAAAAACCATGTTAAATGTCATTATTGACCCAATCAACAGTATCAATAATAAGACATCGATTTCTTTTTTTGCTCTAAATCTTCTTATAGTAATTATCAATAAAAACAGATAAGCTAAGGCAAATAGTGCAATAAATAAAGCGCCTATCTTTTGCAAATTTCCCAGTTCAGGTAATTTATTCCACATCATATAAGTTTCATTTCCATAAGAAGAATAGTGAATCATCAATGAAGCTAGAAAATAACTTAGGAAATATATAAGACTTGCAACAAGCCAACTAGGCACCATGACTTGCAAAATTTGCTGACGTTTATCTCTAAAAACGTAAAAACAAAATAAAATCATTGAAAAAATAAAGAAGACAAAAACTTGATAAATCAAAAATGAAAAAGCAAATAATAAGCCAGAACCAATAATTTTAACTGAAGTTCTAAGTCTTGATAAGCTCAAATTTATTCCCAAAAGTACACAAAATACCCCTATTACAATCTGAATTGCTTGCATTTTAAAATAAAGTTGGGCATAAACCACTGGATTACAGATAAAAACAATCGCAAATAAACTAGCCGCAAAATCAGATGACTCTTTATCATACTTCTTTAAAGTGAAATAAAGATAAATCCCAGCACCAACAAGAAGTGGGATAACAATAAACGGAACAATTTGATTATTATAACGATGAATCAAAAGTTCAAAAATCCAGACCATTCCAAAACGTCCTTGCGACAAATAGCCACTTAACATCTGTCCTTGACTTTTTATCATCGTACTCGTATCAATACCAAATGTATTCTTAAAATAAGGAAAATGCGTCAATGTAATCGCACAAGTGATTATTAAAAGTGGAAAAATTTTTCTCTTAAATAAGTTTTTATTTTCTTCCATCATCGCTCCTTAGTATTGGTCTTGACAGAATGTCAAGACCTGATATACATAGTATATCAGCGATTTTTGGAATCAAAAAAACCCATCTTCAATAGATGAGTCAAGAATTTGGAAAGATAAAATTAATTATTTTTCTTCTTTTTTAGCTTCTGGTTTTGGTGCAGTTCTTACACCTACTGCGTTAAAGTGTTTTTTCCCGTTACGTTTACCAAATTTATGTGATTTATATGCCATGATGGCTCCTTTCATTTAATGCTCGCTTTTAGAGATTTTCTCAACTCACATTATCACTTGAATTTTATCATATCTTGATAACACTTTCAAGAATTATGGAAGTTTAGCTAATTTTGGTATCAAAAAAACTCATCCACAAAAGATGAGTTAGGGTTAGTCGGTAATCGGGAAGACAGGATTCGAACCTGCGACACCTTGGTCCCAAACCAAGTACTCTACCAAGCTGAGCTACTTCCCGGACATGAAGTGCTTGACGCTTTAGCGTTTAGCAATTCAGTTCTTCGCGCTTGTCGCGAAGTCCCAAATATTATTTTAGAATTTCTAAATTCTTACCGATACTTCTCACATTTTGTAGGAGAGATCAGCTTTCAAATAAAAAAATGACTTTCGTCATATTTTATTTATGCAAGCGGTAGGATTCGAACCTACAACCGCCTGATTCGTAGTCAGGTACTCTATCCAGTTGAGCCACGCCTGCGTTTCTCTTAAACGACTATATTAGTATACCAAGTTTCCCAAAAGTTGTCAAGAATAAACTCATTACATGCAAAAATTTAAAATAAATTAGGTTTTTGTCAGTAAAAAAAGGAATAGATAAAATACTACTCCTTTATCAATTTATCTGCCAAAATACACTTGTTGTGCTTTTGCGCCCCCATTTCGAATATCCAATAAAGTACTGACAGTCACAAAAGTATATCCTTGTGCTTTCAAATTTTGAATAATTTGTGGTACGGCATCTACTGACCACTGATGAATATCATGCATCAAAATTATCGCACCATCATGAGCATAAGTCGCTACATTTTGAACGACCGGTGCGCTTGTACGATAACGCCAGTCATTAGTATCCACTGACCAATTGACTGCTGTTAAATCAGTTTGGCACAATACAGAATTATTGTAACTTCCGTACGGAGGTCTAAAGAGCGTGACATTTTTCCCTGTAATCTTATTGATTAATTGATTGGCACTTTCAATTTCTTGTTTTTGTTGAGCTGGTGACAAGGTCACCAAATCTTTATGATCCCAAGTATGTGAAGCGACTTCATTTCCTAAGTCAGATTCCTCTTTAATAATATCGGGATACTGCTGAGCCTCTTTACCCAAAGCAAAAAAGGTAGCGGGAACTTTTGCAGCACTCAATGTTTTTAGTAGTTGAGGAGTGGTAGTCGGGTTTGGACCATCATCAAAAGTTAAAGCAATTAATTTTTGATTGGCTAATTTATTTTTTTCATCAGCAATTCGTTCAGCCTCTTTTTGCCGTTCAACAAGAACTTGCTTATCAGCGGCGATTTGTTGAGCAAATTTTTCTTTATCTGTTTTTTCATAAGAAGCATTTAAAAGTTCAAGACCTTGCTCTGCTTCTTTTATCGTATCTTCGGTGATATTTTGATGCTCTTTAGCAACCAGTTGACTCACTTTATCAATATCTGCCAAATAGCCCATTAGTTGAGTAATTGATTGATTTAGACTACTTTTATCTTTCTCATGGAGCTTAACAATTAGTTTTTTTGCTTCATTAATGTCGCTTGTTTTTCTGGAATTATAGGCTTTATCTTTGGCTTCTTTTGCTTCATTTACCTGCTTTTCATAAGCAATATTCTGCTTACGAACTCCTTGATCGTAATAATATGTCCCGATTCCAGCGACAACAATCAGCAGAGCTCCCACAAGCAATGTCAGTTTCCAAAAGGCTTTTTTTGAACTCTTTGATTTCGAACTTCTTTTTTGACTCATTTTTCTTCTTGAACAACTCCTATATATTTCAAAAAAAACCTATTTGTAACGTCATTAATACAAAAATGTTATTTTAACTTCTATCCCTCTATAATAACATATCCCTATTCAATATTAAAGCCGTTAATTTATTTTTTTGTGAAAAAACCAGATATTATTAGTTCCTATTTACTTTAAATTGTAAAAATTGATCAATGGCCTCTACAGCAAAATCAAGTACTTTTTCGTTTGGATTCATTTTTTGAGAATGTAAAGGTGCCTCACTATCAATCCCAAGCCAAAACATGACCCCAGGAATCTTACTCAATAGATAGCCAAAATCTTCACCAGTCATTGCCGGTGCAATATCAATCAGATTTGCTTTTGTTTCATTTCTAAAAAAATCCATGAGTTCTTTTGCCAGTTTAGGATTATTTTCAACAGGAAGATAACCTCCTTGTTTGAGTTTTAAATCAATGGTCATATCAAAAGATTGGGCAACACCTTTGGCAAGTTCGGTCAAACGTTTTTGAGTCAATTCATTGACTTCTTGGGTCAAACTCCGAATGGTCCCATGCAAAAAGGCACGTTCAGCAATAATATTATTGGTTGTTCCGGCCTCCATTTTTCCGAATGTTACCACTGCTGAATCTAAGGGGTCAACATTACGGCTCACAATCGTCTGAACTTGAGTGACAAAATAAGCGGCAGCAACGAGTGCATCATTTGCCGTATGCGGAAAAGCAGCATGTCCTCCTGTCCCAACGAAAGTCAACTCAACTTCACAAGTTCCAGCAAAAAGAGTCTGTTCATTAGTGGCAATCTCTCCTACTTTTAAGTCAGGTCTAACATGTAATCCATAAAATTCATCAGGAAGCCAATTCTTAAAAGCTCCACCATCATACATTAGTTTTCCCCCTGCTTCATTTTCCTCCGCAGGTTGAAAAAGAAAAAGAAGATTATTCTTAGGCTGACTTTCACTCAATTTTTCAAGTAAACCAAGAGCAACAGTCATGTGAATATCATGTCCACAAGCATGCATTCGTCCATTTTTACTAGCAAATGGTAAATTAGTCAATTCTTCAACAGGAAGTCCGTCAATATCTGTGCGCCAGCCAATTGTTTTTTGGCCTTGACTCCCTTTCAAATATACCAAAAGACCAGTTTGCCAAGTTTCAACTTGAATAAAAGATTTATTTTGAATAATTTGATGAATGATCGTCAATAAATATTTTTGAGTTTTATGTTCTTCAAGTCCAATTTCGGGAATTTGATGAAGTTGGCGTCGGATTTCGATTAAATTTATCATATTTGTCCTCATTACTAAGCTAAATTTCAAAAGTTTTTTTATTTATTTTACTCTTTTTTTCCTGTGAATTTCTACTTTTATCAAAAAAACTTTTGTTAAAAGTAACAAAAGTTCAGAAATTATCTATTTCCTGTCATTTACAAATTTCTAAGGGCATCTTCTAAAGCAGTTTTTTGTGCTGTTTTTTCGTCAATTTCTTTGATGATTCGAGCAGGGACACCAGCAACCACAACATTTTCTGGGACGTCTTGAGTGACAATCGCGCCTGCAGCAACGACTGAGCCTGAGCCGACTTGCACACCTTCAATGACAACGGCATTTGCCCCAACAAGGACATTGTCGCCAACGCGGACGGGTTCGGCACTTGCTGGCTCAATGACACCCGCAAGCACAGCACCCGCACCAATATGAGAGTTTTTCCCAACAGTTGCCCGACCACCTAGAACAGCACCCATATCAATCATTGTCCCTTCGCCAATCTCAGCTCCGATGTTGATGATAGCGCCCATCATGATGACCGCATTATCGCCAATCGTCACTTGGTCACGGATAATCGCACCCGGCTCGATTCGAGCGTTGATGGCCCGTGTGTCAAGGAGTGGAACAGCTGAATTTCTGCCTTCAAATTCAATAGTGTAATCTTTATTCTCAGTCAATCCTTCAAGCAAGGGACGCACGGCTTGCCAATCACCAATGATGATTTTAAGACTGTAATGGGTGTGAAAATCGCCCAAAACTTGAATGCCTTTATTGGCAAGTGCCTTAAAGTTTGGGCGTCCGTTTTCTGCAAGAAAACCGGCTGATTTAAAACTAGGCATTCCTGACAAAGTGACTTTGACTTGTGTTTTTTTCTCGGCATTGCCGATAAATTGAATAATTTCTTGGGCGGATAATTTTTGTGCTTCCATTTTCACTCCATTCTAAAGTCATTTGTTCATCAAATGGCTATTACGGGCTGTTTTCTAAATCAATAAGTTAAAAATTTACTGACAGACTCATTTTACCTACAATATTATTGTTTTATATTATAGCAAATTATCAAATATTTGGAAAATTTTCAATTCTGATTAAATAAAAAACAGCCGAAACTGTTTTTTTACTGACAATTCTGCCATCATTCATTTCATAAAATCAAAAAGTGATTCTTTCTTTTCATCAAATTTGACGAATGTTCCATCAGCACTTCGTTTCATAAATGTGGGAACGGTACTGATGTTGTGAGCTTTGCGAATGGCTTGCAACTCATTATCAAGGTCTGTATTTTCTGTATCAACATAGTAAATCGTTTGGTCAGCAAAGGCAGGAAGCTGTTTGACAAATCTTCTGGTCCAAGGACAAGTGACGCGTCCAAAGAGGACAAACTGGCCTTCTGTCAGTTCTGACAGGCGTACAGGCGCAAGCGGTAGGACGTCTTTCATATTTTCAAAAAATTCTGTCCGCATCTCTCCTGTATAAGGTCTTTCGACCCACTCACCAATGATGATAATGGTGTTGCCTTCTGGAGCGATAAAGGAAAATAGATCTCTTCCGTCAGCGCTTTTGGTAATTGGACTTAGCGGCAGTCCGAGTCCGATGATTTTGTCATGGATTTCATCGATTGTTTCTACTGAAATTGCCAAGGTTTCTGGAGCTGGGTCATAGGTTTCATTGAGGGCTATTTCCTCTTCTAAACCTAGTTCTTTCCAAAAAATTTCGGCATTTTCTAGACTATTTACGTTTAAAGTTATCATTTTTTCTCCTTTGAACTTTTTCTAGGAAACTTTTGACCATAGAATAAGTAAAATGGTCATGATAATAATACTTACGACCAGTAGACTGTCACGACTTTGCCATTTGAGCTGACGATATTTTGTCCGCCCATCGCCGCCTTGATAACCGCGGCTTTCCATGGCTACAGCTAAATCATCGGCACGACGAAATGAGCTGACGAAAAGTGGAATCAAAATTGGAATGACTGATTTAATTTTTTTCAGCAGATTCCCTTCGCCAAAATCCATTCCTCTGGCTTTTTGAGCATTCATAATCATTGTTGTGTCATCCATTAATGTTGGAATAAAACGTAATGATATAGATAGCATCAAACCTAATTCGTGGACAGGAACTTTGATTTTTTTCAATGGACCCAAGCCTTTTTCAATTCCATCAGCTAAGGTCAAGGGTGGTGTAGTTAGGGTCAAAATCGTTGACATAAAGATAATCAAAACAAAACGGAAGAAAATATAAACCGCATTAATCAAAGATTCCGTCGAAATCTTGATAAACCATAAGCTAAAAATGACATGTTGACCGTTGGTAAAAAGCATTTGGAAAATGACTGTGAACAGAATTAAACCAATCATTGGCCGCAGGCCTCTTAAAAAGTAAGAAACTGAAATCTTTGATAGTAAGACACCAGCCAAAGTGTAAATCACTAAAAGAAGATAGCCTAACCAATCATGAGCCAAAAAGATAATGACGACAAAAGCAATCATGACTAAAAGTTTTGAACGTGGGTCCATGCGGTGAATGATACTATCACCTGGAATGTAACGTCCCATCAGCATATTTTGCATCAGTTTTCACCTCCTGATTTTACTGACAGACTTGTCAGTAAATTAACAAGTTCAGCTCGTGTGATGGGTAATTTTTCAAAGGTGACCGCTCCTGTTTTTTGAAGTTGGTCAGCAAAATGCGTTGCCTTTGGCACGCCCAATTCATGTGCTTTCAAAAAATCAACCTCTTGAAAAACGTCTGACGGAGTACCACAGCTAATGATATGCCCTTTTTCAAGAAGATAAACATAGTCAGCATAATCAGCCACATCATCCATTAAATGAGTGACTAAAACAACGGTTTGTCCTGATTGATGAATACTTTCAAAAAGTTGCATCATTTCGATTCTAGCTTTCGGGTCAAGGCCTGCGGTTGGTTCATCAAGCACTAGAACTTCTGGTTCCATAGCAAGAATTCCAGCAATGGCGACGCGGCGCATTTGACCTCCTGAAAGTTCAAAAGGAGATTTTTCCCAAAATTCATCTGCAAGACCGACCATTTCAAGCTTTTCAGCAGCGATTTTTTCAGCTTTTTCTTTAGGAATTCCAAAGTTTTGTGGACCAAAAGCCACATCTTTTAAGACTGTTTCCTCAAAAAGTTGACTTTCAGGAAATTGAAAAACAACCCCTACTTTTTTGCGAACAGGTTTAATCTCTTTTTGTTTACTTGTTGAACTTACAACAATATCTCCAACGGTCACTTTACCCTCAGTCGGTTGCAATAAACCATTGAGATGTTGCAACAAGGTTGATTTTCCAGAACCTGTATGCCCAATTAAAGCCGTGTAACTTCCTTTTTTGACTTCTAAATCAATATCAAAAAGGGCACGACTGGCAAAAGGGCTGTTGGGCTGATAAGTATAATTTACTTTTTCAAATTTAATCATTTTTCTTTTTTCTCAAATCCAATAATATCCATTTTACTGACAGAAATTCTAGAAAACTAGAATTTCCTTAATTTGCCGATTCAACGCTCATCTTAATCGCCTTGAACTGACAGAAATTCTAACAGACTAGAATTTCCTTAATTTGCCGATTCAACGCTCACCTTAATCGCCTTGAACTGACAGAAATTCTAACAGACTAGAATTTCCTTAATTTGCCGATTCAATGCTAATCTTAATCACATTGAACTGACAGAAAAATCTGTCAGTAAATCTAGCCCAATTTATCAGCTAAAAGCTCTACTAATTCATCTTCTGACAAATATTTTTCTGGTAAATCAAAGCCATTTGTGCGCAAATCTTTCATTAGATTTGAAGAAAAAGGCACATCAAGTCCAATTTCAACCATATCCTCGCTAGTCGCAAAGAGTTCAGATGGCGCGGCTTCTTTAATGATTTCACCGGCTCGCATAACCAGAATTCGGTCAGAACTGGCTGCTTCATCAAGGTCATGAGTGATAGATAAAACCGTCAAATGATACTTATCTTTAATCTCATGAATCACGCGCATAATTTCGCTTCGTCCTGTCGGATCAAGCATTGAGGTTGACTCATCAAGAATAATAATTTCAGGTCGCAAAGCAATAATTCCAGCTACGGCTACCCTCTGCTTTTGTCCACCAGAAAGTCTTGCCGGCTCACGTGTTTTAAAATCAAGCATATTGACAGCAAGCAAAGCCTCATCAACTCGCTTAATCATCTCTTCACGGGGAATTCCTTGATTTTCCATGCCAAAAGCAACATCGTCCTCAACCGTTGCCCCAACAAATTGGTTATCAGGATTCTGAAAAACCATCCCAATCTTTCGACGTAGATTCCAGACATTTTCAGCTGTTAATCTTTCACTGTCAATCTTGACAATTCCTTCAAATTCTTCAAAAAGTCCATCAATCAGTCGTGCAGTCGTCGATTTTCCCGAACCATTTTGCCCGATAATCGAAACCCACTCCCCTTTTGTAATCGAAAAGGAGACACCATTAAGCTGATTTACATCGCTTTCTTTTTCATATTTAAAAACTAAATTTTCCACTTCGAGAATTTTATTCATAGCCCTTATTATACCAAATTTTAAAGACTTTTAACCATTTAGTTTTATATTTCTACTAAAAATTAACCCGATTATCAGTAAATAAAGTGTCATTTAAAAATCTTTGCTAAAGTCTGAGCTTTTTTGCTATAATGTTAAGGAAGTTGGAGAAGTGTCCGAGTGGTCGAAGGAGCACGCCTGGAAAGTGTGTATACGTCACAAGCGTATCGGGGGTTCGAATCCCCTCTTCTCCTTTCTAAAATTCACATCCTTAAAAATAAAAAACATTAATTATAGAAATTAATGTTTTTCATTTTTAGCTGCATCTTTTCCTAACTCTTCTTCAATACGCAAAAATTGATTATATTTTTCAACCCGCTCGCTTCTCGCCATTGAACCTGTTTTTATTTGTCCAGCGTGCATGGCTACAGCAAAGTCAGCAATAAAACTATCAACCGTTTCACCTGAACGATGAGAAATCATGGTCTTATAACCTGCTTTTCTAGCCAAACTAATCGCTTCAATCGCTTCGGTCACTGTCCCGATTTGATTTAGTTTAATCAAAATAGCATTTGCTACACCTTTTTGAATTCCTTCTTTGAAGATTTCGGGATTTGTGACAAAAATATCATCACCAACCATTGAATTTTTTGACCTTGAACTTTCGTTTGAGCCGCAAAACCAGCCCAATCATGTTCTGAAAATCCGTCTTCAATAGAGATTAGGGCAGGATATTTTTCAACTAACCCCTCATAGTAGGTCAACAATTCTGCTGAAGTGAGCTTTTGACCTTCAAAATGATAGACTTTTTCTTTGTCATCATAAAATTCGCTAGAAGCCGGGTCAATAGCAATCGCAATTTCTTCGCCTGGCACATAACCAGTTCTTTCAATTGCTTGATAAAGTGTAGCAATGGCATTTTCCGTCGAACCAAGTTTAGGGGCAAAGCCACCTTCATCACCTACGGCTGTTTCTAGCCCTTCGTCAGCTAAAATTTTCTTTAGAGTATGGTAGATATTTGCAATTTTTTCTAAACCATCGCGAAAGCTTCCCCGTTTGACTGGTGTAATCAAAAATTCTTGAACGTCAATTCCTGAATCGGCATGTACTCCACCATTAATGACATTGAAAAATGGTTGAGGAAGTTCCAAATCTACTCCACCAAGATAACGATAAAGTGGGATTTTTTCACTATTCGCTGCCGCACGAGAAATGGCCATTGAAACCCCTAAAATTGCATTAGCCCCTAAACGAGATTTATTTTTTGTCCCGTCAAGTTCAATCATCAGATGATCTAATTTTGCTTGATTAAATGGTGATTGTCCTTTTAAGGCTTCATATAAGGCTTCATAAATTTCGCCATTAACATTTGCTACCGCTTTAGAAACACCTTTTCCTTGAAGTCGCGCTCCGCCATCTCTTAGTTCGACCGCTTCACGATCTCCTGTTGATGCTCCTGATGGTACTGCCGCCCGTCCCAAAGTTCCATCTGTCAATCTAACATCTACCTCAACGGTTGGATTTCCTCTGGAATCAAAAATTTCTCTTGCGTGAATGTTTTCGATTGTGACTGTCATAATAACTCTCCTTTTCTCTGCCTTTAATGCCGTTGTAAGCCAAAGAAAAAATGGCAGCCTACAAGGCAAAAAAGACTTTGCTTTGTAGGCGCCATTAGATTCAAGTTATTTCTTGAAACGGTTTCGGGTGTGCACCATACCCATCTATTATTAATTTACTACTTTATTTTTACTCGGTCAAATTTTTGAAATCTATTTTTTTGATAAATTTATCATGTGTGAGCCGAACCATTACTATGCCCTGGGCTTCCATTAAGACCCTGAGCTTCACTGATAGTCATATAGGTATAATTCCCAGGATTTGCCACTGAACTATAATATCTTTGACTACTTGGACGATAGAAACAATAGCCAGCTTCCGCTACTCCCCAACCAGCGGGATTTGTGCTATAACCTCCACTTGCCACTGCCGAATTTCCTTGCGAATCTGAGCTTGCTTGAGCTGCAGCTTTTTCATCTGCTCTTCTTTTTTGTTCGTCATCTCTTTTTTTCTTGTCCGCAGCTGCTTTAGCCGTTTCATTATTGGCTTTAACTTTACTTGTATTGTCAATAATGTTTTGCGAAGCTTTATCTAACTCATCAAGTGTTTCAGCTTTATTAACTGAATCTATGCTCTCTTGAATTAATGTTTTGTCTGCAGCAGAAATATATGTATCACTTAGTAAACTTTGAGCACTTTTTACTGTCGAGTTGAGTTGTGCTTTTTTATCATCTACTTCGTTTTTTGTTTGGATATTTGACTGGGCAGTTTCTAGAGCAGTACTGATCTCAGACATCTTATCTTCGATATCTGAAGCTTTTTTAGCTTTTTTAATCTCTAGTACTAACTTGTCTAGTTGACTTTTATCTTGTGCTGACAGATTTTTATCTTTTAAAGTTGTTGCAACTGTTTTCAGTTGTTCTTCACGTTGATTATGAACAGAAATTAGCTCTAATAAATTTTCAGATTCTTTTTTATAGGACTTTAATGACTGATAATTGTTTGCTTTTTGCTCTAATTTATCAAGGATTGCTTTATCTTCTGATAAAATATTTTCATCATTTTTAAGCTCAGCAGATTGATTCAAAATATCATCGACTGCTTTTTGTTCAGATTTTACAACAGATATAAGGTGGTTAAGTCTTTTTGTCTCTGCTTTTATTTTGTCATTGTTTTTACTTTGATTAATTTTATGAGTATCTTTTTGTTCAGCTTTAACATCTTTTTGTGTTTCTATCGAAACATATTCCGATGATAAATTTGACAGTTTTTTATCAGACTTGGTTAGCTCTGTCCGAGCTTCTTTTAATTTAATTTGATTACTATGAACTGTCAATACTCCAGTTGTAGCAACAAATAAGATAAGAGTAACAAGCCAAAGACTTTTATTAGTGATTTTGGAAATAAAATTCCCTGTATTTTTTCGTCCACTTAACAAATAATAACTAGTGAATCCTAAGAGTCCTAAAAATACGATTATTCCTAATACATTATTGATTGTTGATGTAATCATTATCAAAAATAAGACTACAAATAAAAAACCAAGTCCTCTCACGACCGAGCCTAAACTCCCTTTAAACTTTTCCATAAAATCTCCTTTTTAACTTTTCCTCCTAATTTTATAAAGATATTCTTTCTTTTTCAAGCTTATTCTAACTTATTTATTATTTTTTAACTTTATTGATATAGTCTTAACATAATTCTTTGCTAAAATCTTCAACTAAAAGTGTGATATAATCACTATAATTCGCTTTTGTCAGTAAAGACGGAGCTATTAATAAGGAAATTTAAATGAAAACACTACTTATTCTATGTGAAGTAAAATATTGGCATGATTTTCGGGAGGGCTTGGCTAAGGTTGGAGTTACTTTTCTTGGTTTCGATAAGAAAAAACCAAATCGAGCTGAAATTGACCAACTCGTAGCCAAATCAGACTTTGTCATCATGAGAAATCGAAATGTGGCTCATCATTCGATTCAATTTGCTAAAGAAGCCTGCAAAGCAACTAATACTCCCTTTTGGATTAGCAGTAATTTTGGTTTGGAAACAATCATCAAACAATTAGCGCAAAATTTTCCAGATGAGTCCTTTGAAAGGACTGGTCAAATCAAGAAAACTAAAAGCCAAAATGGTAAAACTGCCTTGCAAAAGAAAGTTTCTTTATCTGAATCTGCTAAAGCTAAAGAAACTCAAAATTACTTAAAAGGGACAAAAAAACACCGCCCCCTCAAAACAGCGCTCAAAGAAATCCAAATTACTGACGATGAGTCAGATTTCACAAAATTATTAAAAAAATACTGACAGAAGACTGTCAGAGGATAGCCGTTGGCACTTTAGTGCTTACGGATATGCTCGAATGTCCATCAGTATTTTTAAATTAATTTTTCTTTATGAATTTGCTCAAAATTATTTTCACCATCATTGAGTTTTTCCCAAACAACTACTTGACCTTTTGAGCGTGATTTTTGCACATCAATAATTCGTTGATTAGATGAACCACGGAATTGCAACATCAGGTTTTTCTTTGATAATTCAAAACGACCATCAACTAAAATATCTAACAAATCAAGCATTTCTAATTTGTCATCTGTTTCAAGCATCATTTCTTCCCATGTATAACCCGTCCACGACCAAATATCTTTGTCAGGCAATTCACGGCGAATCCGTTTAAGTAGCGGAATCAAAAATGTCGTATTCAAGAAAGGTTCCCCGCCAAGAAGCGTCAGGCCTTGGACATAAGGCTCGGCAAGGTCAGCCATTATTTTATCTTCAAGCTCTTTGGTATAGGGTCTTCCATAACGAAAGGACCATGTGGCTTGATTATAGCAGCCCTCGCAATGAAACATACAACCACTCACATAAAGTGAACAACGTACGCCCTCACCATCAACAAAGTTAAAAGGCTTATAATCTGCAATATAATTTTGTGAGAGCTCATCAGCTCTCCATTCTCCTGGTTTTGGATTGTTCATACTTATTTCTCCGCAAAATATTTTGATTTTGCTTCGTCAACTTCGACTGAATCAATCAAATTTCCATCATTCAAAGCTCCGACAGAACCGTTCATGTGTTTTACACGCGATGAAATTTCTTTGTGACGACCGTGAACCATTGGACGTGCTTGTGGATTTCCAAGATATCCACAGGTACGTTTTACAACGTCACAGGTTTTAGGATCATCATTTCCACATTGTGGACATTTGAAACCACGTTCTGTTGGAGTAAAATCTCCTTCAAAACCACAAGCGTAACAATGGTCAATTGGCGCATTTGTCCCAAGGTAACCAATACGGTCGTAAGCAAAGTCCCAAACGGCTTCAAGTGCTTTCGGATTTTGTTGAAGAACTGGGTATTCACAGTAGTGAATAAATCCACCATTAGCATAAACAGGGTAGTCTTTTTCAAATTCTAATTTTTCAAATGGTGTTGGATTTTTACGAACATCATAGTGGAAAGAGTTAGTATAGTAATCTTTGTCAGTAATATCGGCCACTGAACCAAATTTTTCTTTGTCCATTCGGCAGAAACGGTCAGTTAAACTTTCTGATGGTGTTGAATAAACAGAATAGTGATAGCCTGAGGCTTTAGACCAATCTTCGCAGTCTTCGTGCATGCGTTTGACAATTTCAATGGTAAAAGCTTTGGCTTCTGGATTACTTTCCCAAGTTGGACCATAAAAAGTAGTAGCGACTTCGTAAAGTCCGATATAGCCCAAACTTACGGTTGCACGTTCATTATTGTACAAGTCATCTACCGAACCTTCGGCATCAAGACGGCCTAAAGCGCCATTCATAAAGAGAATTGGTGCATTTTTAGGTTGTGCTTCTTTGGCACGCTCCACGCGAAAAGCAAGGGCATCATGTGCAATTTCAACACGTTCATTGAAAATTTCCCAGAATTTTTCTTTATTCCCAGCGGCTTCAAGAGCAATACGTGGCAGGTTAACTGTGACAACTCCAAGATTATTACGTCCTGCAGTTACTTCATTCCCATTGGCATCTTTCCAACCTTGCAAGAACGAACGACAACCCATTGAAGCTTTAAATGAACCTGTTAATTCAACAATTTTATCATAGCTCAAAATATCAGGGTACATGCGTTTTGTTGAACATTCAAGGGCAAGTTCTTTGATGTCATAGTTTGGTGTTCCTACTTCAAGGTTAAGTCCACGTTTGAGTGTGAAAATCAATTTAGGGAAAATGGCTGTGCGGTGCTCAGAACCTAAACCACCAATCCGTACTTTTAAGATTGCTTTTTGAATTTCACGCGCATACCAATCATCTCCTAAACCAAAACCAACAGTTACAAAAGGTGTTTGACCATTTGAAGTGAACAAAGTATTAATTTCATATTCTAAAGATTGCATTGCATCATAGATATCTTTAGCTGTTTTTTCACGAGCATAAGCTTCGCGTTTTTCATCGCCATCAATCCATTTTTGAGCATCCTTTAAGTGTTTTTGATAGTTTAACTTGGCATAAGGGGCCAAAACTTCGTCTGCACGGTCAAATGAACAACCACCATATTGGCTACTTGCCACATTGGCGATAATTTGACTGGCTTGAGCAGTCGCGGTTTGAATGGATTTTGGTGAATCAACTTGCGCATTTCCAAGTTTAAAACCATTTTCAAACATATTTTTAAAGTCAATCAAACAACAGTTAGCCATCGTTGTAAATGGGCTATAATCAAGGTCATGATAATGAATATCGCCTTTTTGGTGAGCATTTGCCACATGTGGGGGAAGGAGTTTCAAACCAATTGCTTTGGAAACCGCACCAGCTGTCAAATCACGTTGCGTATTGAAAACGTTAGAATCTTTATTGGCATTTTCATTAACGACAGTTTGGTCGCGATTGATTAACTTTTCAATCGTGAAATTGATATCCGTTGCTTTGGTGCGGGCCAAATCACGGTTAGCACGGTAAGAGATATATTCTTCAGCAAGTGCTGTTTCGCCAGATTCCAGAAGTTCTTGCTCAACAATGGATTGGATTTCATAAATTTTGACATTTTCAGAAAAACGACTAAAAATCTCACTGACCACTCTGTCAGTAAGTTCTGAGAGCACTGATTTATCTGTCAGTTCTACTTTTTTAGCCGCTTTAGTCAAGGCATCAAAAATTTTCTCACTATTAAATTTTACTGAGCGCCCATCACGCTTTATCACATTGATTTCTTCTAGTGTTACATCTTGATATTTTATTTCACTTTTCATATTATCCATCCTCTTTAATTACATTCTCTATTCTATCAAATTCTCACAAATGACACAATATATAGAGTAAATTATGTAAATACATACAACATCTTGTGTTACTTGCTTTCATTCTCCTTTTCTAAATTCTCAAGATAAAATATCATCTTTTTGTCTTGAACAAGTAATGTTTTTGTCTTAAATCAGACTTTTTATCTAAATTCTCTCATTATCTATCCAAGATAGAGTTTTAAATAAAAAACGTTTGCAAACTGCTGTAAAATGGCTTTTTTTTTCTACTCAGTCGTGGTAAAATAAGGTTAGCACTTATTGTATTTTATATTCTTCAAGAAGGGAATTATTTATGACAGTATCACGCGTTAAAGTAAAAAATAAACATTTAAAAAAGAAACCTAAAAAGCCACTCGCTTTTCATAAGCCAGCCACAAAATTTGCTGGCGCTGTTCTTATTGCCGGAACATTGACAACCACCCATGAACTTCTTCTTCAACAGACAAGTCCAATGGTTCAAGCAGCGACTAACTCATCAGAGGCTTTTATTGAAAGTATTGCCGCATCAGCAAAACCTGTTGCAGATGCTAATGGCTTATATCCTTCGGTCATGATTGCTCAAGCTATTTTGGAAAGTAACTGGGGTTCAAGCCAGCTTTCCCGTGCGCCTTATTACAATTTATTTGGGATCCAGGGGACTTATCAAGGAAAGAGTGTTGTTTTTAAAACTCAAGAATACTTGAATGGTAAATGGGTCACAAAAGATATGCCCTTCCGAGTTTATCCTTCATTTAATGAGAGTTTCCAAGACAACGCCCGTGTTTTAAAAACCACGAACTTTGGAAACGGCCCTTATTACATTAAAGCATGGCGAGCCAATGCCTCAACTTATCAAGCTGCCACTGCAGCCCTAACCGGGAGATATGCAACAGATCCCAATTATGGCGCTTCACTGAATCGCATTATTTCTCAATATAATTTAACTCGTTTTGATGGAGGAGCTTCAACTGGAAACACAAGTTCTGGCGGTTCATCTTCTACAAATAATACTTCAACGACTTACACAGTCAAGTCCGGAGATACACTTTGGGGAATTTCGCAAAAATATGGAATCAGTGTGTCCCAAATTCAGAGTGCAAATAATCTTAAAAGTACTGTCATTTATATTGGTCAAAAGCTGGTATTGACCACTTCAAGCTCATCGGCTAATTCTAATGGTTCAAACAATTCCGCAAGCACTACTCCAACCACTTCTGTGACACCTGCAAAACCTTCTTCACAAACAACTGTTAAGGTTAAATCTGGAGATACCCTTTGGGCGCTATCAGTAAAATATAAAACTAGTATTGCTCAATTGAAAAGTTGGAATCATTTAAGTTCTGATACCATTTATATTGGTCAAAATCTTATTGTTTCACAATCTGCTGCTGCTTCAAATCCTTCGACAGGTTCAGGCTCAACTGCTACCAATAACTCAAACTCGACTTCTTCTAACTCAAATGCCTCAATTCATAAGGTCGTTAAAGGAGATACTCTCTGGGGACTTTCGCAAAAATCTGGCAGCCCAATTGCTTCAATCAAGGCTTGGAATCATTTATCTAGCGATACTATTTTAATTGGTCAGTATCTGCGAATAAAATAAATTATTATTAATGAACTTTTAGCTAATAAAAAAAAGAATGAAATTCAATTCATTCTTTTTTTAATTCTTGTAAAACCGCTTGAAGATGGATAGAACGGGTCGGTTCTGACATTCCAACAGTCATTTCCCAAGGAGTCGTTTCTTTTTCAAGAGCCAATTCAAGAAAAACACGTTGAAATGAAGTTAATTCTTCACAGTTCGTTAAATAGTCAATCTCTTTTTTAGAGAGCAAAATTTTGTCACGTTGAATCACTTTGTTTAGGTAGCGAACCCAAAGTTCTAAATTCCATTTGGATTTTTGGGCAGCCTGCAAGAGATATTCAATCCACGTCATTGTAATAACCTCAGTATTTTTGGATTTTTTCGTAAATAATTTTTTAAAGCTTCTTCACCATAAGCCAAACTATAAGCTTCTAAAATAACCGCTGGGTCTGCCGATCCATCAGTATGCTTAAAACGTTCTAAAAGGATATCCGGACTTTCAATTTTCAATTTCTTCATCAATTTTGCAATGTCTGGCACATCTTTGGTACGTCCGACTTGAATTTTATCAATCAAAATCGCTTCCAGTGGTGAGAGCCCAACAGTCAAATGACTTCCTTCAAAAATAATTGTTTCATCTGTTTTTGAATGAGACATAACTTCCCCAACTGCTTGACTCAGCCAAGGTTCATTAGCAGTTCCCACATGGTATTCTTCACCAATTTCTTCAATGATTTTATCTATTTTTTCAGTCGTCTCATAAAAAGCATCAATGTCCTCTGTCGCCTTCATTCCATAGTATTCAAGTACAAAACCGCCAACACAGTGTAAATGAAGTTGCAAATTCTCTTCTGAAAGTTTTTCATTCAAGCGGGAAAATAATTGATGATAATCCAAATTTTTAACCTCTCTCACACTTTCAAATTTTTGTCATTTCTCTTTCCATTATCAATGATAGATAAGAATTTGTCAAGTTGAAATTGCTGACAGAATCAGTAATTTTGTTGCAACTTATGCATTTATAATTTCTATTTGACAAGAAGACATTGTTTCAAGAGCAGCCAAGTGTTTTTCTGGTGAAACGCCCGCACAACACGAAGCATCGACTGTCAACTTGACTTCGGGAGCATAGGCTTTGATTAACAAGGCATTAGAAACCACACAAATATCCGTACAAATTCCGATGAGTTCAACCTCATCAAAGTTTTCATCACGGATAAATTCCGCTAAACTTCTTGAACCAAAAGTTGTTTTTTCAAAAATTTTAGCAAAGCCAACTTGTGCTTCTTTGCGAATTTCCCAACCATAAGTCCCGTTTTGACAGTGAATAACCGGCAAATTCTTTCCTTCTTGTGTTGATAAATAATCTTCAAAATGCGTGTCTTGCGTGGCAAACCGATTTTCTTTAGGATAGTGAGAAAGTTTTTCAATGACATTAGGAAGAATAGCTTGCGCCTCTTTTGTTCCCAAACTTCCATCAATAAAATCATTTTGAAAATCAACTAAAACAAGTGCTTTTTTCATCTTTTCTCCTTGGTATTTGATAATTTTTTCTTATTATGACCGATCCTTATTCTTCGCAAGGTGAGCGTGGCTCGACTAGGCAGTCTAGCGTTTTATAGTTAGAGATAATTATAGCAAAAATCTAAAAAATCTGTCAGCAAAATTCTACTGACAGACCTTTTTTAATTTACTGACCAAATTCTCTGCTGTCTTGTAAGAGAGGTAAACAATCTGTCAGTAAAATATTTCATAATTATTCTTTAGAAATCAACTTCATCAGGATTTTTAGCCAGTCCAGCTTTACCATGAAGACTGTCAATAAAAGCAATATCTTCAATACTTAAATCAAAATCAAAGATTTCTGCATTTTCTTTAATTCGAGCAGGGGTTACTGATTTAGGAAGTGGGAGGTATCCTTTATGAAGTGACCAACGCAATACCACTTGGGCAATTGTTTTATTATATTTATTTGCCAAATCAGCAAGTTCTGCAACTTCAAAGATTTTACCAGTTCCAAGCGGGCTATAAGCCTCAGTCAAGATATTATTGTCCACATTAAAACTTACAATTTCTTCTTGTTGGTCACTTGGATTGACCATGATTTGGTTAACTGCTGGTTTGATTTCAGCAAATTTCAACAAAGGTTTCAAATGACGTGGATGGAAGTTTGAAACACCAATCGCACGGGTTTTCCCAGCTTTTAATCCTGCTTCCATTGCTTTCCAAACAGCGAGATTGCGTTTTTCAAAGTCAGGACGAAAAGCCTTTGGATTTGGCCAATGAATGAGATATAAATCGACATAATCAAGTCCCAATTTTTCCAATGATTCGTCCAATGCTTTTGCTGCATCTTCTGTCGTTCCTACGCCCCAAAGTTTAGTAGTAATAAAAAGTTCTTCACGTGGAATTCCTGAGTCAGCAATTGCTTTACCAACAGATTCTTCATTTTTGTAAGCAGCCGCTGTATCAATATGACGATAGCCTGCTTCAAGGGCAGCTTTTACTGCATTATAAGCTTCTTCTCCACTTGCTGATTGCCAAGTCCCAAAACCAACTTTTGGGATTTTAATGCCATTGTTTAATGTGTATGTGTCTGTTAATGTCATATTTTTTCTCCTTAGTAATTTTTAAAATACATGAGTTCGTCACCAAACAAAACTCTTTTACTTCTTAAATTCTTTCAATGGGAAACCAAAGTTCTAACTCCTCTGGATTTTCAGCTGAAATCGAATGATGCTCCTGTACGGCTCCAACTAGTTCCAAATCCTGTTGAGCCATGAAGTTTTCCATCTCTGAATAGACTTTGTGCATTTCATAAGTTGCTGTTTCAACAACTAAATACCGAAAGCTTGGAAAGGTCCATTTTGTCCAATTTTCAGGAGCTTTCGTAGTATTTTCAACTTCAGCACCTGCCAGATAAAGTCCTCCATCGGACCAAGCGCTAAAAGTTCGTGCCTCATCAGACATGGCTCCCCACACGGCAAGAGGTTGTTTAACTAAATGAGCAATTTCGTCAAAAGCATTTGTAGCTTGCTGCCAGAGCGGCGGAATCCAAATGTCAGCTTCTTGCGATTTACCTAAGCCTTCTTTTCCGATGACCGAGAAAGATGACTTTTCAACTTCTCTGATGTTCACTTCCCCTCCTCACTCTTTTGTAAGTATCGTCTAATACTTCCTTAACTAGGACTACAAACGCTTTACTGAAAACGCTATAAGGTCATTTTACCACTTTATAATAAAAATAAAAAAATATTTCGCTTAAAAAATGATAGAATAGAATTAGAATTTAAAATAAAGGAGGAGATACTGACAAGGCTGACTTTTATCGGCTGAGTTTTGTATCATATATTTTATGGCTGAAGTAGAATCTTTTCAATTAGATCACACAAAAGTACTTGCCCCTTACGTACGCTTAATTGGTAGCGAAACTGGACCGAAAGGTGATGTTATTACTAACTTTGACGTTCGTTTTGTACAACCTAATGCCAATGCCATTGGGATGGCTGCTTTACATACTATCGAGCATAGTATGGCAAGTTTGATTCGCGATAGAATCGATGGTATGATTGACTTTTCACCATTTGGTTGTCAAACTGGTTTCCACATGATTATGTGGGGTGAACATACTTCCGAAGAAATTGCGAAAGTGATTAAATCTTCTCTAGAAGAGCTTTCAAGTGATGAATTTGGTTGGGACAATGTTCCTGGTGTTGCGGAAAAAGAATGCGGAAACTACCGCAATCACTCACTTTTTGGTGCTAAAGAATGGTCTAAAAAAATCCTCGCTGAAGGAATTTCAACTGACCCTTACGAACGTAAAGTCATTTAAAATTCGCTCACTTACCGCACGAAGTAATTTTAAACTATCAACGTTTTTAGATTACAACACTTAATCATTTCCTTTTGTAAGGAATTTAATAGGTTAATTTTTACTGACAGTTCTGTCAGTAAATTTTCGTACGTCAAATCTACTTAGAAAGGAACTGAATTCAGTGAGTAATTTACTTGCTGAATCGTATTTAATCTTATGGGAAAATATCAACTTGATAATAAGGGACAGAAATCTGTCGGTAAATTTCATGAAAAAAACTCAACGGTAGGCGGAAAAGGCATCAATACCAAAAATGCTACTCAGGCTAAAATCGAAGCCCTCCGTGCCAAAATGGAGAATAAAAAATATGACAAAAAAGCTTAATATTGCTTATGTTGGTTTTGGTAAATCAACTAATCGCTATCATATCCCTTACGTGAAAGAACGTGAGAATATTGTGATTAAACGAATTGTCAATCGGACTTTAGGAAAACGTCCGGAACAAGCTGAATTAGAAGCGACTGGAACTTTATTTTCAACTGATGTCGCTGATATTATCAATGATGACCTGATTGATTTAGTCGTTATCGTTACACCAGCTTTTGCTCATTATGACTACGCTAAGCAATTGCTATTAGCAGGGAAAAACGTGCTCTGTGATAAGCCTCTTGTGGAAACTTTAGAACAAGCCAAAGAGTTGGTAGATATCGCTAAAGAAAAAAATCTTTTCTTCATGCCTTTCCAAAATCGCCGCTTTGATAGTGATTTCTTGACTGTCAAAAAAGTGATTGAGCAAGGTTATTTAGGTGATTTAGTGGACATTACCGTCAATATGGATCATTTCAGACCTAATGATGCTAGTCAAGGTGGAAATTTTGATGGCGCTTGGTATGGTCACGGCGTTCATTTAGTAGACCAAATGGTATCGCTTTTTGGAACTCCCAAAGAAGTTCAATACGACATTCGCGCGACCAGAGATTATGACAGTGTTGATGATTACTTTTCTGTCAATCTTCTTTATCCAAACTTTCGAGCAACTGTTGCTGCTACTGAAGTCGCTGCTCTACCACATCCAAAATGGCTTGTTTATGGTACGAGAGGAACTTTCATCAAAATGGATGTTGACCAACAAGAAAATGATTTAAAAGTTGGCATGTTCCCAGGTGATGAAGGTTTTGGGAAAGACAGTCCAGCTGATTTTGGGCAACTCACCTATTTCAATCAAAATGGTGACCGTATTGTGAAACATATCCCGACGGTTGCTGGTGATTATGGAAGAGTTTATGATTCTGCTTATGAAGCAATCATCAATGGCGCTGACAAGTTAGTTTCTGATGAGCAAATGCTAGCTGTTATCAAAACTTTGGAAAATGGTTTTTCTAAATAATAAAAAAAAGACTGATCAACTGATGAGTCTTTTTTTGCTGACAACTTATTTTTTCTTCGTGGTTTTTTGTAATTTACTGACCAAACCTTTAAATTGCCCTTCAAAAGTAAGAACATTATTGAAAATATCCTCACCATCATTGAGCATTTTGACGGTCACCCAACCCAAGGCTTCAGTAATTGTTGTGGCTACTGTCGCATTAATTGCTCCACCTGCAATTGTTCCTACTGCTGGTACAAATTTCAAGACATTTCCTACGAGGCTGCGTCCTAGACCAACGACTACTAATTCCTTTGTGACTCCCTTTGCCAAAGCTTCTGACCAAGAAGCCCCAAATATTTTATAAAGTCGCATCATCATGGTCAGTTGAATCGGAACAAGCAAGACGGCATCCGAAAAAGGAATGGGTGAAAAGCCAACAATCGCTGCTGTCAAAGTTGCAAAATGAATCGTTTCATGACATTTTCTTCGTGTTTGACTGTCCACTCCGACTAAAAACTCATCAAAAAGCTGATCAAATTTTTGAGAATTATTAGCCAAAAACTGTTCGGCCTTAGCCTTTGAAACCACAAATGAAGATTTTATTATTTTAGCAGAACGAGCTGGCATATTTTTGAGAACTTGATTGAAAAATTCATCAAAGCCTTCATTTTTGGCTATTTTATCTTCCTTTGTTCTATCCTTTAATTTCTTATCTGATTTTCTAATCATCTGCGCTCCTTTCAGCCTATTTTTAACTCATTATAACAAAATAGTCTCTTAATACACGAAAAAATCAATCAAAATTTTGATTGATTTCTTTTATTTTGCAAATTGTGAATTGTACAAACTTGCATAAAGTCCTTCTTGTTTTAGTAGACTTTCATGATTGCCTGTTTCTACAATATTTCCCTTGTCCATGACCAAAATCTGATTAGCATCACGAATGGTCGATAAACGGTGCGCCACAACAAAACTTGTCCGCCCTTTGAGCAAACGATTCATTGCCGATTGAATCAAGCGCTCAGTTCTTGTATCTACGCTAGAGGTTGCCTCGTCCAGAATTAATATCTCGGGATTTGCCACAAAAGCACGCGCAATGGTTAACAGCTGTCTTTGTCCCTGAGAAATATTTGTAGCCGTTTCATTTAAGACGGTTTGATAACCTTGAGGTAAAGTCGTGATAAACTCATCAGCATGGGCCATTTTAGCGGCCTGAATCACTTCGTCATCTGTCGCTTCAAGACGTCCATAACGCAAGTTATCCATAATTGTTCCTGAAAATAGCCATGTTTCTTGCAAGACCATTGCCATCCGACTTCGCAATTGTTCTCGTTTTGTTTCCCGAATGTCTTTACCTTCAAGTAAAATTTTCCCTGAGCTCACATCGTAAAAACGTTCTAGCAAATTAATCATGGTTGTTTTCCCAGCACCAGTTGGTCCGACAATGGCAACCATCTGACCGACTTCAACTGAAAAATTAACATCTGTCATGAGTGTTTGGTTTTCATTGTACGAAAAAGCAACTTGTTCAAAATGAATAAAATCAGTCCTGTCAGCAGTTTCAAAGTTACTGACAGAATTTTTTGAGCTTTCGTCAGTCCTTTTTTTCTTCCTGTCAGTAACTTTTTCACTGACAGAAATGCCGTCAGTCATTTCTTTTTCATCTAGTACTTCAAAAATACGCTCAGCCGATGCGACTGTTGCTTGAATGGTGTTAAGCATGTTAGAAATATTCGTAATGGGTTGCGCAAATTGATTGGTATATTGCAACATGGCTTGAACATCACCGAGATTGACTGATCCTGAAATCACTTTAAGTCCACCAATCACTGCCATGGCTAAATAATCCAAATTATTGATAAAACGCATGGTTGGGTAAATCAAAGTAGACACAAATTGTGCTTTCCATGCAGATTTATAAAAATCATCATTTCTTCTAGCAAATTCTTTTTCAGCTGCTGCTTCATGATTAAAAGTTTTAATGACCGTGTGCCCTGAGTAATTTTCCTCAATTTGATCATTTAATAAGCCCAAATTCTTTTGTTGTTCAGAAAAGAATTTTTGCGATAAAGGAGCGACAATTCTGACAGTAATCATTGCTAAAGGAACTGTGATAAAGGCAACTAATGCCAACTGCCAAGAAATCGTCAGCATGAAGTAGATGGTTCCTACAAATTGCAGGATACTTGTAATCAGTTGAATCAATGTTTGGTTTAAAGTCCCCGAAATGTTGTCCATATCATTAATCATTCGACTCATGATATCACCATTATTATGACTATCATAATAAGAAATGGGCAACTTTTTCATTTTATTTTTAAATTCGCGGCGCAAAGTATAAACCGTTCGCTGTGAAATTCGAGTCATGATGCTTTGTTGCAAGACTCCAGAAACAAATGAAATTAGATAAATGACCAAGACGTAAAGCAAAATAGATTCAACTTTTGCCATGTCAATTCGAATAGCTTGATGATTTTTTAGACTTTTTGTCACTCCATCAAAAATCACCGTTGTCGCCGTCCCTAAGATTTTAGGGGCTTGAACTGATAAGATGACAGACAGACCAGCAATTACCATTGAAAATATCAACCCCCACAAATCGCGACGCATATATTTAAAAAGACGAATAATGGTCGGAAAGAAATTTTCAGCTCGCCGTCCCTTTTGGAAACGGTCAGCTCCCTTCCCCCCCACGATTAAGATAATTTCCTCTCATCATTGGACTGGCCCTCCTTTGTCAGTTGAATTTGTAATCGAAAGACCCATTTTCACCAAATCCTCATCTGAGAGTTGTGATTGCATGGTTTCTTGATATTGCGGACATGATTTGGCCAGACTTTCATGTGTTCCAAGACCCACGGCAAGTCCATTTTCCAAAACTAAAATTTGGTCAGCTGACATGACTGTGGCAATCCTTTGGGCGACAATCACTTTGATTTTATCATGATGTTTTTCTGACTTGTTAATCGCCTCGCGAAGTTTCCGGTCTGTAGCGAAATCTAAAGCAGAAAATGAGTCATCAAAGAGATAAATTTCAGCATCCTTAATCAATGTTCGAGCAATGGCAATTCTTTGTTTTTGGCCACCAGAAAAGTTGGCACCATTTTGTTCCACTGCCATCTCAAGACCACCTTGTTCTCGAATAAAATCTGCAGCTTGAGCAATTTCTAAAGCTTGCCACATTTCTTCATCAGTGGCATCACTTTTCCCAAATTGTAGATTAGAACGCAGGCTTCCAGAAAAAAGAACTGCTTTTTGTTGAGTTAAGGCGACCTTCTCATGCAAATCATGTTGAGACATTTGCCGAATATCAATCCCATTAATATTGACACTTCCACTTGTTGGGTCAATCAATCTAGCAATCAAATTCAAAATCGTTGATTTCCCAGAACCTGTCCCACCAATAATCGCTAAAGTTTGACCAGCTTTCACATTTACTGACAAATCAGACAGTGCTTGTCTTTTAGCCTCATCAAATTTGAATGAAACCTGATGAAGTGCTAAAGAATTACTGACAGACTCATTTAGCTCCTTATTAACTTGCTCATCCGTGATTTTGTCTTGTCTTTCTAAAATTTCTCGAACGCGGACAGCCGAAACTTGAGCTCGGGGCACCATAACAGCGACTGCCGACAATTGCATAAAAGACATCAAAATCTGTGATGCATAAGTCAAAAAGGCAACCAATGAGCCCATTTCCATCATATCTTTACCGATGAGTTGTGCACCAAACCAGACAATTCCGATATTTGTAAAACTCAAAATAACGGTCATGATTGGCATTAACATGGCAATGGTGGTTAATACTACTCGGCTAGTATGCGTCAAATCTCGATTTGCTTCATCGAATTTATCAATTTCATATTGGTCTCGCCTAAAAGCACGAATCACCCGTACTCCAGTTAGTCCTTGTTGAAAGATGAGATTAATCTTATCAACTTTTGTTTGCATTGAACGAAAGCGGGGCATGGCAATTGCGATATTTATCACCACAGCCAAAGTCAAAATAGGCAAAGAAATTAAAAAAACAAGCATCAAATCATGTGATAATTTCCAAGCCATAAAGATTGAACCAATCAACATCATCGGTGCCATAAGCATCATCCGAAGCATCGTCTGAAAAACATTTTGCAGTTGAGTCACGTCGTTTGTTGTTCGGGTGATTAAAGTTGCATCACCAAAATCTTGAAAATTACGCTCGTCCATAAATAATACTTTATTAAATAAGTCACGACGTAATTTCATCCCCAAACCTTGCGATTGTTTGGAAGCAAAATAAACATTCCCAATCGCTGAAATCCAGCTAGCAAGGGCAACGATTAGCATTATTAAACCCATAAACCAGATATATTTCATATCTGATTGACCGATTCCTTTATTAATAATGTCCGCTGTAATTGTTGGCAACCAAAGATTAGTCACCACTTGAATGACAAGCAAAAAAAGTGCCCAAAAAACAGGCCAAAAATTCAAATAGCGTCGGCCGATTGTTAGCATGCTTTCTCCTTTTTTAGCGAAACTACATTTAGTAGTTTTTCTTTATTTTTATTAGTTCTCATCGTCAATATTATATCATTTTTATTTCAAAAATTACGAAAGAAAAAATCACTGACAGAAATTATCCAATCTCTTGCTGATATTTTTTAGAAATTATCATTTGTCTACTAAAGCTTGTGATTAATCCTATATTCGTCCCTAAAATAAAAAAGCACTCTATTATCATGAGTGCTTTTTTATAACGAACTTTCCTAAGCAATGGTTACCGCAGGGTAGGCTTCAACATATTCCTCGCCCTGAGCTCCACGATAAGTAACAATCCTTTTCTCAAAATTAGCTTCATAGTCAATCACACCAGCCTCCCAAGTTGCACTTAAAAACTCAGGAAAAGTCGTTTTACCCGCTTGGTCAGCTCGTAAAGCTTTAATCAAGGCTTCCCTATCAAAAGTTGCAACTTCCTGAAAGCCGGTAAGCATTGGCGCATTAGTCAGGCTAATTACTCCAGCAACCGTCCAAAAAGTGCTCTGTCCCGCTGGTAAGGTCCAGACGTTTTTCAAAACACCAGCTTCTCTCAAACATTCGGCCAGATATGGAAAACCGCCCACTTTTGGGCGAATGGTCTCAGCTTTTTTCATGGCTCCATCTACAAGTTCTATTGCATTCATTTTTTCACCTCATTTCGCTTATTTGATGATTAATTATAACAAAGTTCAAAGAAAAAAATGCTGACAGAATTTATCAGCATTCATATTTTTTCATAAATAATGGGATTTCTTCAATCAATCGACTGGGTAAGACCACATAAGCTTTTTTAGCTAAATGACTTGCTATTAAACTGTGTAAATAGGTTGCAGCAGCTACTGTCTCTCTTGTTTCTCCATGAAATTGGGCCAAAAACCCGCCAATCATTCCAGCCAACGTATCACCCATTCCTCCCGTTGCTTGAGCTGGGAGACCTATTTTTAAAATAAAGTTCTCTTGATTTGGACTGAAAATTCGCGTTTCTGAGGATTTTGCAACGATAATTGCTCCTTCTTGATTAACAAAATCTTGAAGGGCTTCTTTAGTTTGCTGACCAATTTTCAAACTAGAAAGTCGTTCCAACTCCATTTCATGCGGTGTGAAAATCGTATTTTGCGGATAAGGTAAGCTTAAATGTTCTTTAGCAAAAAGAGTCAGTGCTGAACCATCAATGACCAACTTTTGTTTTTCTGTCAGTAAATTCAAAACTTCTGTCAGTAAATCAAGTCTCTCTAAACCCAGTCCTGGACCAATGACAATGACGTCAGCAGATTTTGCTACTTCTCTTAGAGCTGACAAATCATCAAAATCAATTGTCATTGCTTCTGGAAGTCTTGCATGTAAAGCGCCATGGTTCTCTTTAGCCAATGCTACAGAAACTAAACCAGCTCCAGAATAAACTGCACTTGTCGTTGCCAAAATAGCCGCGCCGCCATATTGAGCATTTCCACCAATCACTAATAAACGTCCATAAGTTCCTTTATAAGAATCTTTTTTACGTTTTTTAATCACTTTTCTTAAAATCTCATCAGTCAATTCAATCATACTGCTATTTTACCGCATTTCGTGTTAAAATTAAACCATGACAAAATCAGCAAAAACATTTGACGTTATCGTTGTTGGTGCAGGCCCGTCAGGAATGATGGCCGCCATTTCAGCAGCAGAAAATGGAGCAAAAGTTGCTCTTATTGATAAAAATAAAAAAGTCGGAAAAAAATTATTAATGACCGGTGGCGGGCGCTGTAATGTGACCAATAGTCGCTCTATTGATGAAATATTAGCAAATGTTCCTGGTAATGGACGCTTTCTTCATTCGGCCTTTTCTCAGTTTTCTAATCTTGATATTATTAACTTTTTTGAAAGTAATGGTGTTAAATTAAAAGAAGAAGACCATGGACGCATGTTCCCTCTAACTGACAAATCTAAAACAATCGTTGATGCGCTCTTTAACAAAATTTTAAGCCTTCATGTTTCTTATTTTCCAAGTCAAGCGGTCAGCCAACTTATCATTGAGAATGGGTCCATCGTTGGATTAGAAACTGATAGTGAAAGCTATTTAAGTCCAACAATCGTTCTCTCTACGGGTGGTCGTGCCTATCCTTCCACAGGTTCAACCGGCGATGGTTATCGCTTAGCCCGCTCAGCGGGACATACGATTTCGCAACTTTATGCTACCGAAGCTGCGCTACTCTCTGATGAATCTTTCATTTTAGATAAAAACCTTCAAGGAATTTCTTTACGTGAAATCAAGCTGTCAGTCGTTAATGCTAAAGGAAAAACAGTGATTTCTCATCAACATGACTTGCTCTTCACTCATTTTGGTTTGTCTGGTCCGGCTGCTTTACGCTGTTCAAGTTTCATTAACCAACTTCTTGAAAAAGGTGAAACTCCTGTCATGGTCAGCTTAGACCAATTCCCAGATAAATCGGCTGGGTTTTTAAAAAATGAACTGACCAAGCTAGCTTCAAGTGATAAATCAATTAAAAATGCCTTCGCTGGACTAACCCAAGAACGCATGCTTCTCTTTATTCTTGAAAAAGCTGGCATTAATCCTGCCTTACCAGCCAAATCTTTATCTGAACAACAAATCGAAAAACTCGTTCAACTGTTCAAAAACTGGCAAATCATGATAAATAAAACTCTCCCAATTGAGAAGTCATTTGTCACTGGTGGCGGTGTTTCTTTGAAAGAAGTAAATCCTAAAAGTATGGAAAGTAAAAAAACGCAAGGCTTATTTATGACTGGGGAACTGCTAGACATTAATGGATATACTGGTGGTTATAATATTACTTGTGCCTTTGTCACAGGTTTTGTCGCTGGAAAACATGCCGCCGAAATTGCCTCTTATTTCCAATAAAAAATCAGCCCTAGTTCATACTTGCACAATTAATCTAGAAATGGTACTATATTAAAGTACTGTTTTGCGGTGGTGGCGGAATTGGCAGACGCGCAGGATTAAGGATCCTGTCGGGAATTTTCTTGGTGCGGGTTCAAGTCCCGCCCACCGCACTAATATTAACTCAGCTAAGGCTGAGTTTTTTTATTGCCTTTTTATAGAAAATAAGGAGTACCAAGAAAGGTACTCCTTTTAATAATCTTCATAATGCTCAAAAAGCACCTCTAAATCTGCTATTTCACTTAGCAAAGTTTGCCCAACATTAGTATCTTTGACCCGCTTTCGTTCGTCAACTTCCGCCACTAAACGTTTCAAGCTAATAATATCTGTTCCTTTTTCGACCGCTGCTTTGACTGTCGAAAAAGGTTGGTGAGCAACCAATTGAATGCCAAAACTATTGTAAAGAAGGGTATATCCAGCGATACCTGTTTCTTTTTGATAGGCTTTAGCAAAACCTCCATCAATCACAATCAACTTTCCATCCGCCTTGATTGGATTCTCGCCATTTTTTTCCTTAATTGGAGTGTGACCATTAACCAAATGTCCATTTTCATCTAAACCAAAGTTTTCTAAGATTTTTGTAATGATTTTAGGTTGTTCACGTAATTGATAATATGGATTTTTCTTTTCTACATGAGTGGATTTATCCTTGATATAATAACGTTCAAAGGTTGTCATTGCTGTTTTGCCAAACAAGGAAGAACATTCTCCCACCCATAAGTACCACATCAAATCTGTTGCTAAATCCTTTGATTCTTCAGGATGAGCAAGACATTTTCTAACTTCACAGTCAAAAAAATCAAGTAAATCTCGTCCAGCATAAGCCTTCTTATCAATTGTGAATGATTTAAAATCTCCATTTTCATGTAAGGGAAGGCAACCATGAATCAATAGATTGCCATTGTAAGAAAGATACATGGCCCCTTTTTCTTGCAAGAATCCAACATGGCGCTTGAGCTTATCTGAAGTTTTAAAATTATTTAACAAGTGAGCAATTATTTTTTCTTCTTCCTCAGTTAGACTTGCGGGCTGTTCAGGATTAATTGTAGGCGCCTGAAAATCAATTAAATCATAGGTTTCACCTGCTAATTCTATTTTATTTTGTGAGAAATCAATAAAATGGAGGAGGTCCCGATGTTCAAGTTGGAAATCTGGCCGTCTTTCAATTAGTTGACTTTCTAACTTAAATTGTAAAATAGCCGTGGCTTGCTGTAATTTATTAAGGAGTGCTTTTTCATCAGCTGACAAGCGAACCCCATCAACTAATCGTGGACGAAATGCCTCACTTGGTTCATAATAACGTTCAGCATATTCTAAAATCGCACGCAAATTAATCCCATAAGATTCTTCAAGAATATCTAAATTCCCGTAACGGGCACAAATTCTTATCACATTCATCATGGCCAAAGGTGAGCCACTAAAAGCCGCCATCCACACAATATCATGATTGCCCCACTGAACATCAACTGAGGGCATGTTTATCAAACGGTCAATAATTTTGTCTGGATATGGTCCGCGATCATAAATATCCCCAACAACATGTAGATGGTCGACCGTCAATCTGCGAATTGTATCTGCAAGTGCAACAATTAAGCGAGTAAGTTCTCCCAGATTTTGTAGCTGCGAAAGAATTGAATCAAAATAATCCTGTTTGTCAGTCGTCGAATCCACTTCATTGATTAACTCTTCTAAGATGTAGCGAAATTTTTCTGGAAAAGCTTTACGAACTTTTGAACGCGTATATTTTTGTCCAACAAATTTAACTGTTTTCAATAGATAGACTAGGTTTAGACGGCAATAGTGTTCAAAAAGCTTTTTATCTTGAAGTTGACATTCAGAGTCTAGTTTTTCTTGTGGATAATAAATCAAGGCTGCCACTGATGAAATTTCTGCTGACGAAAATTGTGGAAAACAATCCCGTAATTTTTCTTTGATACTGCCAGAACCATTTCTTAGGACATGATTAAAAGCATCATATTCACCATGCACATCACTCATAAAATGCTCTGTTGCTTTTGGTAATTCACAAATAGCACTCAAGTTAATAATTTCTGTAAGTACAGCCTCCTTTGAAGAAAACTGCTTTTTTAATAACTGATAATATTTTTTATCCATAATAAAAATAAAATAGGTTTCTATCCCTATCTCACCAATCTGCTTTCTATTTAAAAAAATGAGAATAATTAAGCTTATGCTTGCATTTTATCATATAGAAAGCAGATAGTAAAGCGCTCACATTTTTAAATGACTGACCAAAAAGCCTGTCAGCAACTGACAGACTATTTTTTGATTTTAATAAATAAAACTTTAAGATAATTTCCTTCTGGAAAGCTGTCAGCAATCTGAAAATCAGCTGGTAGTTTTTCTTCTTGGAAAATGGTAAATTTCACTCCCTTATTTTTGAGAGATTCTTCAACCATTTGACGGAATTTCTTATCAGAAACATTTGCCGCATTCGTTGAAGCAATCAACGTTCCATTATTTTCGAGGATATCCACAGCTTCTTCCACAAGTTCCCCATAATTTTTGGCCACCGAAAATGTCTTTTTACCATTGCGAGCAAATGACGGTGGGTCAAGCACAACAATATCATAAGTCAAATTCTTTTTCTTGGCATAATTAAAATAGCCAAAAACATCCATCACATAAATTTTTTGACTGTCTGGTTCAATTCCATTGACCAAAAACTGTTCTCTTGTTTTATCAAGTGATCGTTTTGCCAAGTCGACCGAAGTGGTTTGACTTGCTCCACCAACGGCTGCAGCTACTGAGAAAGCCCCTGTATAACTAAACATATTCAACAAAGTTTTACCAGCCACAAGGCCATTTACAAGCGCTCCACGGACATTTTTTTGGTCAAGAAAAATCCCTGTCATTAAGCCTTCATTCAAGTATGTCGCATAAGTCACCCCATTTTCCATGACTAATAAAGGTTCTTGCGCTTCTTCACCGAACAGATATTGACTTTCCAATTGACTGTCAGCAAAACGCAGCTTTTCATAAGCCCCTTTAATGTCAGGAAAAACCACTTGGAAAGCTTTGACAATTGCTTTTTTTTGACTATAAATAAATGGATTATACCAAGAAAAGACAACAAAACCATTATAAAAATCAATGGTTAAGCCTCCTAAACCATCACCTTCGCCGTTAAACAGACGGAAGGCTGTCGTCAACTCATCTTGGAAAAAAGGAGCACGTAAGCTTCGTGCTTGAACAAATTTTTCCACATAAAAATGATGGTCAATTTTTGCTGATGAGGTACTCAACAACCAGCCAATTCCTTTATTTTGCTTTGAAAGATAGCCTGTTCCAAGAGCTTGAGCTTTTTCATCAAAAAACTGTGCAAAATCATCCTCTGAAATAGGTGAACTTAAATCTTCTGCCACCAAAAGTGGGTAACCCGCTCGCAGTTTTTTTGCTGCTTTTGTCCGTACTGTAATTTTTTTCATCTTTTAATTATAGCATAGCCAGTTACACGAAACAATGGTTCACCTTACTGGTCCTCCCCATCTGACAATACAAAAACTGACAGCTCTGAAAGCTGTCAATCAATAGGATAAAAATTATTTACTTAGGTTCTGCGAACATTTTTCAAAGCTAGAACATTTGCAAGATAAAGCACGACAGCAAAAACGAACATAATCAACAAATCGAACCAAATTCCTGAAAAACCCATTCCCCTTTTAACTACTTCTTGCATGGCACTAATCCCATAATAAACTGGAATGCAGTGGGCAATTCCTTGCAGAATTGTTGGCATCGTATCGACAGGAATCAATCCCGAAAATAAAAATTGTGGAATAATGGCCAAAGGAATCATCTGCACAAATTGAAATTCTGTTTTTGCTAATGTGGATAAGAGCAAGCCGAACAACAAAGCAATGATTGCAATAAAGAAATTAATGACAAAAACCCAACCAATATTTCCATTATTGTGAACTCCTAAAATCCAATAGGTAAAAATAACCATGAGTGCCGTTTGAATCATCGCAAGAATTCCATAACTCAAAGTATAGCCAGTGACAATCTCACTTCGTTTAACAGGAGTCACTAGCATCCTTCCCAATGTTCCTGATGTTCGCTCATTCACTAAGGAAATCCCTGATATTAGAAGGACTAAAAAGAAAGCAAAGGCGCCAACTAAAATCGGTGCTAAATCATCAAAAGTAGCATTTGTACTCGTCGGATTTCCATACAAATACTTGCTTCTTATCTGAAACTGCTCTGTATTAACGCTCAGTTTGGTTGGAGCACTTTGTCCTGATACTTGAGATAATTTATCCATCAAATTTTGCAAAGCTTGCTGAGTCTCTTCTTTAGTCGCTTTGGCTTGGTTTTCTTGAATTACTTGCGTTAAAAGCATTTTTACCGCAGAACTTGTTCCATTTGACTGATTGGCATAGCTAATCTCAATATTTTTCCCTGAAATACTGACAATTGCACTCAAATCTTTCTCATTCATTGTCAAGCGATTATTTTTAGAAACATTTACCACTTCCAAATGCGCTTTATCATCTGGTATATTTTTTAAAGCCTTCGTTAGTTCTGTATTATCGGACTTTAAACCCACTCGATAGGCAGTATTGGATGGGACTTGAAAGAGAAAATACATGAGTGTCAAAATAAATATTGGCGCTAAAAACATCATTGCAAGTGTCCTTGGGTCTCCGCGCCTTTGAAGCATAATTCGCTTGAAAATGGCAATAATTCTCATCTCACCACCTCCTTAGCTTTCATTTCTAAAGTTTTTCCTGCCACAATAAAAGCCTCTTCCACCGAGTTCACTTGATATTTTTCTTTAATTTCCTTAGGAGAACCTTCGGCAATAAACTTGCCATTTCTAAGCATCAATACAATATCACACCGTTCTGCTTCGTCCATGACATGAGTTGTAATCAATATCGTTTTCCCTTGATTTGCTTGATTTCTTAATTCTTCCCAGATTTCTTGACGTAATTCTGGGTCAATCCCGACCGTTGGCTCATCTAAAAGTAAGATTGGAGCATCCGTTTGCAAAGCAATGGCGAGTGATAAACGACGTTGCATTCCTCCTGAATAATTAGCAACCGATTGCTTAAGATGACTTGTAAGATTCACTGTCAGTGCCGCTTTTTCAAGTTTTTCTGTCAATTCATTTTTTTTGATTCCTTGGAGCAAACCAAAAAACTCTAAATTTTGTTTTCCAGTCAACTCCTTAAATAAGGCGTCTTCTTGCGCCATATAACCTAATTGTCCTAAAATTTTTCTATCTGGTATTTTGACTTCAAGAATTTCAACACTTCCACTATCTAATTTTTGCATTCCCACAATTGACTTAATAAAAGTAGATTTACCAGAGCCCGAAGGCCCAATCAAACAAATTATTTTTCCACTTTCAAAATCATAAGATAATCGGTCTAATATTATTTTATCGCCAAATTTCACGCTCATACCTTTAACAGTTATTGGTGAGGTCATATTCTTATCCTTCAAATAAATCTTCTCTAGCTTTAATCTTACCCTAATTCTAACACTTCCCTTTTGAACATCAAATCAATTTGCCCTTTAGAAAAACTGTATTATTCTGCATTCAAAAACAACTTTCTTTATAGTATAATAATAGTTAACTTTAAGTTTTAGATAAATTCAAAAATCTAACCTGTAATTATGCTTAGTATTTATTAATAACAGGCTATTTATCACATTTATAAAGGAGTTCTTATGGCCTGTACAACATTTCTCGTAGGTAAAAAAGCCTCATTAGATGGTAGCACTTTAATTGCACGAAACGAAGATGGGGGAGATAAACCTAATCCCCAACGTTTTGTTGTCATTAATCCTGAAAATCAACCCAAGCGCTATTCTTCAATCGCAACAGCTTGTGAATTTGACTTGCCAGAAAATCCACTAGCATATACCTCTACTCCCGATGCTGACCCTACTTACGGCATTTGGGCTGCAGCTGGAATTAATAGTGCGAATGTTGCCATGACCGCGACAGAAACCTCCACAACCAATAGTCGAATTTTAGGATTGGACCCCTACGCTGAAAAAGGACTAGGAGAAGAAGATTTCACAACAATTACTCTTCCTTATATCCACAGTGCGCGTGAAGGGGTTGAACGAGTAGGACAACTTTTAGAAAAATATGGAACCTATGAATCAAACGGCATGGCATTTTCCGATAAAGATGAGATTTGGTGGTTAGAAACACTGGGCGGACATCAGTGGGCCGCTATTCGTATCCCCGATGATGCCTATGTTATTGCACCTAATCGTCTTAATATTGATTGGTATGATTTTGAAAGCTCTGACACGATTTATTCAACTGGTTTGAAAGAATTTATTGATGACAACAATCTTAATCCAGACTTTGACGGATATAATCTTCGGCATATTTTTGGTTCAAGCACGATTAAAGACACGCGCTACAACAATCCACGTGCTTGGTATGTTCAAAACTATTTTTCTCCAGAAATCACAGGAAATGATGACCCTTTTAATCAAGATTTACCTTTCATCTGCCAAGCCAATCGTAAAATTTCCATTGAAGAAATTAAGTTTGTCCTGTCAAGTCATTATGAAAATACAGCTTATGACCCTTATAGTACAACTTCAAGCGCCGCAGAACAAAAATTGATTCGACCAATTGGACTCAACCGTAATCTGGAACTTCATGTTTTGCAAATTCGAGATAAGGTTGCTGAAAATATTGCTGGGATTCACTGGCTTGCCTTTGGTGCCAACACCTTTAATTGTCTGGTTCCTTTTTATGCCAGAGTAAGCGACACACCTGCTTCTTATCGTGATACAAAGCTGGATTTTGACCCAACACAAATGTATTGGTTGACCACAATGACTGCTGTCCTTGGAGACAGTAATTTCCAAGGCTATGTCGATAAAAGAGACAATTTTGACCTAAACACAATGGCAAAATTAAGAGCCTTACAAAACGAAACCGACAAAGGAAGTGACCAATCACTTGAAGCAGTGAACGAAAGACTTGCACAGATTGCTCTGACTGCTCAAACTGAACTTCTTGGTAAAATGGTTATTTCTGGTTCCAATCATATGAAACTTCGCTTTGATTTTAATGATTAAAAAAATACGGTTAATTAACCGTATTTTTCTTTTTAGCAATTATCAATGAAGTGTCAATATCCATTGATAGAGTAGTCCAGCAATTACAGCACCAACAATCGAACCAGTTGCTGGAATCCAAGCATAGCCCCAGTCAGAAGTTTCTTTATTTTTGATTGGTAAAAGTGCGTGCATGATTCTCGGACCTAAGTCACGTGCTGGATTCATCGCGTAACCAGTAGTTGGTCCTAAAGAAAAACCAACTGCCATAATGAGAAAACCGACAATAATTGGACCAAAACCACCTTCCAGACGATAATGGCCCATTGCCATAATCAATAGCATGAGCAGCGCCCCGTCAAAAGCTTCTCCTAAAAAATTGGACCAAGAATGACGAATAGCAGGTGCTGTAGCAAAACTTGCCAAGATTAGAGAAGAATCTTTTGTTTCTTCCCAATGGGGATAATAATGTAACCAAACGGCAACAGCAGCTAACATAGCACCTAAAAATTCAGCGATAATGAAAGCAAGTGCTAAGCCAATTTTTATTTTCCCTAAGACGAGAAAACCAATTACCAGGGCTGGATTGAGATAAGCGGGCGAAAAGAAGCCAACTACCCAGACGGCGACAGCAACGGCTAAGCCCCAGCCAATTGCAATAGTCACCCAACCTGCATTTTCCGATTTTGTTTTACCTAAAACATTTGCTGCGACAACCCCATTTCCTAATAATACAAGGATGAAAGTGCCCAGAAATTCTCCCAATATTTGTAATGTCATTGCTCTACCTTATTTTTCTATCAGCATTTTTTCTAACTGATCTTTTATTGCTTCAAAAGTTGCCCCTGCTTCTAAGAGGGCACTCGCTGTGTAAGCTCCCTCAATGAGCGGGACATTAAAAATGGTTAATTCCTTGTCTGTCATTTCAGAAACCAAATCTAGATTCATTCGAGCGCTTCCTAAATCAAAAAATGTTAAGAGATTGTCTGCCTCATTTTCTTCAATAGCATTCATAACTCGGTCAAAAGAGGTACCTATTTCTCCATTTTCTAAACCACCTATAGCAGTTAGTGAAATATTTTTAGCGACTTCACGAATTAATTTTTTTAATCCTGAGGCAATCTCAGAAGAATGAGAAACGATTACAATGCCATAAGTCATGCTACTACCTCCAAAAGTGTTTCAAATAAATAAGCACTTGATTGTGTTCCAGGGTCAATATGCCCAATTGATCGTTCTCCCAGATAAGAAGCTCGTCCTTTAGTCGCTAAAAGTCCTGCACTTGCTTTAACAACTTTTTCTAAATTTTCTTTGGAAGCTGAATCTGTTTGCAGGTCTTTTAAAAATGCTGACCAGATATCAACCATCGTTTTTTCACCGACTTGAGCTTTTCCTCTTTTTTGAATAGCTTCTAGTCCAGCATAAATTAATTCACTTGTATCCAAAGTTTCTGTGGCAGCCTTACTCATGGCTAGAAAGGCTGAACCATACAAAGGTCCAGAAGCTCCGCCTACTTTTGACATTAGGGTCATGGCCACTTTTTTAAAGATTTCTGAAACATTTTCAAAGTCTGAACCTTCCAATGCTTTCATTGTTTCAGACATCCCACGAGCCATATTTGCACCATGGTCCCCGTCACCAATAGGCCCGTCTAGTTCGCTCAGATAAGCTTTGTTTTCTTGTATTTTTTCGTTGAATTTTCCTAACCATTCAATGGTTGTATCTATTGTTAACATTCTCTCTCCTTATCCCCAAGAAATAGTTTTCACGTCTTCATTAAGATTTTTGAGCCATTGGTCATCTTCCAACTTAATCATTGTAAGTGACAAGCCTGCCATATCAATTGAAGTCATATAATTCCCAACTTTTTTAAAAAGAACTTCTATTTTTTCGTCTGTCAGTAATTTTGCAACATCATTCATAAAAATGAATTGCTCCATCAGTGGCGTCGCTCCCATACCATTCACAAGAATGCCATATTTTTGACCAGCTTCAAATTTGAATTCTTCTTTCAATTTACCAACCAGTTCTGTTGCTAACTCATAAGAAGTTTTCATTTTTTCCCGACGGTATCCTGGTTCACTATGAATTCCGACGCCATATTCAATTTCATCTTCATCAAGAACAAAACCAGGTTTTCCAACTTCTGGAACTGTTGCGGCTGACAAAGCTAAGCCAATAGTCTTGATATTCTTGACGACCTTATCAGCCAAATCTTTGATTTCATCTAAAGAAGCCCCTTGATGGGCAGCTGCGCCTAATATTTTATGAACAAGGACTGTTCCAGCAACTCCTCGTCTTCCTTGAGTATAGAGCGAATTTTCAACGGCGATATCATCATCGACAATAATTTGCTCAACTTTAATTTCTTCCATCTCAGCCATTTCTCTTGCCATTTCAAAGTTCATGACATCACCTGAATAATTTTTGATAATCAAGAGCACTCCAGCTCCTTCATCAGCCGCTTTGATTGCTTCAAAAATCTGGTCAGGAGTTGGGGAAGTGAAAACAGCTCCACAAACAGCTGCTGACAGCATTCCTTCCCCAACAAAGCCAGCATGAGCTGGTTCGTGTCCAGAACCCCCACCTGAGACTAAGGCAACTTTCCCACTTTTAGGACTTTTACGTTGAATAATTTCAAAATCTGGAACTTTTTCAATCAAATCCCCGTAAGCATAGGTCAATCCGGCTAACATTTCTGAGACCACATCTTGTGGTTGATTAATAATTTTTTTCATCGCTCATCCTCCTGAGTTTCTTATGTTATACTTAGTATAAAATAAAAATTTGATAAAAATAAGGGACAAATCGCAAAATGTGTCCGCTTTCTTTTGAAATATGAAAAAATCAATCATTACACAAAAAATTATTGCTAAGTCCTTTAAAGACTTAATGCAAAGTAATGCCTATCACCAGATTTCGGTCAGTGATATCATGCAAGTCGCAAAAATTAGACGACAAACTTTTTATAATTACTTTCAAAACCAAGAAGAACTTTTATCTTGGATTTTTGAGAATGACTTTGCCGAATTAATTAATGACAATCTGGATTATTATGGCTGGCAAAAAGAACTCTTGCTTTTATTACGTTACTTAGATGAAAATCAAATTTTTTATCAAAAAATTTTTGTTATTGATAAAAATTTTGAACATTTTTTTCTTATTCAATGGGAAAATCTGCTTGATAAGGTGCTTTTTGACCAAGAAAATAAGTCTGACTATCATTGGTCAGACTTAGAAAAATCATTTATATGTCGTTATAATGCTGCAGCAATTTGTGCAATAACTAAAGAGTCAATCATCAGAGGAAATTCTTTAGAGGACCTTTATCCTCAGATAGTTAAACTCTTACTTGCTCAACTGAATATTTTTGAAGATTGATTACCAGGCGAAAGCTCCAGTTGGAGCATTCAGATAGTCCAACCATTTAGAATCTTTGACAGAACAAAGTGTTAATGAAATTCCTGACATATCACAACTTGTCATTAAGTTCCCGACTTTACAAAACTTAATGGATAATCCTTCAAGTTCTAAAAGGCGCATGACATCGTATTGAAAATGATAGAGTTCCATTAAAGTCGTTGAACCAAGACCATTTACAAGCAAAATATAATTTTTATTGGCTTTTTTTTGCCAATTAATTTCTGCTTTTAACTTATTTACTAATTCTACGGCAATACGCTCAGAGCCTTCAAATTTTTCGATTCGGTAACCAGGCTCGCCATGAATTCCAACGCCAAAAGACACTTCATCTTCTGCTAATAGAAAGGAGGTCCTATGATGAGGAAAATTAACTGGAGCTAAGGCGACACCCAAAGTATAAATTTCTGGGGAAAGGGACAGAGCCAATTGTTCAATTTCATCAATACTTGCCCCTTCTTTTGCAAAAGCACCGAGTACTTTATGAAGCAAAATCGTTCCAGCAACTCCTCGATGTCTTTTATGAAAATTATAAGCATTCACCGAAATATCATCATGGCTGACAATATATCTGACGTCAATCCCTTCAGTTCTTGCCTCTTCAATCGCTTTTTTAAACTCTTTTAAATCAGCTTCAAAATTTTTGATAATCACAAAAACGCCTTTGCCTGAGTTAACTTGGCGAATAGCTTTTAAAATATTTTTAGACTTTGGTGGTATAAATAGAGGGCCAGTCACAGCTGCCGCAAGCATTCCAGCCCCAACGTAACCTACATGGGCCGGTTCATGACCACTTCCTCCACCTGAAATAATTGGAACTGTTTTTTCATTATATTTATTATCATAGAGAATTCCAGTTTCTGGTAGATAAGCCAATTGAGGGTAAGTCAAATCAATCCCTTTTAACATCTCCTCTGGAATTTCATTTGTTGAATTATAGAATTTCATATAACCAAATTATAGCACAGATACAAAAAGAGCTTGATTTCAAAAATCAAACTCTTTTTATTTATTAGCTTTTAGATTATTTTTCAGTCAAAGCTGCAAGTCCTGGAAGTACTTTACCTTCGAGGAGTTCCATTGAAGCTCCACCACCAGTTGAAATCCATGAGAATTTATCTGCATAACCAAGGTTGATTGCTGCTGCTGCTGAGTCACCACCACCGATGATTGATTTAACACCTGGTTGTTTAACGATAGCTTCCATCAATCCAACAGTACCTGCTTGGAAGTCTGGGTTTTCAAATACACCAACTGGACCATTCCAAACAACTGTTTTAGCACCTTCAAGTTGTGTGTTGTAGTCAGCAATTGTTTTGCTTGCTACGTCAAGTCCCATGAAGCCTGCAGGAATATTTTGGTCAGCAGTTTCTTTAACTTCTGTGTAACCAGCAAATGCGTTAGCAACTTTGTGGTCAAGTGGCAAAATCAATTTTCCTGCTGCTTTTTCAAGCAATTCTTTAGCAAGGTCAAGTTTGTCATCTTCAACGAGTGAAGTTCCGATTTCGTAACCTTGTGCTTTCAAGAATGTGTAAGCCATCCCACCACCGATGATAACTTTATCAGCTTTTGAAAGGAGGTTTTCGATAACACCGATTTTATCTGAAACTTTAGAACCACCAAGGATTGCTACGAATGGACGTTCTGGAGCTTCAACTGCTTCTTGGATATAAGCAATTTCGTTTTCAAGAAGGAAACCAGCAACGGCTTTTTCAACGTTTGCTGAGATACCAACGTTTGATGCGTGAGCACGGTGAGCTGTACCAAATGCATCGTTAACGAAGATTCCGTCACCGAGTGAAGCCCAGTATTTACCAAGTTCTGGATCGTTTTTAGATTCTTTTTTACCGTCGATATCTTCAAAACGAGTGTTTTCAACGAGAAGGATTTCTCCATCTTTAAGTTCGTTGATTGCTGCTTCAAGTTCTGCTCCACGAGTAGCTCCTGGGAAAACAACGTCTTGACCAAGTTTTTCAGAGAGAGCTTTAGCTACTGGTGCAAGTGATTTACCAGCTTTATCAGCTTCTTCTTTAACACGTCCCAAGTGAGAGAAGAGGACTGCACGTCCACCTTGTTCAAGGATGTATTTAATTGTTGGAAGCGCAGCAGTGATACGGTTATCATTTGTGATTACGCCATCTTTAATTGGAACATTAAAGTCAACACGTACGAGGACTTTTTTGCCTTTAAGTTCAACGTCTTTTACAGTCAATTTTGCCATTTGGAAAAATTCTCCTTATAAGATAATTTTGTTGAGATTGAAAAAGCACCATGCTGATTCAATTCAAATCGATAGGTTAATTATATCACAAATTCGGATATTTTGGCTTTGAGAATTTTACTTTTAGCTTGTAAAGGGTTACTTTTACAAGATTCTTGATTTTATTTTTACTGACAGATTTTTTGAGCTTTGCTAAGCAACTTAGAGTGAGCTGTCAGTAATATATTTTTGAATTCCATAAGCTACACCATCTTCTGTATTACTTTTTGTAATCACTTTTCCTATTTTTTTCAAATCATCAGAAGCATTTGCCATGACAATTGGTAGACCGACTGCTTTTAACATTGACAAATCATTTTCATTATCACCAAAAGCTGCAAGTTCTCTTTGTTCTAACCGTTCTCTTTGAGCGATAAATTGAACTGCTTTAGCTTTTTGAGCTTCAAGATGTGTAATTTCCAGATATGTTTCCCAAGTTTTTTGGATTATTATATCTGGAAAATTCAACTTTTCTAAATGTCTTTTGATTTCTTCTAGCTTTATTTCGTTTGGTGTAATCAAAAGAATTTTAAATATTTCTAGTCTTGGCCGCTCAGTTACCAATGCTTCTAAATCTACTAACTTGGGAACTTGTGGAGTAAATTGCATTTCTTGTTTGATGTCTGCATCAATCTTTTCAACGTACCAATCGCTTAAACTGTACAGGGATAGATTTATTTCAGGATAATCTTTTTTGATTGTCTTAATCAATTTTTGAGTGCTAGCATGAACCAATGGACTTGCTTTAATGACTTCATTTTTAGCAAAAATAAGCCCACCATTAAAAGCAACTTGTGCGCTTTTTAAATTCAACTGATCAATCAGTTCTTCCATCGCTTGGGGCGCTCTTGCTGAAACCAGAGAAAATGGAAGATTAGAGTTTTCAATCACCTCTTGAGTCTTTTGGGAAATTTTACCTTGGTCATCAAGCAAAGTGCCATCTAAATCAGAAAAAATATGTTTAATCTTAGTCATTTTATCCCCCTTTAATCTCCATTTTAACAAAATTTGCTGACAGCTTTGTTAGTAAAAGCTAATAAATAAAAAAATCACTGACAAGAGTCAGTGATTAAAAATTCTAATTAGTATTTTTTACGTTTACGAGCTGCTTCTGATTTACGTTTACGTTTTACAGAAGGTTTTTCGTAGTGTTCACGTTTGCGGAGCTCTTGAAGAGTTCCAGCTTTTGTTACTGAACGTTTGAAGCGACGGAGTGCGTCGTCAAGTGATTCATTTTTGCGTACAAGTGTTTTTGACATAGATTTTCACCCCATTTCCAGCTCGAGAGTTCGTGGTCTTTCACACGACCTTTCTATTATATCAAATGGATATAGCCTTGTCAAACTAGACTAGCTTTAGCTGCAGCTTCTTCATTCATGCGTTCTTGATGAATATTTATTTTTTTATCCAAATAAGCCATTGATTTTTCCAGTTCGGCTAATTCTTTTTCCATTTCTTTTTTACGAGCTTTTAAAACCTCGATAATCATCTCATGTTTGTCTGTATTGGCAAAAACTTCTTTAATCTGTGCTAAACTCAAACCGGCACAGCGATAATGGCGAATAGCATTAATTCTTGATTCTGCTGCTTCATCAAAGTCTCGAATTCCAGCTTTGGTGCGCGGAACTGAAATCAAACCTTCTTTTTCATAAAATCGTAAATTGTAGGCTGAAATCCCTGTTCTTCCTGCGACTGTCGCAATAGTGACCATTTGTTCTCCTTTGAACTTATAAAACCCATCTTTTGGGTCATTTTACATTTTTTATTCATTAATTAATAAAAAGTCAATTTTTTCTCTTGACTTAGAGTAACTCTAACTTGCTATAATATAGCATGTTGATTTCAAAGTGTCAACCACCGCATTTTGAATCCTTATTTTAATATAGAAAAGAGAAAAATTGAATAAAATACAAGAAAAACGCTCCATTCGAGCCTTTATGCTTTCCAATGTCATGGCAGGTTTGGAAGGCTCAATTGTGGCTACTGCTCTGCCAGCAATGATGGCAGAATTACACGGCATCAAGTTGATGAGTTGGGTTGTAACTATTTATATGCTCCTCATGGCGGTTTCTTCTCCCATTTGGACAAAACTGGCCGAACGTTTTGGTTATAAACAAATGTTTGTGCTCGGCACACTTTTATTTACTATAGGTTCTCTCGGCGAAGGATTAGCTATTAATATGTTGATGGTCATTGTCGCCCGCGCCCTCATGGGACTTGGTGCTGGTGTGATGATTCAACTTCCTTTTGTCATCTATGGAATGATGTATCAGGCTGATGAGCGGAGACGCGTGATTGGAAATACTGTCGCTGCTTATTCATTTTCAACTATTGCAGGACCAATTGTCGGAGGTTTGATTGTAACCTTACTTGACTGGCGCTGGGTCTTTTTCATCAATATTCCGATTGGGATTTACATGGCTTTTATTGTTTGGAAAAATTTCGATCTTAAAACTGACCATACTAAAAAATCAATTGATTTTGCTGGTTCTGCTTCTCTATCCATTGCCGTCATTGCCATTATGCTTCTTTTTCAAATGATGGGGAATGCCGTCATTAATCTTCCATTATTGATTGCTCTGTTGGTTATCAGTTTGCTCTTTTTCACTGGATTTTATTTTGCTGAAAAAAGAGCGGTTGACCCCATTGTTCCGCTTGAACTTTTCAAAAATCCATCTTTCATTGCCAAAAATATCATGTTTTTCATGCAATATGGTTTCTTTGGTTTTTATACAAACTATCTGCCCACTTGGGGACAAGGGGTCATGGGCGCAACGGCTTTAGTCGGTGGAATGGTTTTGATTCCATCAGCAATCATGCTAGTTATCGGAACGAGAAATGTCAATCATCTCATTCAAAAAGTCGGCGAAAAAAGAACGATTTATATCGGTTTTGCTATTATGGTTTTAGGTGCGCTTTTCTTATTTAGTTTGCCTGAACATGCCTCAATTCTTATGCTCTTTGTCGCGACAGCAATTCTTGGTACCGCCTTTGGGATTGTCAACATTACCTTACAGGTTGCAGTTCAAGAAAGTGTCGCTAAGCATTTGATTGGTGCAGCGACTGCCGTTAATGCTTTACTAAGAACAATGGGAACAACACTTGTCTTATCTGGCTTATCAATCGCTCTCAACCGTACATTTACTGACTCAACTGCACATAATCCAAAACTTACAACGACACTTCTTAATCAAATTTCTGATGCTCAAGCTTTAAAAAATATTCCAACTGCCCTTGTTGCCCCTTTGCGTCACACCTTATTTAATGGTATGCACTTGCTTGCGCTTATCTCCGGCTTACTTCTTTTCATTGCGCTTTTTGTCAATTGGCTCGACCCTTGGAAAAAAGGACTAGAATAAAACAAAAAAACTGCTGACAACTCTGTCAGTAGTTTTTATTTTACTGACAAGACTTCTGTCATAGGATAGCCGTTTGCGCTTTAGCACATTTACGGATATGCTAGTATTTCCGTCAGTAATTTTTCAAATCATTATAAGAGCCAATAGCCTTTTCTAATAGTTGACGTAAACTTTCCGTCTCATTTTCTAACCATTCTTCCCATGCTACACTGTATATTGCACGAGCCAAACGAACCGCAAGTCTTGCTGTTCTTTCCTCATAATCTGTCAGTAAGTATTCGACCAAGAGTCCTTCAATTTTACTTTGTTTAAGGAGTTCACGCTCTTCCAAATCAGGGTGGCTGGCAATTATTTTTTGTCTTTTGACTGTTCTTTCTCGATGTTCATCAAAGAAGTCTGCAGCATAGAAATAACCATCAAGTACGATAAATAAAGGATTTGTTTCTTTTGATTCTCGCATTTTATTCAGTAACATTTCGCTGTATTGCTCGCCTCCGGCAAAGAAAATATCCGCTTTATTTTTAAATTTGCGAAAGAAAGTTCGCTCAGTTAGGCCGGCTTTAGTTGCGATTTGTAAAACGGTGGTATTGTCATAACCTTGTGCTGTAATCAGCTCAAGCGCTGCTTCATATAATTTTTCTTGACTTGATTTTTTCATTTTTTCTTCCTAAACATATCCAAAAATCCCCCGAAATGTCAGTTTATGACATTTTTCTTGACAATTACTTTCCGAAAGATTATACTATTCTCAAATGTCAGTTACTGACATTATATAAAATTAAGACTGAAACTGTCAAGAGAAAGCTATAAAATACGATTTCATCAGTCAAGTCAGCACTTAAAGAAAGTCGTCAGGTAATCAAATGAAAATCTTAATCACTGGTGCAACCGGAAAAGTTGGCAGTCGTCTGGCTCAATATTTTCTCAATCAAAAAGAAAATATTCGCCTTTTGGTCCGTGATGAAAGCCGAGCCGCTTCGCTAAAGGAACAAGGAGCCGAAATCATCGTTGGTGACTTAACAAATCTAAATGATTTGAAAAAAGCAGTAGCTGGCATTGATGTCATCATTCATACTGCAGCAGCTTTTCGTGGTGTTTCTGACCAAACACAAAAATCAGTCAATCTTGATGCGACACTTAGTCTTGCCAAGGCAGCACTTGAAGCCAAAGTCCAACGTTTTATTTTTGCAAGTACAACTAATGTTTATCTCGGAAATACGCTTAATCGCCCGGCCACAGAAAACGATGAACCGACTGGAAAAGCGACTTATCCAGCAAGTAAAATTGCTGCCGAAAAAGGACTTCACAGCTTATTAGCTGGGACAGCTACCGAACTTGTCATTACTCGCTTTGGCTTAGTCTATGGGGATAAGGACCCTCATCTGAACGAACTTGCCCCTTATCTGACAGAACGTCATCCTGATAAGCTAAATTCGCTGGTTCATCATACAGATATTGACCGCGCGCTCCTCCAAATCGTTCACACTAAAGACTTGAAGCATGACCTTTACAACATCGTTGATGATTCTGAAACTTCTATCGCTGATATTTTATCCATTGAAAATATTGCTCAAGAACGTCCAACTGACAATGACTACAACAAATGGGAGTCGGTTTCTTCAAATCATCGTTTGAAAGAAGATTTTGACTTCAACTTCCTCTATCCTTCTATCAATGACGCAAAAGACGCCAACGCCCTTTAAAAAATAGAAAAGAGAACAAGTATGAAAATTACACTTTTAGGTTCATTAGGAAACATCAATCGACATTTTATCCCCAGATTAATCGCTGACGGACATGAAGTCACTGTCATTACTTCACGTCCCGAAGGAGCTGCGGCTATTGAAAAGCTCGGTGCGAAAGCTGCGGTTGGATTAAATACTGACCTCGACTTTCTCAGCCGAACTTTCACTGGTTCTGATTTGGTTTATCTCATGATTACGGGTATCGCTTTTTCGTCAGCAACATCAATGTCTGATTTGGCAAAAATTTACAGTCAGGCCATCAAAAAGACTGATGTCAAAAAAGTCATTAACCTTAGCTCAGTCGGTGCCCAAAGCCCAGAAGCTGGGATTCTCTACGAATATCATGCCATGGAAGATGGGCTTGATGAACTCACTGGTGTTACCGTTAAACACATTCGTCCCGTTGGTTTTTATACCAATTTACTGACAGAAATTGCGCTACTTAAGGCTCAAGGAAAAATTTTTGAAGCCATCAGTCCTGAAACAATGCGGGCTTGGGTTCATCCAAGTGATATTGCTGATGCTGTTTACAATCGTATCAATGATTTACTGACGGACAAAGCTGTCAGTAAAATAAAATATGTCGTTTCTGATTGGGCGATAGGTACTGATTGGGTCAATGCCTTAGAAACTAATAACATTTCTGCCCAATATGTCACTATTTCTGTGGAAGATTTGGTAGAAAACTTTGTCAAAGCAGGTCTTCCAAAAGTTGTGGCAGATGGATTTGGTCAAATGAATCAATTTCAACAAAGCCCTGACAAACTCTACCAAGAAATCAAATCCTCAACCTATCATCATGGCAAAGTCAAAATAAATGATTTTGCTAAAGAATTTGCACAAGTTTACTATCAATAATCCATTTCAAAGGAGAAAATAATGGTTAAAGCACTACAATATAAAAGATTTGGACAACCAGAAGTTCTTGAACTCGTTGACCTACCAAGCTTAGAACCCAAAGCCAATGAAGTTTCTATTAAAGTCAGTCATGTCGGACTCAATCCAATGGATTGGGCAATTATGGGTCATCCTGAAGTCGCACCAAATTTTGGAGTCAAACTTCCACAAACTTTTGCTTATGATTTTGCTGGGCAAATTGACCAAATCGGTGCAGAAGTGACCGACTTTAAAGTTGGCGACCGTGTTTTTGGAACGACGATGAAAGGGGCGGCCACCGAGCAACTCATTGCTTCAAACAAAGAACCTGGGCTCTATCACACCCCTGATTTTATAGAAAATGATGTTGCCTCTACCCTCGCTGTCGCCGGTCTTACAGCTGCCGTCGCCTTACGAAAAGCACATGTTAAAAATGGAGATACGCTCTTAATCGGTGGAGCAGCAGGAGGGGTCGGCATTTTCGCTGTTCAACTTGCTCAATTATGGGGAGCAAAAGTTATCGGGACGGCTTCTGACTCAACTGCCAACTTTTTAAAGGAGCTTGGAGCTGAACAAGTCGCTTATGGCGAAGGTTTGACTGACCGTCTAAAAGGCAAAGGAATCACTGCCGCCATTGACTTACATAGTTTTGAAAGTTTAAATACCGCTCTTGAATTAGGAGTCAAAGCTGACAAAATGTCCACTGTCATCATGTACCCAGAGCCTCCGGCTGGTGTTCCAACGGCTACAGGTGGCGAAGCGATTCCTTCTGATATGGAGATGGTTTTGACTGCCATTGGTAGCCATCAATTAACTGTCCCAATCGCTGCTAAATTCCCCATCAATGACTATTTAGAAGCAGTCAATTTACAGATGAGCCGTCACACTCACGGAAAAATCGTTCTTTACTTTTAGATAAATAAAAAAAGCTGTCAGATTACTGACCGCTTTTTATTTGCTCCAATCAATCGGACTTTGACCTGTTTGAACCAGAAAATCATTGGTTTTTGAAAAAGGATGCGAGCCAAAAAAACCACGACTTGCTGATAAAGGTGACGGATGAGCCGCTTCTAGTATGAGATGCTTACTTCCATCAATTAGTTTGGCTTTCTTTCTAGCAAAACCTCCCCAAAGAATGAAAACTTTTGGTCGCTCATCATCTGAGGCAATTTTGATAATTTCGTCTGTCAATGGTTCCCAAATTTTCCCAGCATGGGCATTTGAATCAAACTCTGGTACGGTCAAGACCGCATTTAAAAGCAATACGCCTTGCTCGGCCCAAGCCGTCAAATCACTATCTTCTTTAGAAAAACCTTCCTCACGCAATTCTTTTTGGATATTAACAATCGAATCTGGACGATTCACTTTGAAAGTCGCTGGATAAGAGAAAGCCAAGCCTTGAGCTTTCCCCGGCTGAGGATAAGGGTCTTGTCCAACAATAATAACCTTTGTTTGTGCCAAAGGAGTCAGTTCAATTGCCCGAAAAATTTGATTTTCTGGTGGATAAATTTTCCCCTCTTGATAAGTCTGATTGATAAATTCAATCATTTTAGGGAAATAGTCTTCTGCTAATCGGTTGCGTAAGGGCTGTGACCAATCTGTTTTTTTCATTTTTCTTGTCCCTTCTCCACAAAAATTCGGACTGTTGTTTTCAATTTTTCTGCTGCTGTCTTTCTAAAATCACTGATATAAATTTCTCGATGATGAAACTCTTTGTGGATAGCTTTTAAATCATGTTTTTCAGCATAAGCAAAAAGCTTCTCAAAAGTTTCTCCCTCTTGGTCAAAGGATCCGACATGAAGTGCTTGTAAACATAAGCCATCTTCAACTTTTCCAAATTCAAGTCCTGATAAATCCAAGCCTTTTTTAACTTCAACCAATTTTTTCGCTTTTTCAATCACTTGGTCATTGACAAAATCAGGCATTCTAAGCATCAAGCGCCAAATAAAGTCATTTTTATCTATTTTTCCATCAATAGGTTCATTTTTACTGGTCCACAATCCTTCAAGTGGAGGAACCACAAAAGGCTGAAAATTTTCAATTGTAAAATTTGAATTTCGATAAGACATTGAAATCATATAAGCTGTCGCATATAAAAGGGCAATGGCTTCTTGAAAAGCTGGAGTTGTTGGTGCTCCTTTACCATCTATCATCATATAATTCAGAGCAGGCAGCTCAATTAAAGAAATTCCTTTTGGTAAATAATAGTTTTTATCACTTTTTTTATAATCAATTTTTGGGCTAGACATGCTTTTATTATATCAAATTTATAAATAAAAAAACCTGCCTTTATAACAGATTTTTTTATTAAAATTAGAGATTTGCCACGTTGTGATAAACTTTTTGAACATCATCGTCGTCTTCGAGAGCATCGACAAGTCCTTCAAAAATTTCCAAATCTTCTGGTGAAAGTTCTACTTCTGATTGAGCAATCATTTCTAGTTCTGTTGTTGAGAATTCAGTAATTCCAGCTGCTTTAAGGGCTGCAATTCCTTTGTGAAGGTCAGTTGGTTCAGTGTAAACAACGATATTTCCTTCTTCTTCTGTCACATCACGAACGTCAACCTCAGCATCAAGCAAGATTTCAAAAATATGGTCAGGGTCTGTTCCTTCAAAAACAATGACTCCAGTATTGTCAAACATGTAGCTGACCGCACCGGCTGCTCCAATATTCCCACCATTTTTATGGAAAGTAGTACGAACATTAGCAATCGTGCGGTTAACATTTGAAGTCAAAGTTTCGGCAATCACCATTGAACCGTTTGGTCCAAATCCTTCATAACGTCCTTGAACGAATGTTTCATCTCCGCCACCTTTAGCTTTATCAATCGCTTTATCAATGACGTGTTTTGGAACTTGTGCTTGTTTAGCGCGTTCAATAACGAATTTTAATGATGAATTTGATTCTGGATCTGGTTCACCTTGTTTGGCAGCAGCATAGATTTCGACACCGAATTTTGCATATACTTTAGAAGTTGCCCCATCTTTAGCGGTTTTTTTAGCAACAATATTGGCCCATTTACGTCCCATTGGAATAGTCTCCTTGAAATTTTATTTAAATTATTGGCAGATTAGTGATCTGCATGATTTTTTCTATCATATTATATCACAATTTGTAAAGGCTCGTCTATGAGAAATCGAAAAAATCCCGTTTTTACGCTTGCAATTTGAGCAAGTCTTTTTTATTTTTCTCTTTTAATAATTGGTTTTCGCCCAAAATTTTGTTCTTTAAAATCAACATTTCCTAATTGATAGATTTCATCAGCTTTCTGTGTCAGCTCATCCCAAGGTTTTTGACCAATTTTACTGATGATTTTTCCTCTATTTTGAGCTAAAATTTCTTGTCCAGCTTTTGAAAAACCAAGAATATGAATCTCTTTTGGTAAATTAAACTCCTTTGGAATATTTAACAAAATATATGTTAAGAGCCTACGAACACGCGCTTTTGTATAACGTTTAGTATATACGAGTTCTACTAATTCATCAAAATTTTTAGCAGATTTGACCGCATTTTTTAAGCGAACAGAAAGTTCTTGATTGACTTGGAAAATATTTTCCAAGTGGTCATCAAGCCTGATTTTATATTGCAAAAGTGGAAAATAAGCTGCCCAATTGGTTTTTGGACTTGCATAAGTTTCTAAAATCACTGATGGGACATGATTTTTTATTGCTGACAGGTCTGTCAGTGAAAACAATGACTGACCGACCTCGTCTGTCAGTGAAAATAACTGCTGACGGAGTGCCGTCGCGCTGGCAAACCCCTCTGACAGTTTGGTCGAATGGAATTTTCCAACACGTTTAATCGCTTGCAAATTAATATTTTTCCCCGCAGCAGCTTTTGCATAAGCAAGTGCTAGGACATGATTAGGCGTGTTCCCATCAAATTTAATTCCTGTAAAATGTTGCCACATCATTTGTGTTTTTTCGGGATAAGAGAGTTGGTCAGGCAATGCTTTGATAAAACTTTCCATTTCCGTCTCTTTTGTTTCATAAATATCAGCAATCGCATTATAATCAATTGCTGATTCTGAACCAAAAGCAAGGTCAGTAATGCCAAGATTTTTCAAGATATCTACAGCCCCACTTGCAAAAAAATCGGCAGCTTGCACAGAAACCGTAACTGGCAATTCAACGACTAAATCTGCGCCACAAGACAAGGCCATCTCTGCTCTTGTCCATTTATCAAAAATAGCTAGCTCGCCTCGCTGCATCCAATTTCCTGACATAGCGACGATTTTTAGACCATCAATTTGATTCAAAAGATACTCATGTCCCTTATGAAAAGGATTAAATTCAGCAATAATACCTGTAATTTTCGTCATTTTATACCTCTAAAAAAATCTGTCAGTAGCTGACAGATATGGATTTACTTTACTTTTTACAAACAAAAAACCAACGTGCGCTCTCTTTGCTAGGTGCTTCATCAGTAAAATCTGCACAAACTATTGCTTCTTTAAATCCTGCCGTTGCTAGATGTGCGAGATAATCATCTATCGGATAAGTCCGTTCTTCATGAACTTCGTCTTTTCTTGTAAAGCGTCCATCCTCTCCTTGAATGAAAAAGCTCAACTCATGGACGATTGAATGAGGCACTTCCCCTTCAAAAGAATCCCACAAGAAAGCGAAATCTTCCGCATTTTCATGGTAAGAGTAGTTAGGAAAAACTTCGTCTACTTGATGAGTTGAATGAACATCAAAAATAAAAGTCCCACCCTCATTGAGTATTTCAAAAACACCATCAAAAGTAGCTTGTACTTCATTCAAATTTTCCAAATAACAAAGTGAATCAGAATAACAAGTTACCGCATCAAATTTTCCAAGTCCAGAAAGTTCGCGCATATCTCCAGCAGTAAACTCAAGTTTATAACCTGCCTGACGCGCTTTTTTACTGGCTAAAGTTAACATTTCTTCAGAAATATCAAGACCAGTCACTTCATAGCCTTCTTGAGCCAAGCGTACTGATAAAGCCCCAGAGCCGCAAGCTAACTCAAAAACTGATTTTGTTTCTTTTGGTAGATGTCTTTTTGTAAAATCAAGCCATTGCTCATAAAGTTCTTGGTCCATGACCTGATCATAGACTCTTGAAAAATCTTCGTAAAATGCCATTTCAGCCCTTTCTTGAATTAGAGACAGTCCTTTTTGCCTGACTGTCAGTGGATAAAAAATAAATAAGAGCTCTGTCAGTAAAACCGACAAAGCCATTAATTATTCAGCTATAAATCCAGAAATATCAACCATTGGTGCATCTGACCAGAGTTTTTCTAAATTAAAGTGTCCACGTTCATCATGTCCAAAGACACTGACCACGATGTCCCCAAGGTCAATCAAAACCCAGCCTGTTTTTGCGTCACCTTCGATGTGACCTGCTGCTTTTGCACCGGCAAGTTCAGCCGCTTGTGCAATATTATCAGCAATGGCATCTAACTGACGACTATTCATTGCTTCCATAATCACAAAATAATCTGCGACAAATGTCACATCAGACATATCCAAGGCTACAATATCAAGTGCTTTTTTATCATCGGCTGCTTTTACAACCACTTCAAGTAATTTTTTTGAATCCAATTCTTTCCTCCGAGACTATTTGTCTCTCTTTATTATTAAAATCTTTTTTAAGATTTTTATTCATTTTTCTGAGTCATTTACAATCAAATCTTATCAGCTGTAAAAACTAGACCCACTTATTTTAACATAAAATGTCACAGCAACCAAAAGTTGCTTGTTATATCCTTTATTTTTCGAGAACTTTTAAAAAACGCTTCTGAGAATGATTACTCGTATATCCTTGGTGTTCATAAAATTGATGAGCCTCATGCCTTTGCACTCCTGAGTTAAGTCGGATAACATTAATCCCTCTCGCTTTGGCATTTTCTTCTAAAGCACTAAGCAATTGTGCACCAATCCCGTGTCCTTGCTCTTGAGCATCAACGACCAATCCTAGAACATTGAACATGATTTCCTTGCTATAAACCGCATCATAAGTTTCAGCTTCAATAAAGCCCACCACTTGATTTCCATTATCAAAAACAAGAAATTCCTGTTTTTCATCGTTCAAAATACGACTCATATTATTCTTTACAATTGATTCAGAAATTGGATAACCAAGTACGCCAGCAAGTCTTGTGATGTCTGAAACATCTCTCATCTCAACTTTTCTAATCATGAACTTTTCCTCTATTTTTACTGACAAGCCTATCAGTAACTATTTATCAAGACAAATAAGCAATAAAAGCATTATAAGCTTCAAAAGTTTGGGGATAAATTGTCAAACGACGTTCTGCCAAATACTCAACCAAACGCATCGTTTCAAAAGCAACCGCCTGATTTAAATCTTGAGCAGCGACTGCCCGGGCTTCAATGACTCCTGGGAATGTTCGACCTTCTTCAATGTAATCTGCCACATACAATACCTTAGCAAGACCAGACATTTCTTTATCTCCGACCGTGTGAATCTCAATAGCACGCAGAATTTCTTCGTCTTCAAGCCCAAAATCTTCACGCATTTTATAAATGCCGACTTTCCCATGCCAAATATTATTATCCCAATTTTTCAAATCAGCATCCAAATTATATTTGTCAATTAAAGCCAGAAAAATCTCATCGTCTACCTCTTTGCAATAATCATGCAAAAGTCCAGCCAAACTTGCTTTATGTGGGTCAACCCCATATTTTTCGGCTAAAGCAATCGCTGCTTTTTCCACACCTAGCATATGTTTAAAACGTGATTCTTTGACTGCGCCAGCAATTTTCGCTAGCAAATCTTCTCTTGATAAATTCACTTCTGGATAAAAGTCAAACATATAAGCCTTCTTTCAAGATATAATCTAAAACCTTCGGTGCCAAAAGAAAATGTGGTTTAATTCCACGATGCAATTGTTCCCGAATCAAATTTCCGGAAATATCCATCATTGGAACGTCCACCCACATAATCGGATAAGAAGTGCCTGCCCGATAGCGGGGTCTGCGAATCCCAACGAATTGAACTAATTCTAATAACTCATCAATATGCGCCCAATGAGCTAAACCAGAAATCATGTCTCCACCGATAATAAAATAAAAATCACAATCTGGATTTTCTTCATGAAGCTCAAGCACCGTTTGATAGATATCAGCGCCATCTTTAGCTTTCAGACGACAAGCATCTACTTCTAAACCAGGACAATCTTCAATAGCTGCGGTCAGCATGGCCGCAACGTGTCCATCAGTATTATGTTCTGGCAAAAAGACAACTTTTTCCAAATTAAGTTCTTGGCGCACTTGGTCAGCAATTGTCAAATGACCAACATGAACAGGATTAAAATTCCCCCAAAAAAGCCCGATTGCACGTCGTTTCTCGTCTTCTTTAGTTTTTAATTCTACCTTTGTAAAAGGAGTCAATAAATCTATTGCCATTCGTTCACCTATTATTTTTTACTCTTTGATTATTTTTTGAATGTAACCATTAATAGTTTTTTATTTTTTAAAATTTATTTCACAATATTTTTTACTTCAACCGAAATCTTGCGATTTTCTTTACGGTCAGAAACTTTGAAAACAATGAGATTTCGACCAATGATTTGGACCACATCAAGTCCCATTTCTTCTATTGCTTCTGCTACATCAGTTGCGACTTCATCTGAGTTTTGCAAAATGCTGACTTTAATCAACTCACGTGCATCACAAGCCGTACGAATGCTGGTCAAAATTTCATTAGACAAGCCACTTTTCCCAATTTGAACAATTGGTTTAATATTGACTGCCAAAGCTCGTAAGTATCGTTTTTGTTTTCCGTTTAATTCCATTATTTATTTTTTTCCATTTCTATTTTTTAACTAATTTTTCTATTTTTAATCACTTTAAGCGCAAGATGTGTTTTACTTCATTTCTCATTAAGAGAAACAAAGTAAACTGATATTATCATCAAACGAAGACGTTCCTTTGATGAAATAAGATTGAGAATGAGGTAACGATTATGTCTATTACAGCAACTATCGCAGCTGGCGCTACAGCACTAACACTTTTAGGAGCTGGAGGCGCAGCAGCAGTAAATGCCGCAACCCCTAGCACAAACACTAGTCCAACAACAACGGCAACTACTGCCACAGCTACTATTGCAAAAACAAAGACAGCAGCAGGTGACTACGGCGGACCAAAAACTGGCAATGGTGTCGGCAAAGGTCCCACAGTTGACCGATCTGACATGAGTTCCGCTCAACTTGCCCAAGTCCAAAAAGACGAAGCTAATGGCGCACCTCAACAAACAGGCGGCCCCTCAACAAATACTTCTGTTGCCAAATAAAGAAAACCATAGCAGAGAATTCAAGCGTCATGCCTTAGATTCTCTGTTTTATTTTTGATTTTGAAAAATTAATAAATATTTTAAGTCTGACAACCAAATCTTTAGCAAATTATTCATATTGGTCATTTCTAAAACTCATTCAATTTCCAACTCAACTCAGGCGCAATCAATCCCTTAATCTGATAAGCATTTTCGCCCTCAACCACCGATTGAACCAAGGCACTCTTTCTTAATTCAGGCAACTGATAAGCTTTTTCATAAGGGAGTTCTAACTCAAAAGCTTCAAAAAGCTCATGCAATTTCTCTAAAATTGCTGTCTTTAACCATTGAACGCCATTCTCAGATTTAATTGAGAGTTGTAAACTTGGCGACAAAGTTGGCAAGAAGTCACTTGGGGCAATATCCATTTTATTATAAACATTCAGCACAGGAATATTTGTCAGCTTCAAATCTTCCATGATTTTCAAGACCGTTTGTTCATGAATTTCATGATGAGGATTACTGGCATCAATGACATGAATCAGTAAATCAACATTGGCAGATTCTTCTAAGGTTGATTTAAAAGCTTTAATCAGCTCTGTTGGCAGATTTTGGATAAAACCGACAGTATCTGTCAGTGACACCGTAAAATCTTCAACCAATTGAACGGCTTTTGTTGTGGCGTCCAATGTCGCAAAAAGTTCATTTTGCTCATATTGTTCTTTATCAAGACCAACTAAAGCATTCATAATGCTGGATTTTCCGGCATTAGTGTAACCAATTAAACCAATCCGAAAAATTCCTGATTTCGAGCGTTTTTGGCGAATATTTTCCCTTGTTTTTTCAACTTTTTTGAGGGCTTTATCAATATTTTCAATTCGAGTGCGAATATAACGTCGATCTGTTTCAAGCTTGGTTTCACCTGGTCCTTTAGAACCAATTCCCCCACCTTGACGGCTGAGCATAATTCCTTGCCCGACCAAACGCGGCAAAAGATAATTGAGCTGGGCTTCTTCCACTTGAAGCATTCCTTCATGTGAGCGAGCCCGCATGGCAAAAATATCCAAAATCAATTGCATTCTATCAATGACTTTGACGCCCAAAGCTTCTTCCAAATTGACATTTTGTCTTGGGGATAGACGGTCATTAAAAATAACCGTATCAATTTCGCCCACTTCAATCGCCCAACGCATTTGTTCCAATTTTCCAGAACCAATCATTGTCCGACTATCTGGACGTTCTCTTTTTTGAGTAAATTGGTCAATGACCAATCCGCCAGCCGTTTTTGTCAATTCAGCCAGTTCAACCATTGATGACTCAAAAGCCTGAAAATTTTCAGCTGTTTCCACTCCTGCAAGGAGAACTCTTTCTTGTTTTTCTTCTAAATCTATCAAATTTTTAGTAAAATTTTCCTTTTTTATTTTTGTCAGCTGAGTTTAGACTAAAAGTATTATAAAACTAAACTCTATTTTTGTATTTATTCATTTGTCACAATTCTTTTGACTTGAGAATTCACTGACAGATTTGCAAGCTCGTCAGCAAAGAAGCTTGGAAAAGCCTTGTAATTTCTGTAATCAGCAATCGGAATCCATTTCAAAAATTCTTTGCTACCGTCTGTCCCAAGACTCTTTGAATTTACTGACGGATTTTCTGTCAGTGGTTTCATCAGAAAATAAAAACTCAATTCGTGACAAGTCACATCATTCAAGAAATCATTTTCATGCCCCACAAAAAAATTTTCATGGATAAAAGCTAAACGTTCAATTTCGAGATTTAATCCCGTTTCTTCCCGAATCTCCCTCAGACAAGCTTCTTCTGCTGTTTCGCCCAATTGCACAGCACCACCAACCGAATAATAGTAGTCATTATGGTCATTACCAACCATTAATACAGCACCATCTTTAATAATAATTCCAGCTGCCCGGTATCGAAACCATTGATTACCACGCGTAAAACCAATATCCTGACTTCTATCTTCCATTTTGATTCTCCAAAATTTTACTGACAGAAATTCTGTCAGTCATTTTTATGACTTTTTAGAAATTCTATCAATTCAAGATTTGTTCCATTTTTGAAAGTATAATCCATCAAATCACTTTTCTCTAAAATCGGTCGAATAAATTCTGCTGACAGACCTATCAGCACTTTTATCATGTCTGTTTGCGCTAATTTCTTAATTTCTTTTAATTTCAGAGCATCCGCTTTTTTACGTTCGGCAGCTTCTTTGGGATAGCCAGCATTTAAAGGTTCTTCAAAAAGTTTTTCTAAAGTAAATCTCAAATTCAGCTCGCCAGCCCAACCAAAATTCAGCCCAAGTGGCAAAGAAGCACAATTTCCCTGATTGATTCGTCCAAAAAGGTAAGCATCTGTAGGAGTTGGTAAATAGCCAGAAATCACATTAGGTAAAGCGTTGGCTGCAATGTTCATCCCATTTCCCGACGAACAGCCAGTCACAACGAAATCAACCGCACCTGAATTAAGCAGTATCCCCACACAAAGCGCAATTTGAACATAAGAAAAATTTTCTTCATTTTCACTTACACCAAAATTAAGAACTTCTGCATTCATATGCTTTACAGCTCGCTTTGTTTCCTCGAATAAAACTTCATTTCGGGCAATTTGAGTACTGGCTTGAATTACTGCAATTTTCATCAGACTTCCAACCTTTTCTTCTTAGACAGATAATTTTTTACCCAATCAAAGCCTTACGCACAACCACATCAACACCCTCTGGCACCCAAGCTGCAACGACCGCTTTTTGTGGTACACGGACCCAACCAAGACCAGAAAAGACAATATCTGACTTGTCAGTAATTTTAAACTCGCGACGAACCAATTTGGCACCAACCAAAGCAGGAGCCAAAAACTCACCTTTATGCTTTTCATAAAATTCAGTCGCACCTTCAAGTTTCGTCCGATGAACATTGATTTCATTGTCAAAATAAGCCGTCATTCCTTGACGCTCACCACTTATAAAGTCAAAACGTGCCAAACCACCAAAGAACAAAGTTTGTTCAGGATTGAGTTGATAGGTTTTCGGCTTAATTTCTTTACGTGGTGATACATATTTCAAATCCTCTGGTTCCAAATAATGAGCCATTTGCCCTCGATGAATAATCCCCGGTGTGTCAATCAGTGCCGAGTCTTCATCAAGCGGGATTTCAATCTTATCAAGGGTTGTCCCAGGGAAACGTGAAGTTGTAATCACATCCTCAGAACCTGAAGCTGATTTAATAATCGCATTAATCAAAGTTGATTTACCAACATTGGTCACCCCAACCACATAGACATCACGCCCACGACGATAATGCTCGATGGCTTCCATCAATTCAGCCACATCATCCTTGTTTTGCGCTGAAGTGACGAGGATATCCTTAGGTTTCAAACCACGAGAAGCCGCTTGTTCTCTCAACCAAGCCGTCATTTTCCCAACTTTTAAAGATTTTGGCAAGACATCACGTTTGTTTGCGACCATTAATAAATCATTTCCACCCGTCAATTTATGAAGGTTAGGAATCAAAGACCCATTAAAATCAAAAATATCAACCACATTAACAATCAAAGCATTATGTTGACCAATTTCTTTAAGTAAACGCAAAAAATCTGCATCAGTCAAACTTGTCGGTGCAATTTCATTATAATGACGCAAGCGGAAACAACGCTGACAGTATAAATCCTCATTTTTGACAAAAGCTTCGCTTCCTTCATCTCCAGCCTGAACAGCTTCCATTTGGTCGCGTTCAGCTATTTTTTTCTTCAAAGCACCCGCAGGCAAAAAGCCAAGTGCATTCTTATCCTCAGTTTGAATTTTTGCACCACAACCAATACAGTACAAATCTTCCATCGTATTTTCATTTTCAATCATATTGCCTATTATACCACATTTCATCAGCATTTTTAGCCTTTTTTCGATTTAAATTTACTGACAGAACGACCCGTCAGTAACTAGTTTACTGACCAGTCTGTCAGTAAATTTTTTCATTGAAAAAAGCCGAAAATACGGCTCCAAATCATATTTTCATAAAGGCTGACACGTCAAACAAAGATAACTTTTAGTACTTCCTGTTTTCACTGTAACAATTTCATTTCCACAAATTGGACAATTCTCGTCCTCTTTATAGCCAATGATAAAATCATTATAGCCGCCCTTCTGCCCAAAAAAATCTGATTCATAAGCAAAAGAACCTTTTGATTTTGAAAAATTCAAGATTTCTAAAATACTTTTGTAAAGACTCTCTATTTCGCTATTTTTCAAATCTGAAATTTTCTTTTGAGGGTGCAGCCCCGCTTTAAACAAAATATCATGAATATACATATTTCCAATGCCAGAAATATTTTTCTGATTAAGTAAAAAAGACTTGACCTGAGTTCGCTTTCCAGCAAGCAACTTTTTAAAATAATCAAGAGTGAAAGCATTATCCCAAGGGTCAATCGCAATGTCTTTAGTCGCAGACTCCTGACTCAAATCTTTTGTTTTACAAATCAAAAATTTTCCAAACCACCAAAATCGGATAGTATAACCAGTTTCGTCAGTAAAATTCACTTTTATCTGATACTTTTCAGGTAAATCCACTTCATTTTCAAAATAAAGCACATCAGCTCCCATTCCCAGAGATAAGAGCAAACTTTCGCCATTATCAAGAGATGTGATCATCCATTTCCCCTTGTTTTTGACTGTTTGTATCTTTCCTCCAATTATTCTCTGACATAATTCTTCAAGTGAAACATTCGTACATTTTTCCTGAAGTAATACTAATTCACCAATTTCTTTGCCTTTGAGTGTCTCCTCCATTTGATTTGTTAGTTTCGCAATCTCAGGTAATTCGGCCATTTTACTTCTCTCTTTTCATTTTCATTTCGATAAATCCATGACACTATTATATCAAATCATTGAATTCTATTTGGGCTTTACTTTATTTCAATTCTACCTTATTATTTTTATTTTATAAAATTATATTAGTAAAACTAAAAACACCACTGAAAAATAGTGATGTTTTAATTATCATATAAAGGATTTACTGACAGAAAGCTCAGATAAGTAATTCTCTCTTATATTTTTTTGTCAGTAACTTTTTATTGCACAGAATAGTTAGGTGCTTCTTTAGTAATTTGCACATCATGTGGATGTGATTCTTTCAAACCAGCACCAGACATTTCGATAAATTGTGCTGAATCATGCAAAGCTGTAATATCAGCCGCTCCAGTGTATCCCATCCCTGCTTTCAAACCTCCAAGCATTTGGAAAACGATATCTGTCGCTGTTCCTTTATAAGCCACACGTCCTTCGATTCCTTCTGGAACAAGTTTATTTGCTTCATTAACAGCCCCTTGGAAATAACGGTCTTTAGACCCTTTTTTCATTGCTGCCAAGCTACCCATTCCACGGTAAGTTTTAAACTTACGACCTTGGAAGATTTCAAATTCACCAGGAGATTCATCAGTCCCTGCGAGCATTGAACCAAGCATCACTGCATCTCCACCAGCAGCAAGTGCCTTAACAATATCACCAGAATATTTAATCCCACCATCAGCGATAATTGTTTTTCCAAATTCACGCGCCACATTAGCTGCATCATAGATTGCTGTAATTTGAGGAACACCTACCCCAGCAACCACACGAGTTGTACAGATAGAACCAGGACCAATCCCAACCTTAACCACATCAACACCAGCTTCAAACAAAGCACGAGCACCTTCACCAGTAGCAATATTACCAGCAATCAAAGTACGGTCTGGAAAATGATTACGGATTTCACGGATTTTACGTAAAACACCAGCTGAATGTCCATGAGCCGTATCAATAACAATTGCATCAGCCCCTGCAGCAAACAAAGCTTCCGCACGGTCAAAGGTATCAGAAGATACACCAACTGCTCCAGCAACAAGCAAACGTCCTTGCTCATCTTTAGCCGCATTCGGGAATTCAATCACACGTTCAATATCTTTAATTGTAATCAAACCAGCCAATTTACCCTCTTCATCAACCAAAGGTAATTTTTCGATTTTATGCTCTTGCAAAATACGAGCCGCTGTATCTAAAGTTGTTCCAACTGGAGCTGTGATTAGATTTTCAGAAGTCATCATATTTTTGATTTGTTGATTATAATCCGTAATAAAACGCAAATCACGGTTAGTAATAATCCCTACCAATTTACGATTTTCAAGCGTATCAACAATTGGTACACCAGAAATACGGTAAGTCGCCATCAAGTTTTCAGCTTCTTCAATTTTATGATTTGGAGTCAAGAAAAATGGGTCTGTAATAACACCAGATTCTGAACGTTTTACCTTATGGATTTCTTCAGCTTGTTCCTCAACAGACATATTTTTGTGAACCACACCAAGTCCACCTTGACGGGCCATTGAAATAGCCATTTTTGAGTCAGTTACGGTATCCATAGCGGCAGAGATAATCGGAATATTCAAAGTCAAATTTTTAGCCAACTTTGTCTTCATACTCACCTCATTAGGTAAAACATGAGACTCCGCTGGAATCAGCAATACATCATCAAAAGTAAATCCTTTTTTCAAAAACTTAGTTTCCCAGTTTGACATCGAAAATATTCCTCCATTATCGCGCTATATAAAGTATATAGCTATATTTCTATGGCCATCGCCAATTTTTTATTTTTACTATTCTACCACTATTCCCCAAGCATTTCAACAGTAGGAGATAGTTTGAATAGGAAAAAGCCCTAAATTCAGTCAATCATTACCTTATTATTTCATGATTTTTCCTGAAGTATGGTAACATATATTATATATAGTAAAGAAAACTGTTTGAAGTTACATTTTAAACAAAAACAAAACATTTATATTAAGTGCTTAATTATTTCTTGTAAATCTTAATAAACGCCAAATTAGATAGCTGTGCAATAAATATATGGACAGCTATTACAAATTCAATAGAAAGCTACAATACTAGAAATGAAACTTAAGAAAAATCTTATTATTACCGTAGTTCTCTTTTCGGGATTACTACTCACTAAACCAGTATTAGCCGAAGAAAATATTAGCTCTGATAATCTCCCGATGGGTTATTACATTAAACAAGAACAAAATCTACAAGTCGCCAAAGAAAGTGGCAATGCACCAAATTCTACCAATTCTGAGACTCCTAATATCAAAGCCCGCTCATTTGCTGCCGTCCCAGCGGCGAGTGTTCCTTCTGATCTCAAATCTGATGACCTTTCCTTACCGCGTAAAGATGCCGTTGATATTGCTAGCTATCAGGATTGGATGACTCAAGCTGACTTCAATTCACTCAAATCTTCTGGTGTCAAAACCATTGTTGTCAAACTAACGGAGGGAACCACTTACACAAATCCTGCTGCAAAGACACAAATAAAAATGGCACAAAACGCTGGTTTGAGTATTGCAGTCTACCACTATGCCCGATTAACAGGCGCAAATTCTCAGAGTGCAGCAAATTCCTTAGCCATACAAGAAGCAGCCTACTTTGCAAATGTTGCTAAATCTTTTGGACTATCTAGCAATACCGTGATGATCATGGACTGTGAGCAACCCTATACAGATGGCTCAGGAAAGGTCATTGGCCCCAACCCATTAACCGTTGACTGGGCAACCGCTGGAGTCCAATTTGCTAACCGCCTCAAAACAAATGGCTATAATAATACAAAATTTTATACCTCTGCTTCATGGATCGGCACAAATACAGCTACTTGTCAAATGAATTATAACACCCTAGGAGGACCCAAAAATCTCTGGGCTGCTCAATATCTTTATGGTAAGCCATCTTCTAGCGATTTGAAAAACACACAATATGGAGCTTGGCAATACACAAGCCAAATGTATTATCAAGGAACATCTAATCTCAAAAAAAATGCTGTTGATACTTCAATTGATTATAGTAATTTTTTCGTAGACAGTTCTAAGCCTATAACATATACTATAAAATTTAATACAAATGGCGGAAATAATATTAACAGTCAGAATATAATCGCTGGTAATAAAATTATACAACCTGCTAATCCAACTAAAGCAGGATATAACTTCTCAGGTTGGTACAGCAATTCACTACTTACTCAATCGTATAATTTTTCAAGTATCGTTAACTCAAATATGACACTTTATGCAAAATGGATTCCAAATACTAGCCCTTCTATCTCCTACCAAACACAAGTTCAAGGAATTGGCTGGGAAAGCCTCTCATATAATGGCGAAACCTCTGGGACAACCGGACAAAATCTTAGATCAGAATCCATAAAAGCTTCTCTAATAAACCTCCCTCCAAAAATGAACGGAAGTCATATACAATACCAAGCGTTTATTGAAGGAACAGGTTGGCAAAACCTGACTGCAACTGATGGTCAAATTGCTGGAACTGTAGGGCAATTCAAACGAATGGAAGCTATTCGTTTACAACTAACTGGACCTATTTCACAAGAATTTGATGTATACTATCGAACGCATGCCCAAAATATTGGATGGATGGCTTGGACGAAAAATTGGCAAGTTTCTGGAACAACAGCAATGAGCTATCGAATAGAAGCAGTACAAATTCAACTTGTTAAAAAGGGAAACCCTGCTCCATCATCTTCAGGGTCTACTTCCTTTCCTTATCTGACCACTCCAACAATTAAATATAGTACTCACATACAAAATATTGGTTGGCAACCGCCTGTGAAAAATGGAGCAATGGCTGGTACAACTGGAAAATCGCTGAGAATAGAAGCTATTAAAGCTGAGGTTACAGATATTCCTTCTGATATTTCTGGTGGAATAAGTTATCAAAGCCAAGTCCAAGGAATTGGGTGGCAAAACTGGGTAAATAATTTTGATATCTCTGGTACAACAAATCAGCAATTACGTGATGAAGCAGTCAAATTGAAATTAAGTGGAGAGATTGCAAAATACTTTAACATTACTTATCGTGCTCATGTTCAAGGAATTGGGTGGCAAAATTGGGAATCTAACGGTGAAACCGCTGGTACAGTTGGAAAATTTCTTCGCATGGAGGCACTTGAAACGAAAATTATCCCAAAATAGAAATATACTTAAACAATGAATAAAAAAAACTCGGTGGGAATACTCCACCGAGTTTTTTTTATTCATTGTTTAAGATTCAATTTTCATCTAAATCTTTAAATTCTTTCTCAACTGATTTTAAAGCTACTCCAAATACCTGATCCATATCATAATATTGATAATTGCCTAAACGCCCACCAAAAATAACATTTGGGTGTTTTTTTGTCTCTTCTTTATATTTTCTGAAAAGCTTAGAATTTTTTTCATCATTAACTGGATAATAGGCTTCTTTTGTGCGATCCCAATTTTGAGGAAACTCTTTTGTTACGATTGTATATCCCTCGTCAGCTTTTTTATCAAAATGTCGCCATTCCATCACACGAGTATAAGGGGTTTCGGCATCAGTATAATTGATGACAGCATTTCCTTGAATATTGTCAGATTTTACAGTTTTTGTTTCGAATCGTACAGAGCGATATTCAAGTTCTCCAAAAGAATAATCAAAAAACTGATCAATCATTCCCGTATAAACAATTTTTGGAAATTCCTCTAAAAATACTTCTTTATCACTGAAAAAATCCACTCCTGTTTGAACATCAATAAGGTCAGAATCAAGCATTTTATCAAAAATAGCGGTATAGCCATCAACTGGAACGCCTTGATAACGATGATTGAAGTAATTATTATCGAAAGTGTAGCGAACTGGAAGACGACGGATGATGAATGAGGGTAATTCGGTAGCTTTACGCCCCCACTGCTTCTCTGTGTATCCTTTAATAAGTTTATGATAAATATCAGTCCCAATCAAACTAATTGCTTGTTCTTCAAGGTTTTTAGGAATTCCTGACACTCCTGCTTTTGATTTTTGTTCCTCAATCTTGGCAGCTGCTTCTTCTGGAGTTTTTACTCCCCACATTTGATAAAAAGTATTCATATTAAAAGGAAGATTATAAAGTTCCCCTTTATAATTCGCAACCACTTGATTAATATAATTATTAAACTCTGTAAATTGATTGACGTAATCCCAAACCATTTTATTATCAGTGTGGAAAATGTGTGCACCATAATCATGAACATTGATTCCATGTTCCTTATGAGTATACATATTTCCACCAATGTGAGAACGACGTTCAATAATTAATGATTTTTTACCATGCTTTGCAGCTTCATGGGCAAATATCGACCCATAAGGACCGGCTCCAACAATAAGATAATCATAATTTTTTTTGTTAAATTTCATTTTTTCTCCTAATTTCTATATTTTATTATATATTTTATCAAATTTGATATATGATATTCTTCTTTGAATTATAAATAATATATACCAAATAATGTAGAAAATAGCAATAAAACATTTGTGATGATTGCGGTACTCATCACAAATAATAACACCCCTTTTTGTCCATTAATTTTGATTTTAAACTTTTCATGACAAGTCACAAATAATAATAAAAATAAAGTAGGGGTAAAGTATCTTCCTTGCAAACCTTGCATCTGCCCTACTAATGTGGCATTACTAACTGGTGATCCTGTTGGAGTATACGTCATGAAAGAATAATAAACTGCTACTATACCTAATAAAAAAATTATTCCACTTATCACTGGGATAAGCTTACCTCTTATAAATTTATCTTCACTAAGTAAGGCAACAAACAATACTATAAACCAAATCATACTTACCCATGCAGGAGTATAGTTAATATTAGGATATGGAGAGCCTAATAAATTATAAAATACAGAGCTCACCGACAAATAATCTCTCAAATTAACAACATAATTAATTATAAATCTGTATGCGCTATAAAGAAGCCCACTATGTAAAATCAATAGATAAGCCGCTACACTTGCAATTATAGCTAACAATCCCACTGAGAATAACAATCTCCACTTTTTATTTTTCCAAATATTATTAAATCCTAATGAAATTCTCTTATAAGATTTTGGAAAAATATATATTACTACTAATAAAGGTATTAAAAGGAGTAACACTTTAAAGTTAGTTTTAGCTCCAAAATAAATGGCACCTGATGCTAGTGCTAGCTCTCCCCAACGCCACCACCTCATCCGTTGCTCAACTAAACTATTGATCACAATAGCCATAAACCACGCTACTAATATAAAGCTAAGTGAATCATAAGACAAACTTGCAAATGAGTTTAGCACAACTGGAGATAATGCCAGAGTAGCAAAGACCAATTTCCCCTTTTTAGAAAATTTAATAATTAAAAACATTAATATAGAACTAATAAATACCGAAATGATCCTTGCTGTCACTACCATAACACCAATAGAAGGATAAATTTTATGTCCAATCCATATTCCGAGTGCTGGGATGATGTGCCCCCAAAAATTATAGGATTTTATATTTGGGATAATGCCCGCACGCGGTTGCTTACTCATTGGCATTTCTTCAATCTTGGTTAGATAATAAGTATTAAAATAATTGCCTTGTTGGTATGAAACAACCTGCTGATCTATCCCTGTACCAATTTCTTTTTCGTTATATACAGATATATCGTTCGATAAACCAGACATATACGAGCTCACTACATAGTGATATTGACCATCTGGTTCGTTAAATAAAGGCATTCCAATTGCAAGAATCATTCCAAGTACAACACTAACAATAAGATAAATTTTGTGTAAATTATTTTTTCTCTCACCAATTGAAGGAGAGGTTATTTTTTTTTCCGTTCTTTTCTTCATCTTTTACTTCTCACAACCATCTTTGCTTTACAATCAAAATAGAAGTCAATAGGACTAAGACTACAATAACCCCAATTCCACCAAAAATAGAAAGCTTATTCTTATTTAGATCATCCTTACTACTATCTAAAGATATATTATTATACTCATTCGCTCCTGCAACATAATCAGGAATCTGTCCTACAATTCCAACTAAAGGTTCGGTAGGATTGTTTAGAGAATTGTCAGTCATTAAAGAGTTATTATGTGAAAAATAACTTCGACTAAAAATAGAAAATTTAAAAATCTTATCAAGATCTGATGAACTATGATTGTCAACTCTGTAAAGAAAATAATCATTTCCTTGTGCCAAACCCAGAATTTGAATTAAACTTTTGTTGATTTTTCTACTATTTTTTTCACTGAAGTTAAATTTAGAAACATCTAAAGGAATTTTTTGAGGTTTCTCACTTCCTAACACATAGCGATCCCCACCTTCTAAAATTAAAGAATCTGAAGTTTGTACATTTGATAAATCATCAAACTTATTCCATTTATTATTTTTCCCATAAACCTCATAAGTACTGCCAGTTGATTTACCTAATATAAATTTTCCACCTTGGGCAAACTCCATACTATTTTTTTTAGTCATTGCAAAATTTATACCCGCTATGATTAAATTAGGAGTTGAAGCTATACTTGAACTACCATCCTTATTTACAGAAATCGCTTGCAGCGATGTATGAATTGGCTTATTTGTACTTACATTATTTCCCTCAAGGTTCACATGTACTGTAACCCGCAATAGTATATCACTCTGTGTTGGATTTAATGCAATATTTGCTGCTATCACTGGTTCAGAAGAATTAAACACTAAAGTATCATTTAAAGTAGGATTCGTTACTATTGCTGTTGCATCAATATTTTTTAAAACTTCTATTGAATCAAAAGAAAGATTTGATTTTGGAGGTAAAACCAGATTGATATTTCCTGATTGTTGCCACATATCTTTATTGATAGAGAGATTGAAACTAAATTTTTGATTAGTACCTACAACATATTGCCCAAAGTTTGTGGCTAGAGTACTTAGCTTATTATCTGCCGCAAACTTTATTTTGTTATCTATATTTACAAGGTCTATCGCTACTTTTTCTGAAGAATTTTGTATTTTTGTAAGTTTAATGAAATTATTATTATTATCAAGAATCAATGTATAACCTTGTTCAATATTTGCTTTAGCCAACCCCTTACTATTGGTGAACTTATAAATAACATGCTCTGGATTTAGGAATGGAACCGTTGTATTAGACTGGTTTATTTCACTAATCAATGACAAATTATCGACATTAATCAACCCAGAAATTATTGAGTTCATTTCCTCATCCGTATGAGTAATACCTTGACCAATTTTTTGACCATTACTCAAAGTAATAACACCATCACGAGTTATACTATTTGTATTTTGAATAGCTAAAATCCATGCAGCAGAATTTCTAGCTTTCAAACTAATGTTCCCACTTTTTATTTCTTGATAGGCACGATCAATATTCATCGCGCTATAAGAAGTATGAATTACAGGTATCCCGTTGTTGGTAACCTGTAATTCAACACTTGTTTGATCTGGTGGCAAAGTATTGGCAGTGACTTTATTTTCTGTTACTAAAAACGCTAATATAAAAGTACAGAATAAAATCAATAATTTTGTATTTATTTTTTTTATCATAATGGCTTTCACTATTTGAGACAACTTATCTTTTCATTATTTTTTTAATATAAGGACTAACTAACGAATTGGCTGGTGCACGTAATAGATATAAGGTTATTATATAAATTAATACTGCGACAATCGTTTGAATTAAATAATTTAATATGCTAATTGGAAAATTATTATTAACAAAATCTAAAAATACAAAAACTAAAGCTCCACCAATAATATACTTCCAAAGACCGTGGAAAACTTCCTTAAGTGTAAACAAATTCTTTAGCTTCCATAAAATATATGTTGCTACGCTGACTTCTGTTAATATTGTTGCTATTATCGCACCCATTGTTCCTAAAACAGGAATCAAAGTAAGATTAAAGAGTACATTTACAATAAGTCCTACAACTGTTGACATCATATATTCATGCATTTTTTTTGCCGCCAACAAATACTGTGTACTTAATGCATTTGTTAGTGCCAAGAAAAATATAGTTAATGAACCAACAGCAAGCAAAGAACCTACCGGAGCAAAGGTTTTGCCAAAATAAAATACAGCAAAGGTTTGACTAACACCTATAATTCCAGAAATACATAAGATAGAAATACAATTTCCTAAATCTATCGATTTTAAAATAAGCGGTTTTACTTTTTCACTCTCGCCGGATGAAAATAATCCTGATAAATGAGGTAAAAATGCAGAGTTAAAACTTGAAACAAGCGTTGCCCCCAATATTATTATCATATAGGTCTGCGTAAAGTATGCTACGCTATCAAGTCCTGAAAATATTTGGAGTAAATTTTTATTAAGTGATGTATAGATTGTAATAGATACTTGCGGAAGCAACAACATTGTCACTGGACGTAGATGTTGAAAAATATTGAGCGAATGAATTGGAATTCTCATTATCTCTTTTCGCAAAAATGGCCATACAGTCATATTACCTATTAACGTTGAGAGAGCAAGTAGTAGAATATAAAGCCATAAATCATTTGGCGTTTTAACAAAAACAAAGATAGCAATGGTTAAGAGTAATCTGATAATTGTATTACGAACTACTATCACTTTGAAATTTTCAAGACCCATGAAAAACCAAGAGACATCAAATGCAACTGCTACCAAAGTGATTCCTTGAAGTAAAAAATAAAGTTCCCATTTATTCTGAAAGAAAATAAAAATTAAATATGCAATCAGTGCAATACCTACAGTTATAAATTTCAAGCTCAGTAGTTCATAAAATATACGGCTTCTTGCTTCTTTATCTTTTTGATGGTAAGCTATCTCACGATTGCCATACAATGTAATACCTAACCCACCAGCAAGTACAAAATACCCCAACCACGCTGCTGTAGACGAATAGATACCTACCCCTGTAGTTCCCAACGTTCTTGAAACATAAGGCGCTGTTATCAAAGGTAAAATTAGTATCAAAACTTGATAAACTGTATTATACATCATATTTTTTATTAACTTCATCAAATTATCCTCTAAATTTCACTATTTATTATTTTTATTAGCTGCTCTCCAGACTTGTCTATCACATACTGCTTCACATCCTCATTTCCTTTAGTTGCTACCGCAATACGTTGTCCATCGTTTTTAAGTAATTTGGTAACCTCATTAACAAATTCCTTTTTGTTATCTGGCTCAATTAGAATGCTATTATTATCATTAGCATAATCTACTATTCCCCCTATACGACTTGCTACTACCGCTGCTCCGGAGGCCATAGCTTCCATGCCCGTTAAAACCCATCCTTCTAAAACGCTCGGAAGAAGATATATTTTGGAAGAACCATAAATTTCCTTTCGAAGCTGTTCTGAAGAAGCATTTTTAGTAAAGTGAATCCAATCTTCTAATTCTTCAGTAGGATCATATGCACCAAATAGATGAACTTCAAGATCAGGAATACTTTGTTTTACTTCTCTCAAAATTTCTAACCCGAATTTTGTACGTTTTGTTTTTTGTGTATGATTTAAAAGACAAACAACATTTTTTCGATTTTCTATAGGTTTCTCGAGGAAAAATTCATCATGATTATAAAAATTAGGAAGATATTTTGGCTCTGGAGCTCCCGATTCTAGTACTTTTTGCCGTAATTCTTTAGAGATAACAATATTTGTTAACCCTAAATTATAAGTATTTTGAATAAATTCTTTTTTATTTCCAAAACCTTCAGCTTCATAATTTTGAATAAAATAAAATTTTTTCCCTTTTTCTTTAGGAAGTTTATGGACAAGAGGAGCAGTTTTAGCGCCAGTTGCAAATATAATATCCGAATCAGGAAAATCTTTAGGTACAATACAATTATAATAAGATTTAATCTCTGGTTTCAAAGAAAACCAAGTTACTTTTGTTTCTCTTTTAGAAAATTTATAGATGTGCAAATCTATCATACGTTTTAGAAAAGAGTAAGTTTTACCTTCACTTGGAGAGTAACTGTAACTTATTGAAACGTCAAACCCTTGTTCTACCAACCAATTTGCGTATTGGTAAACTATCTTAAATCCTCCAACTGCATGGTTATAATTTGCTGGCATAACAAAATTAATTTTTTTATTTTCTCTCATTTTCTTTCTTTCTTAAATCCAAATATTATATCTCTGATTTGGCTTGAACGATGTTCATAATTTTTCCAATCTTTGAATTGCTGTACTATCACCTTCCAAATACTTCCAGATTGTGCATTTTCTATTCTTCTTTTTGTGAATTCATAATATTCTTTTTCTAATTTGGCCAAAGAAGAATTATTGTCTTCCAAAACTTTATAAACTATCTCATAATATCCCTGATACTTTGCATAGAGTTCTTGAATATGAAGTTTTCTTGATGATTTTAGAGTTACAAATGCCTTACCGCTTGCATTGGTTTCATGCCGGTTATGAACTGCAACACATTCATTCAGGTTATAACCCACTCCTAAAAGCCCAGCTAAACACTCAATAAGTGCATCATGAGGGAGTAGATTATAATCTTCTTTCCAATATTTCAAAAATTTACTGATAAATTCTTTTTTTATCGCCAAAGTCATTCCTTGACGAAAACCAGCTTTATAAAAATATTCAATTGGAAATTTTGAAAGTTCTTGTTCATTATCCTTAAAGATAAAATTTGTTGGAACTGTCACTGCACTAGCACTCACGTTAATTTCAGTATCAGCACTTAACACTTCAATTTCTTGATGATTAGATAGCACATCTAGCTGTCTTTTATTTTTTTCTAGATCCCAAACATCATCCTGATCTGATAAAAAAATGACATCTGCATCAGTATTTTGCGAATCAATCAACAGTTGGCGAAAATTTAAGCGCCATCCCAAGTTTTTTTGATTTCTAATGATATTCCATCCAACTAAGTTATTATTTTCTATATAATCTTTAATAAATTGAACCGTTCCATCAGTGGAACCATCATCACGTATGATAACATAATCAGGAGCAAGCACTTGATTTTTTATAGAATCTAATTGCTTTTCAATCAATTTTTCCCCATTATATGTTGCCATCAATACTGCTGTTTTCATTATTCAAAACTTTCTATTGTCTTTTTTAAACCTGAATCAAGAGAAACTACTCTGTTCCAACCCAATTTTTCAATTTTGGACATATCCATTACTGTCCTACCGTCAGTACTATAGGCTGTATTCTGAGAAGTAGGGATATCAAACTTGACTTTTAGATTTTTTTCAGGCGACAATGTTACTAATTTCTGTGCTAGATTTCTTATTTGAATGGGCTCATCTTCATTTGCCACATTATAGGCTTGTCCAGAGTCACCATTTAACAAGATAGTTAGTAGTGCTGTAGCTGCATCTGAAATATAACAAAAAGCTCGCTCAGCAGTTCCTTCGGATTTAAGAACGATATTTTCGTTATTAACAACATTTGAAATCAAATCACTCATGATACGTCCATCATTATTTATTTCCATGCCTGGACCATAAGAATGTGCAATTCGAGCTATAGTATATGGAATCTTATATTGTACAGAATAGCTTTCTAATAACGTCTCTGCCATTCTTTTACTTTCTGGATAACAGGCTCTTGGAGAAAGAATATCAAACCCTCCATAATCTTGTTCTGTTAATTGATTTTTAATTGATTTTCCATAAATTTCACGAGTTGATAAAAAAAGAAAATTTTGAATTCCTTTTGTTCTTGCCAACTCCAACAAATTCATCGTTCCCAAAGTATTAGCTTTGATAATCCCTACAGGATCGGTTGAAATAAATTTCGGACTAGCATTACTTGCCGCATGAATAATATAATCGATATTTTTTTCATAATTAAAGGATTGAGTAACATCATGATGAATAAGTTCAAAATATTCTTTTGACAAGCTTTGAAACTTAGCATTTGCTTTTTCCATATTTCGGGCAGTTCCAACAATTTTTGTCTGAAAATTTTCATGAACATCTAAATAATAAATAGCATAGGCTAAGTAAGTTGCCAGCATTCCAGAAACACCAGTAATCAATACAGTTTTTCCACGTAATTTTTCAAAGTTGATATAAGAAGAACTTACAATTTTTTTTAAATCTTCTTGAACAATTTTATTTTCAAATGTAATCATTATTATACTCCATAAATCTGACCTATTTCACGTGCATCACAAAGCGCCTTGAACATATAAAAATCATCTGGTGTTGTAATTTTTATATTTTCGTATGGGCCTTCTACAATATGCAATGTTTTATTATACATTCCCATAAGTGTGCTTGAATCAATTGCATCAGTAATGCCTTTCGAAATTGCATCACGTTCAACTTTTAATATATCTGAAAGATTAAAACTTTGGGGTGCCTTGGCAGTAAAAGAACGTGTTCGATCCACAACTTCTGAAACTTCCTGAGAACCATTAACAAGTACAATTGTCTCTTTTGCTGGTGCTGTTGTTATAGCTGAACCATTTTTCTTAACACATTCAATATTATCACGAATAACTTTACTGTTAATTAATGGGCGTACTCCATCATGTATCAAAACAACAGATTGTTCATTTTCTGCTATTTTTTCTGCTGCTTCAAGACCATTAAATATTGAGAGTTGCCCTGTTTCTCCACCGGGTACTACTGCTTTTACCTTTTTTAAGTTGAACTTTTTAACCAAGTCTTTCATGTAGTCTAAATAATCTGACAGTATCACAACAACTATTGCATCAACTTCCTCTGTTTCTTCAAATAAATCAATTGTATGTATGATAATTGGTTTTCCATGAACTTCCAAAAACTGTTTAGGCTTATCTTTGGAGTTCATTCGTGAGCCTGTACCACCTGCAAATATTAATCCAATATTCATTTTTAATCTTCTTTCCAATACCACGTATAAAAATCGTGTGTTACCCTTTTGTTTTCAGGAGGGAGCTGCATAAAATCTCCAAATATTTGTTCTAAATACCGAGAATGATTTTTTATTTTTCTAGGATTTAAATTTTCAAAAACGGTATCTTCAAATTCGTCAAATAATACTTTAGGAAAATGTTCTTTATCAAAATATCTACTTGCCAAAAAGCCTATTTCATCCGCCTTACTATGACAATATTTTTGACTCATATTATCATATTCTAAGGCAATCTCCTTATTTTTACCATGATATCTCAAAAAACGAGGGGCGCGCAGAAAAAAACGAGCAAAAGCATATTGCCATTTTGAACCACTCACAAATGCTGGAAACCCTGTTGAAACCAAATCTTCAGCTTTGCTTTGCATTTTTTTCATAAAGTTTATTCGCTCTAGTTCGTCCGAAGGAAGAACATCCATTGGGAAAATATCAACATGAACCCCTATTCCCATCCACATATGATCTAAGCTCTTCCCTAAAATAGTTCGATTGTCATACAACTTAGCATATGGCTGATAGGTGGGACGATTAGAATAATGCCATAACTTATATTGTGAATCATTATCAACCACTCTCAAAACATCAATCAATCTCTCATATTCATCCCGACGTAACATTACATCTATATCATCATCCCACGGAATAAATCCTTTGTGCCTGATTGCCCCTAATAACGATCCACCTCCAAGAGAATATTCTATATTGTTCTCCCTACAAGTTTTATCTATTAATCGTAGTATTTCAAGTTGTATTTGACGCATTTCTTTTGTTAATATTTCTTTCATAACACTCATTACTTCCTAATTAAATACATGAAATCTTTTATTTTAAATACCAAATTTGAATAACGATAATACTTAAGTGAAATTTTTATAAATAAATATATACTTTTCTTTCGAATGTAATCTTTTCTCTTTTCAAAATAAATCATTCTTGTTTTCAAGCTATTAATTATAGTTTGATCTCCCTCTGTGTTTTCAAGAAAGTTAACAAGTGATTGAATAATTATTATTTTAGAGTCACTTAAGCTTATTTCCTTCTGTACATTATCTAATTTAATTTGAGTATCATAACTAGTTGTTGATTTCACATGTCGTCTAAAATAACCAGTTAAAACATTTAACTTATAGAATGATCCTTTGAAAACTGAATACCTACATAAAAAACCATCATGTGAAGAACCATCATAATATTTTTCTATTCCATGAAAGAAGGTGTTGCGGTAACAATAGGTCCAACCCGGTCTATCATATGCTTCATCGTCCCGAAATTTTTGTTTCACTAGTTTTCCATTATTTGTCATTTTAATTTTTTCAACAAAATAATATAACCTAGATAAAATTCCTACTTTTCCTTCTAATTTTGATAACCAATTACCTGATAATACATCTATTTCTGGAAAATCATTCATCACCTTTGACATATCACTAATTTTATTTTTTGTCCAGATATCATCTTGGTCAGATAAAAAAATAATATCACCAGTTGCTTCACGCATTCCATCAAAAAAGTTTTGAGCCCAACCTTTGTTTACTGTGTTAATTTTTATAACCCAATTTTCTAGATTATTTTCTTCAATATAATTCCGTATGATACTTACAGTATTATCAGAAGATTGATCGTCAAAAATTAATACTTCATCCGGAGTTCGCGTTTGATTTTTTATTGACTCCATCTGTTCAATTATATGCTCTTGACCATTATAAGTTGTCATAACGATACTTATATTCACTTTGATTTTACTCCCCTATTCGAATTATCAATAATATTCTCATAAATAACGTATACTTCCAATCCCCTAAAGAATACAAGTATTGATAATTTATCACTGCTTTTAATCTAGAAAATACATTATTTGTAGAGAGTCCCACAAAATCACTTAAAGTTCTTCGTTGGGAGTCTGTTAATAATTGATCATATTCTTTCAAAATGGTTGTTGCTCGTTGCGTACTGGTATGGTTTAAATTCCAAAATGTGGTCAGAACTCCTTTAACCTTTTTTGAAACTATTCCAGCTACATTATTACTATGTTGCCGATAAAGAATTAGTACCTCATCTAAAAAATGTACTTTACCAAAGGTAACTGCGAGCAATCCACAAAAAGTATCATGATAACCTACAATTTCTTTGTCAGTAAGCCATAATTCTTTTAAAGCATTATTAATCATTGCTGTACATCCTGTTACAACATTACAAACCAGAGCATCTTTAAGTGGTGGATTTATAAAGTTCCCATTAGGATTTCTAAGCTTTTGTCGAATTACTTTCAAATTCTCATCTGTTGAGGAAAAGTCCGAATACCACAGCTGAGGAATATTAGAATCAAACTCGCCAACATTCCCTATCATTTTCTCTATTTTTTGTGGCATCCAATAGTCATCCTGATCACAAAAAAAATAATAGTCCGCTTTCTGATATGATGCTAAGTATTTAAAAGACTTATGTACACCTACGTTTTCAACTTGTAATGGATTTATAAACTCTATCCGGTTATCTTTACCCAGATAATCATTAATTATAGATATCGTATTATCTGTCGAGCCATCATCTCTTATTAATAACTTCCAGTTAGAGTAAGTTTGATTAATAATACTATCAATCTGCTCAGATAGATATCTTTCTCCATTGAAGGTAGAAAGTAAAATGTTTACAGTAACCATTTATTTCCTCATTTTCTTAATATTATTTAATAAATGACGTTCTACTTTTCTCCAGATTTTATTGTTTTGTAAAACATTTCTTATCTTTACTGCTAAAACAATGTTCTTTCCATTAAACTTTATCAAGCTCTTAGACAGCTTTAGAATCTCTGGAACTTCCAAAATTTGTTCTGATATTAAATACTCTGTGAAATTTTTTGTTTCTTTTTTTCTATCTACTTTGTGTGTAATGGATAAATTAATGACATATTGTGCAATAATTAATTCTGAAAAGCGTTGAATCAAAACTTTTTTTACGGGCTCAGAGGTATCCTCAGGAAGATTTTTTATAAATTCCCAAACATGCTTTGTCATTTTTAAGTGCATGTCTCTATTTTTCACCATATTACCAATTGCCATAGATTGTGTCCCTGAGTTTGTACGGTAGATATATACTGGGTAATCCAAATAAACTGATTTTTTCACAAATGGCAATGGATAACAGATATACTCAACATCAACATAAAACATATTTTCATCAATTTGTATACTATTTTCTTTCAAAATTGAAGTACGATAAGTGATAGTATGCATCGGTGGAATTTTAATCTGTTCAATGATTTCGTCATGCTGTTTAATATCATTTACTGGAATGTTGAGTTCCATCATGAGGGCTTCATCACCAGTCACTTCGTCATGCTCTAAATAAGGATTATTAACGATATCAACTTCGGCCTCTCTGAGAAAGTCAACAAGTTTGACAAAATTTTCAGTAACAACCCAGTCATCTCCATCAACAACCTTGAAATATTTACCCGTTGCTTCCAAAATACCACGATTAATAGTTGACCCATGACCACCGTTTTCTTTATCAATTACACGAATAGAGTCGGGATACTTATCTGCCCATTTTTGTGCAACAGATACAGTGTTATCTTTTGACCCATCACTAACGATCAAAATTTCAATATCTGAAATAATTCGCTCATCAATTAGATATGGCAAACACTCATCAATATATATTTCTGTATTATACGAAGGTATTGTTACTGTTAAAATTTTACTCACTTGATTATTTTACTCCAAATTTTTAGTTACGTGATTTTCTTTTTGCTTTTGGCTTTCTTTACTATCTAAATCAGCATCTTTCATATCTTTGCGTAATAGCGAAACTTCTTGTATCAACGTTTTAATTTGTTTTTCAGCTGCAATCAGAGAAATTTGGTAACGGATTGAAATAACAACAAGCATACCAACTAAAACAAACAATGCAAAAGAAGTTAACGTTTTTACACCTAATGCGTAAGCAATTTTTGCTGCAAACTCTGAAAAAATTGCACCAAATAATATTACCAGTGCAAGAATAAACCATTTAAGCATGTGACGAACTTCAGCAAGATTTTTACGAATAAGTCGGATGGTATAGATGAAAAAAAGAAGGGCCAGTATAATGGCTAAAATTCTTAATGGTAATGGCATCATGATTTCTTCCCTCCCATAATTGCAGAAAAAAGAATAGCGAGAGAGACACTTATCATATAGCTCATTCCTTTGAACAAATTGATACTTGATGTTCCTGTTTCTCTTTCAAACATCCGTACCCCAACTTCTTTCACACGGATATTCTTTGCAAACAAATGCATGTAACTTTCAGGTTCCGGATATTGGCTTGGATAACGGCCAACGAATTGTGAAATAACTTTTTTATTAGCGGCTCGATATCCACTCGTAACGTCCTTTATTCTAATTTTTGAAGTCATGTATATTAAAGCTGATAAAATTCTAATTCCTATTTGTCTCGTAGTTGATGATTGAAATTCTGAGTTGCTATCCTCGAGGAAACGCGAACCCACTGTAAAATCGGTCTCTCCATTCAAAAGTGGTTCAATTAAACATGGAAGACTTTCAATATCATGTTGTCCATCCCCATCATACTGAATAGCAACATCATATCCTTTTTCCAATGCGTATTTATAACCTGTTTGTACTGCTCCTCCGATACCTAGATTTTGAATTAATTCGATATGATTAATTTTATTTTTTCTAAGCACCTCTTCTTCATTGTCCGTAGAACCATCATTGATAACAATATAATCAATTATATATTTTGATTTTCTGCGATATTGCTCGACCTTTTGAACAACTTGCGCAATTCCCTCGGATTCATTATAAGCTGGTATAATTAATAATATTTTCGGTTCTACCATTTTATTTCTTTCCTAGTATTATTTTTGTGAGTGCTTTTCCAGGAAAAGTATCCCTTTTAAGCCAACCTTTAACTATCATTCTAACATATTTCTTTCTAATTGAGTAGAGATGCTCAGGTTGATAACTTTTATAGTAGTAGTATTCTGCTGTAAAAATTTTAACAAATCTTGATTTTGACAATTCTTCCAAACGTTGTACTGATAGCTGATGACAAATTTTTTCATCCATCACTTTAATCACTTGATGATGTTTTCTGAGCTGCCAAAAAATCCAATGGTCTAAATAATCAAGAGGGAATTCTTTAGTAAATCCTCCTATTTTCAACATAAAGTATCTTGATAAAACAAGGCCACTAGAAATACCCGTAATATCTTCATTATAGATACCAGAATTTTTTGGATGCTTTAAGTTTTTGATTGTTTCGCTAGATGTGGGTGATATTTGGATTTCTTGATCAAAAATTTGTGGACAAATTGCATCAATCGTAGGATGAGTTAATTCTTTAATTACCTTACCAATGTATTCTTCAGTAATCATTGTATCATCATCCAGCAGCATAAACCACTCATCTTTTGTTTCCATTAGCGCATATTGATAAGCTATTCGAGTTCCACGTTCAGTATTATCTGGATTATAATAATATAGAATGGAAGAAAAATCATTTGGAATTTTTTCACTTGAAAAATCAACCTGTCCATTATCAAAGATAATGATATTTAGAGATTTTTTAATCGAAACTTTCATATCAGTTAATCTTTTATAACTAACTGTCTCAGTAAATTTTTTACTATATGCTACCAGACAAATTGTCAGATTCATCGTAATATCCTCATTTTGATGAGTGCATCTTTAACTCTATGCTTCACTCGTGCTATCAAACTCTCAGAATTATTATCATTAGTGGTCAGTATTTTTTCTAAGTGCCTAATACTTTTTGTATTTAATTCAAAATCTAACTCTAAAAACTTAATAACTTCTTGATAAGCGTTTTCAACTGAATAAATACCTCTAAGTTCTTTAAGCACAGATAAAGACTTTTGTTTTTCTATATCAAAATCTCGTAAATGGTCAGAAATTAAATTTGTGAGTTGATCCACGTTTCCAGTCTCGTAAAATTGCCCAAACCCAAAAATATCATGAGCTGACTGATGGCCCGGATTACTTGAGACGATGCTTGGAATCCCATGTAATAAAGCCTCCACATAAACCAAACCGAAGGTTTCCATTTTTGATGGGCCGATAAAAATATCTTTGTCTGTGACTACTGACCATGGTTTATCTTTCGGTCCAGCAAGTGTGACATTTTTTATTTTATTTTTTTTAATAAAACTAATAACTTTTTCTTTATAATCTTTATCAAAATTTCCAATTAACAATAATTCAACTTCTGGATTATTCAATCTGTGGTATGCTTCAATTAATTCCAATTGATTCTTTCGTTCTGTTAATCTTCCCACTGAAATAAGACGAATCTTATCTCCTGCTCGTAATTTTTCATCTGAAATTTGAGTAAATGGATAAAAACTATGAATTTCACGAGTCGGTATTAACTTCTGTAGCTTTTCTAGTAAGCGTCCCTGAACAACAAAAATTTCAGTTGAATATTCATTTATAAAATCTAGTTTATCTAAATAATATGAAAATTCGCCCTCAGGAAACTCATGAATAATCCAAAAATGTGGAATATTTTTTATTGCTGCGACTAATGCTCCTTGAAACATGTTTACTGAATTTGTAACGATTAAATCAACTTTTTCATCTTCAACAATTTTTTGAATACGGTTAAGATGCTCACGATAATAGTGATAAAGTTCCCGTTCGGTACCTTGTATAGGCCCTGGTGCATCTTCCCACCACCATTTCACCGCATTTAACATATAATTTTTAATACCAGCATTCTCGAATGCTTCAATATAGGGTTTATCTCCCGAATTCTGGGTAACATTTATAATATTATACCCCTGTGATTTAAGCTCCTTTTGTAACTCAAAGATTGAAATTTCGGCTCCATTATCAAGCGTACCTGTTGGAGAAACAAATAATATATTTTTCATAAATTAACCTTTTGAAAACCAGAATACTATCGTTAATATAATAAATAGGGATAAATTCATAAAACATAACCCAAAAGCCAATATTTTTCGATATGAACTAGTTATTTCAACTTTTACTTTCTCAGAAATTTTCATGAAAAGTGGGAGTAAGAAAATTAAGAACGGCGTATAATAACGGCCTTGCTCACCAATACTCACATTTCCTTTCCCACCCGTCCAGCCCAGGTACATCATTGTCCCAGTAAGAAGTATATTAAAAATAAAAATACAGCTTGAAATAAATATTACTCGATTATCCAACTTAATTTTTTTATCACTTAGCATCAGCCATGATAAAATTATAAACGTTAAAATGATCAGCCATTCTGGTAATCGATAGCTGAAAGCGCTAAAGGCTCCCACCATACCTGATATAACAATAGGATCTAAGTTGGTATTTATCCATGTTGCAAAATAGGTATTAAACATGATGTGTGCCCACCTCAGAAAGCCTCCATGAGATTGAAAAAGAAAACGGAATACTGCAAAACTTCCTAAAACTAATACAAGCAAAACCAACCATTTATATTTATTCCAAAAATTCCAAAAACGATGGCTCAGGGTCCTAATTTTTTCATTTTCAAAGAAAGTTGTAGGTAAGGTCAAAATTAAAGCTAACAATATTAAGGCAGATTTTTTTGTTAGATAAATCCCTAATAAAATTAAAGGAAAGTAAATTCCCCATCTCCAAGAAATTTTATATTTCCCAACCCAAATATTGGTCATTAATGAAAACACAAGAAAGACTGTCGCAAAAAGAGTTGTATCATAAGAGAGTGAAGCTGCTTGTTGGATGCTAATTGGAAAAAGAGCAACAACGCTCATTGGAAGCTTCCCAAATGCAGCTTTTTTTATTGCAATATAAATCATTGCTGTATAAAAAAGTAAGTTGAAGATTCTTCCTAGAAAGAACATTACCCCATAACTTGGATAAATCAAATATCCAAGTAATACTCCTATTGCTTGAGGAAGATGCAATAAACTTTCTTTACTAAAATTAATTCGAAAATCTGAATGCTCTAAAACTTCCACTTTACGTGTAAAGCTAAGTTTAAATAAATCATCTGCTTTACCTGAAAGAGAGGTGTCACGAATCGCAAATAAGTCTTCTGCTTCTAAGAGTTTCTGCTTAGATGGAGTATTAGCCAAATTTTTTTCCATTGCTTCATTGCTCAAAAAACTATTGAAACTGATATTAAAATGATAAGTTTCATCTGGTACAGATGCAACTGGCATAATTATAGCAGCCATTAAGCCAAAAAATAATGAAAAACTGACAAAAAGGGTAGTAATTTTAATTCGTTGTAGCTTAGCCATTAATTACCTCTATAAATTCATCCTTGTGTTTTATTGTCTCATAGGCAGTAATCACTTTGCTTCTAGCATTATCACCTAAATTTTTCAATTTAGTTTTATTGTTAACTAAATCTTTTAACTGTTCATACCAGCTCTCATCCGCTGCCAGAATTCCTGTCTGGTCATTCATTATAGATTCCGAAAAACTTCCTATATCACTCGCTATTGTCGGAACACCAACTAGAGCTGCTTCTAACCATTTAATTTCAGATTTTGCTTTATTAAAAACACTATCGATTAATGGAGCAAGATTAATATCCATTCTTGCGAGTAAAGAGGGCAAAGAAGTCCAATCTACAAAATCATGAATGACAAGTTGTTTTTTGTAATTTTTCATTTCATCAGGTATTGTCAGATGCCCAACTAAATGTAACTCTGTTTGCGGAAATTCTTTTAAAATACGCAAAATCGCTGGCATAATCAAATCAAAGTTTTCATTATGCGTAATTGAGCCTGAAAAATATCCAATTTTTATTTTTTTATCATCTTTCACAGTCTTTTTTACAGCTTTTTCACTGATTGAAATGAGCTCTTGACTTGCCAAATTTCGATTAAGGTATACCGGTTTTCCTAATTTTGATAGCTCTTTTTTCAAATCAGTTGTTGAGGTAATAAAAGCATCACATAAATTCATCAATCTACCATAGCTTCTTACTCCTAGATCATAGGCCATTTTTTCTTGGGGACTCAAGTTTTTTGTGTACTCAAGTTGATTCGTATAAACTGTGTCGTAGACCAAATCATCAATGTCATAGAAGATAGGTTTATTATATTGATGCGCTAACTTAATCAATTGTTCAAATTGTTCATTATAGGGAGTACGGTAAATGATAATCTGACTCGCGTATTCCGCATAGCCCATTTGAAAGTCGCTTGCATTCACTGTCCAAACATCATAGCCAAAACTTCGCAATTGCTCCGCTTTGTTGGTTACTCGATATCTTGTACATTGTGGAATTTGATTTTCAACACCATCTATTATTAAAATATGTTCAGGATGAGGCGTGCATTGAATGGTGTCAATTACCTCTTCGAGTATTTCATTTGGAAACTTTGTTTCATTCTTAATGTAATTAATTAAATCAGGAACTTCTGTTTTTCGCTCTAATCCTTGCCACGCAAACTTGTCATCTGTATCATTTGAAAATGCTGTATACTTAACAAGAGGAACATCAAACTCTTTAAGCATTGTTAGCGGGTGAATATACATCGCAGAGTCTTCATTATTTCCAGCAACTGCACCATGAATAAAGCCTAAATCTGAAAAATATCTAGTGAAAACTGTTTCATGTTTTCCAATTGCTTTATTCCGAGAATCTGTGTCAGATAAATTTTCCCAATACTGTAAAAATTCAGGAGTTTGGAACATGTTTTTTTCAATTACCAAAAAATAAGATTGAAGATGTTCAAGAATTACACCATAGGGATTAAAGCCTGTGAAATCTTCTTGTTTTTCACCATACGATATTCCCCAAAAATCTAATTTTTTTGCTGACATTTTTTTAAAAACTGCGGATAAATCGGTCATTGGACCTACATTTGTGTCGTTTACTAAAAGTAGTTCATCAAAGTTCTTCAGTTCTTTTTTTAACAATAAGATGCCATGACGAAATGCAGCCGTATCATAGCCTATATTTTCTCTATTGATTACCTGACCGTATTTTCCCAAATTTTTAATGTCGTTATCAGGTAAAGTACTGTTTAAAACAATCAAAACCTTATCAGAAAGCTTTGCAAGTGCTTCTAAAAATAATAATTTATAAGATTGTAAGTGAGGCTGATTTTCATAGACTACATAAATAAGTGCTCGTTTAGGATTTTCATAGTTATTTAATAGACGAGTTCTTTTGCGTTTGTTTTTATTTATTTGCAGTTTCAAGCTTTCAATCGGATGAAAGTGTTTGTGAAACTTTCGTCCAATTTTTCCTGGAACTTTAATCAATAACTTTGGATTTTTGGTTAAGATATATTTCACTCGTTCAAAATTGTTTGGCACTCCCTTTACCTCCTTTCCTTTTATTATTTTATAGTGTTTTCAGTAGACTAGCTGCTTCTTTATCTTCTGGATTACGATAGATAAATCGAATATCATCTCCTGGTTGTGTCGCGGTTATCACTTCTGTTTGTGACAGTGGATTATCATTTTCCCAATCTGATGGGTCTTTACGTAGTGTTGCACCAAGTTGGAATTCTGTATTATGAAAATTTGCCATAGGTATTTCTGCGGATAGACTTTCCCCAATTTTGACTTCCTGTGCTGGCGATTCATAAGCTGCTCCACCTCTTGTAGCATCGTAAAGAAAATATGATAAATAGAGTTTTTCTTCTAATTTAGTTTCCTCGGTATTCGCTTCAAAGTGTACAGTGAAAGAAAGTTTATCTGTTGCTTTTGTTAATAAAGTTTCAGAATCACTCGTTATCCAAACTCTATCAGCTAAAGAGTCATGTTCAGTATGCTGTGTCACTTTTAAATTATCAGCAGAATAAAGATTTGTTACGTGTTGTACGTCGGTATTTTCAGCTGCAAAACCATCAGAAATATACACGGCTTTATTACAGTAACGTTGAACAGCACTCATATCATGTGTTACTAAAATAACTGTTTTTGCTTTATCTTTTTTAGTTTCAACAAAGAATTCATTACATTTACGTTGGAAAGCTTCATCTCCAACAGCCAGAACCTCATCAAGGACCAAGATATCACCTTTGGCTTTGATGGCAACTGAAAATGCCAGTCGAACTTGCATCCCACTGGAATAATTTTTTAATTTTTGATTCATGAATTCACTGAGTTCGGCAAACTCAACAATTTCATCATACATCTCCCCTATCTCTTCTGGGGAAAAACCTAGCATAGCACCATTAAGGAATACATTTTCACGGCCTGTAAGTTCTGGATTAAAACCAACACCAAGTTCAATAAAACTGACAAGTTTTCCATTAACAGTCACCTGTCCTTTTTCTGGTGTGTAAATTTGTGAAATAATCTTTAAAAGCGTTGATTTCCCAGAACCATTCCGTCCCACAATACCAAAGAAATCTCCTTTTTCTACTTCAAAATTTATGTCTTTTAATACATGTTGTTCTTTATAACCCTTAACCCCACGAAGTCGATTGATTATCGTTGTGCGAAGACTTGTTGAACTTTCAGTTGGGAGTCGAAAATACTTACTGACATGATCTATTTTTACTGCAATTTCAGACATTTTTTTAACTCCTTATTAAATAATTTCAGCAAACTTATTTGCATGCTTCATGAAAAACCAATAGCCAAAAACGAAAACGAAAACTGGTATAAGATATGGGAGGATAATAATCCAAGAATGATCCCAAAGTTGCCAAAGCGTTGGATTCGTATTATTACTAAAAGTTAAGATATAACGTAAATCTTGTATGATTTGAGCCATTGGATTAAGCATGAGAATTTTTGCAACAAATAGATGATGCGTAGAAATTTGTGTAACTGGATAGATGATTGGAGTTCCATAGAAACCAGCTTGCATAATCACTTCCCAAATTGGGCCTAAATCACGAAAATACACGAATAGGGTTGATAGAATAAAGGATAGACCTGTGGTAAATAAAATCAACTCAATCAGTAATGGAATAACAAAAATGACATTCCAACTAAAAGAAACACCATTGATAATTGCAAATCCCAAAACAACAATAAGAGAAATAATAAGATTAATCAAAGCGTTTATAACCACTGAGAAGATAATGACAGGTTTCGAAAAGTTAACTTTTCTTAACAAATCGACTCTACTAACAATAGATAACATCCCAACATTTGTCGCTTCACCAAAGAAATTCCAAACAGTGATCCCCAAGAGAAGCGCGACCGCAAAGTGAGGAGTATCCGCTCCAAATCTCATAAAACGTACAAAAACCAAATACATAATTACAAAAAGTAAAATCGGTTTCAAAACTGACCACAAGTATCCAATAACAGAACCTTGATATCTTAGTTTAAAATCAGTTTTCACAAGTTCTTTAAGTAGAATTTGATTTCTACGGCTGAAGAAATTCATTTATTTTTTCCTTTGTATGCAAATTTTGTGATGATAAGCGTGCGAAAGATTCTTGTATGATAATATTTATTTTTACGTAAATCATACTGTTTAAGAATTTGACGGCGCTTTGCTTTTGGTTGTTTTAAAATATTAACATAGGCGCACACCAGCGCTTTATCAGTTTCTGAAATTACTGACAGGTTTTCTGTCAGTAATTTTTGAGCTTGTTTTTGACTGGCTGTAATAAGCCACCAATATTTTTCAAACCATTGGTTAGGATGTAACCATTTTTTTATCCGTTTTGAAAGCGTCCTTGCTCCCAAAACATTAGAATCATGCTGACGATAAAGGTGTGTCGGCTGATCAATGTAAACCAGCTCACCTAAAGCAGTGGCAACAATTGCTAAATACCAATCGTGCATGATAATATCATTCGTTGTTTGCCAAAGCTTTGCAAGTTCATGATTAATCATACTCGCACCACCGGTGACCGTATTTTCTGTCAGTTCTTGGACAAGGCTTGTATTGGCATGGTCAGATTGACTACGAATCATTGATTCTGATGTGACATTTAAATCTTTATCCGTCACTTTCAAATCTGTGTAATACATGACTGGAATTGTATTATCGTGCTTCTTAGCTTCTTCTAACATTATTGTCAGTTTTTCTGGCAACCAATAATCATCTTGGTCAGCAAAAAAATAGAAATCAGCATCATTATTATTTATTACGAGTTCATGAAAAGATTTAATGACCCCAACATTTTCCGCTCGAATCAGTTTGATTCGGCTGTCATTATTAATAAAGTTTTCAATAATTTCGCAAGTTCCATCTTTTGAACCGTCATCACGAATTATTAAATTCCAATCAGTATATGTTTGTTTTTGAATACTTTCAATCTGCTCAGCGACGAACTTTTCGCCGTTGTAGGTTGACATTAATATATTAACTCTCATCTCCGCCTCTGGCTAGGTTCTCCATTTTCGTTTCAGACTCAGTCTTATCGGTAGAATTAGGAAAGAAAAGTTCCTCGTATTGGTCACAAATGTGTTCCCATGTATATTTTTCTTCGATGATTTCATGAGCTTTGTTTTGTAATCTTTGTCGTTCATCTCCTGTCAAATTTTCAACTTCCGACAGAGTGGTCAGTAAATTTTCTTTATCAAAATAAATGACAGAATCACCCGCTGTTGTTCGGTTAAAATTCACTCCCAAAACAACATTGACAGCTGTTGACCACATGGCTTCAAGCAATCCAGGGTTTGTCCCCCCAACTTCATGACCGTGTAAATAAGCAAATGCTTGTTCACGTATATATCTTAATTCATTTTGGTCATAGACCGTTCCGACAAATTTAATACGGGAATCTTTATCAAATTGTGTTTTTTCACGTAATTCTTCAAAGTAGGCATTTCCTTCATGATTTGTAATAATCACAAGGTCACGCGTCGTTTTGCTTTGCATGAAAGCTTTGATCAAAGTTTCATAATTATTTTCTGGCACAAAACGCCCAACAATCAGATAATAATCATTAACTCTATATTTTACCAGAGTTTCCGATTCTGTCAAATCTGACTTGAATTTTTCTGTCCCATAAGCAATTACTTCAGACTTAACTTGCCCGTATTCGCTAGTGAGATATTCTTTAATTCCTGTGTTATCCGAAATAATCAAATCCGCATAACGCACCATTTTTTTCTCAGCAAATTTCAGATAAGAACGCACTGGGGCCGCCCATTTTGTTCTTTTCCACTCTAATCCGTCAGGGTTAACGAACAATTTCCCGCCAAGTTTGTGAATTTTATTGGCATAATATCCAATAAAACCACCTGCCGTATTTCCAAGAATATAAAAAATCGGTGCTTCAATTTTTTCTTTTTTACAATATTTAAGCGCCGCATTAATAGCTAAAATATCATAAGCAATCACGCGAGCTGGTCCAATTTTGGGTACCTTAATAACAAAACAGTCTGCTCCAAGATAATCAAAATGTTCACCAGGTAGTGCCATGTCTGAATTCTCACTTTGACAAGCTACATGATATTTTATATTTTTATTATTTTGATGTTTGACGAGTTCTTCAACAAATGTCTCAAACCCTCCATATTTCGCTGGTAAGCCACGGCTACCAATGATAAAAACGTGTTTTTTCATGTTGTTCCTTTTACTCACTAAAATTTATTTAGTGAGTATTTCAGCCTCTCAAAATGAGAATTCTGTCAGTACTGACGAGCTTTTGCAGGTCGCTGACAGAATTTTCAATTACTTTATATTTAATGACAAAGTCATTATTTTTTACTAATCTCGCCTTTTAGCCCATCTTTATTTTCACGTAAATCGCCTTTTTCAAGCATACTTGCTAAAGCATCTTGCCATGTAGGAATGACAAAACCTGTCGCTTTTGCTTTTTCAAGACTCATTGTTGAATTAAATGGACGTTTGGCTTTTGCTGGGAATTTACTAGAATCTACAGGCTTAACAAGCACATCTGTATCTTTCAAAATTTCTTTGGCAAAATCAAACCAAGTCACGTCTTCGCCAGGTGCAGCATCATTTGTTAAATGATAAAAACCAAAGTCAGCTTTTTCATTAACTAAATAAACCATAAATTCAGCAAGCGTACGTGTCCATGTTGGACGACCATGTTGGTCATTAACAACGGTCAATTCAGGAAAACGAGTCGCCAAATTTTGCATTGTAAAGACAAAGTTTGGCCCATAAGACCCAAAAACCCAAGCAGTACGAACGATATAATGTTTTACACCAGAGGCAACAACAGCTTCTTCACCAAGGTGTTTTGTCCGTCCATATTCAGATTCAGGCGCTTTTGGTGCATCAACTGGCCATTCTTGACCAATTGGCAAAGTCCCACCAAAAACATAGTCTGTTGAAATATAAACGAGTGTCGCCCCGACACGTGCTGCCGCTTCGGCTACATTTTTAGTCCCATCGACATTGATTTTTTCATCAAGCTCGCGACCTTCATCTTCGGCTTTATCAACAGCTGTATAAGCTGCGCAGTGATAAACAAGTTCAGGTTTGTTTTTGTCAAAGAATGTATCAACCGCAACTTTATCAGTGATATCAAGTTCTTTGGCATCTGTAGCGGTGTAAACCATGCCACGTTCGTCAAGTAAATGACGCAACTCTGTTCCAAGCTGACCATTTCCACCTGTTATTAAAATCATTATTTCTTCCTTTTACTAGTATCATTTTATTTTTGCCAAAGTTTTACAATCTAACGGTCAAATGTAAAAGTTAATTTTATTTTTGAATCTATAGACTTGAACAAGGATTTATAATAACTTTTGGCTGAGTTCTCTATCTGAGAACCATATTGCTTCAGATACTTCTTTTGTTTAGAATCTGTTAAAGATTGTGTTACGAGCTTCCCCGTATCAATATCAGCAGTTGATGAACTCAATAATTCTCCCGTAGAATCATAAAGCTCATAAGGTTTTTTCGCGTCTAAGGATATCCCAATTATTTCATACTTAGGTATTTCGATATGATAGCTTTTTACTCCTGTAGACTCTATTTTTACAGCGTTTTTTATTCCCAACTTCGCATCATAATTTAAGATAATCAATGCCTTTTTTTCAGTTAATGGGACCCCAATATTCGTCCATGGAATTTTTGTATTATTTGTTTGTGTCTCGACTTCTTGAATCCCAACATTAAGAAAAACTTGTTCATTGACTTCTTTGATATATTTCACCATCGAAAAAACTTTTTTATCCTCAGACCGTAGAGCATGGCTCCGACCTAAAAAATAAAATAGAGTAAAGCCCAAAAAAAGAATTATCAAAAACCATGCGGGTACTTTATAGCCAAAGAATCTTTTCAATAAATGTTTTCTTTTATTTCTCTCCACAAGCACTCCTACTTATATCAAAACTTGCGTAAGACAAGTAATCCTAAAATCACTAATATTAACGCAATTACCGGATTCAAGAAAAACAGTACAAATCCCACTATTGCTAATATAATGAATAAACTTATTTTTTTCAATTTTTAATTACTTTTTGTGTTTCAGCATATTTTGCTTCAACAGCATCTTTTTCGGCTTTCCACCAGTTTTCGTTTTCACGATACCAGTCGATTGTTGCTTGCAAACCAGATTCAAAGTCAGTATGTTTTGGAGTCCAACCAAGTTCTGTACGCAATTTGCTATTGTCAATCGCATAACGAAGGTCATGGCCAGCACGGTCAGTTACACGGTCATAATCGTCCTTATCTTTGCCCATACGAGTCAAGATATCTTCAAGCACTTCTTTGTTATTTTTTTCGCCATCAGCACCGATGAGGTAAGTTTCACCCATCTGACCTTTAGTCAAAATTGCCCAAACACCTGATGAATGGTCTTCTGTATGAATCCAGTCACGCACGTTTTTACCATCACCATAAAGTTTTGGTTTAATTCCTGAAAGAATGTTAGTAATTTGACGAGGAATAAATTTTTCGATGTGTTGGAAAGGTCCATAGTTATTTGAACAATTTGAAATCGTTGCTTTAAGTCCAAATGAACGCACCCAAGCGCGAACAATCAAATCAGAAGCCGCTTTTGTTGAAGAGTAAGGGCTTGATGGATTGTAAGGTGTTTTGTCAGTAAATTTTTCACCTTCACCTTCGCCATGACCTGGCAAATCTTCACGATAAGGCAAATCACCATAAACTTCGTCAGTAGAAACATGGTGGAAACGTAAATCGTATTTACGAGCCGCTTGAATCAAAGTATAAGTTCCAATAAAGTTAGTTTGGATAAATTCATCTTGAGACTTAAGTGAATTATCATTATGAGATTCAGCCGCATAGTGAACAATTGCATCCGCTTTAGAAGCCACTTGATCAACAATTTCAGGGTCTGCAATGTCACCCACCACAAGTTCGACACGTCCGCTGTCAAACAACATATTAATGTTGTTGACATTCCCTGCATAAGTTAATTTATCCAACACTGTGATATGCACATCTGGATGATTGTTATAAACATAGTGTACAAAGTTTGAGCCAATAAATCCCGCTCCACCTGTCACAACGATATTTTTAAATTCAGTCATGTTATTTCCTTTTTGATAATATATTAGCAAATCTTGAAAATTAATCTACTCGATATTCTCTGACAAATTTTGCTTTTGGCACAGCTTTTAAATATTTTCCATTGAAGACTAAATAGTCACCAATAGGAACAGTCATTTTAAGCAAACCACCAACATTTTTTACTGACAGCGATTTATCATTCCAAGAAAAGCCTCCGTCAGTAAATGCCTGCTCAGCCCATTTCGGCCTGTCAGTATTTTTTTCAACTTGCCAAAATTCTAAACGTTTTTTAGTTCGTAAATGTAAAGCAAACATTAGAGTTCAGCAGCCTTTAAAGCTTTTACATCTTTCAAGAGTGGGTGATTTTTATCAGCTTCAGAAACTTCAGCATTTTCAACATCTTCCCACTTGATTCCCAAAGTTGGGTCAGCATAATTCACAAAAGCATACTTAGGTTTAAGTTCAAGTGCCCAGTAATCATTAACTAAATAGCTATAAGAAACTGTATCAGATAAAACTTGAAACCCGTTAGCCACGCCGCGTGGAACAAAAATTCCTTTACTTGCATCAATGACTGTTTGGTAAACATGACCAAAATTTTCGCCTTCACGTAAATCAACCCATGCGCCCAAAACAGAGCCACCATCAGCAACAGAAATATACTTATCCCAAGGTTCGGCATGAAGTCCACGCAAAACATTTTTACGAGAGAAACTTACATTATTTTGTAATTTTTCTTCTGCAAAGAAACTTTCCGGAAAGCCAAGGGGCATCATTTTTTCTTTTTGGAAATTTTCTTTAAACCAACCACGGTTATCACCGTGAACCGGAATATCAAATTCTAACATTCCTGGAATTTGGCTGATTTCACGTGCAGCCAATGTTTTTTCAAAAAATTTATCAGTCATTTTTTTCTTTCTAATCATTATTTTCAAAGTTTGTTAAAGAACAATACTAACTTCATTCGTCACTCATCTTTTTTGCTTTTGCATTTATGTGTGATTTTTGAATGTGTTCGAGCGTTAAGTTATTAGGTACATCTGGATGATGTTTTCGACAAAGAACATAAAGTCCATCAGCCGTACGATGAAGTCCAATCCGATGACAGCCTGGTGCATGGCATTTTAGTCTTCGCCAAACAACAGCGAAAACACCAAAAAGTGGCAGACAGCTGAAAAATCCGCCCCACCACGCCGACCAACCTGCATCAGTCACACCAGTAAACCATAAAAACCATTCCCAAATATTTTTTAGCATTGATTGTCCTCTTATACTTTGACAACTTTACTTTAATAATGACTTTTTAGTCTTTCCCAATCAAACGAAGTAAGTATTGACCATACTCATTTTTCTTGAGTGGCTGTGCCAATTCAAAAACATCCTCTTCTGTGATATATCCCATGCGATAAGCAATTTCTTCCAAGTTTGCCACTTGCATATTTTGCATCCGTTGAACTGTTTCAATATATTGTGCAGCTTCAAGAAGAGATTCGTGTGTTCCTGTATCCAACCAAGCAAAACCACGTCCCATCAATTCAACTGACAAATCGCCCCGTTCAAGATAAGCTTTATTCACATCAGTAATTTCAAGTTCACCACGAGGTGAAGGTTCAATATTTTTGGCAATTTCAATGACATCGTTATCATAGAAATATAAACCAGTAACCGCGTAATTTGATTTAGGTTCTTCTGGTTTTTCTTCAATAGAAACAGCATTCATATTTTTATCAAACTCAACAACACCAAAACGTTCTGGGTCTGGAACATGATATCCAAAAACAGTGGCACCTTTTTCTTTTGCAGCTGCATTTTGAAGCATTTTAGACATTCCAGGACCGTGATAAATGTTATCTCCCAAAATCAGCGCAACTGAATCGTCACCGATAAAGTCTTCTCCAATAATAAAGGCTTGAGCCAATCCATCTGGTGAAGGTTGAACAGCATATTGAAGATTGATACCAAATTCTGAACCATCTTGCAAGAGCTCTTTAAAACGTGGCGTATCTGTGGGTGTCGAAATAATCAAAATATCTTTAATTCCAGCCAACATCAAAGTTGACAATGGATAATAAATCATTGGTTTATCATAGATAGGCATCAGTTGTTTTGACGCAGCACGTGTCAGTGGGTAAAGTCGTGTTCCAGACCCTCCCGCTAAAATAATCCCTTTCATGAAAGGACCTCCATAATCATAATTAATCAATATACATTATAACACAAAAACTTTCTCAATACACAACCTTCTATGGCTATTTCGCGCTTAAAAGGTTGATAAATAAGCATTTCTAGGTCTTTTATTAAACAATAATGACAAGATTTTACCTATTAAATAAGAAAAGTCTCTAAATAAATAGAGACTGGCATATCTTATCTTCTTGGTTGAGCTACCAAAGCTGATTGGATGTTAAATTGACGTTTCAAGAGCCAACGTACTCCGAAAGCCACAGCCCCAACAATAACCAAGGCTACTGCAGGAAGTTGTAAATTGATTGAAGGTGGTAGAAGTCCAGAGAAAATCGTTACTGCAATCCAAAGGAGTACTGAAAGAGTCGTTGCTGCAAAACCTTTCCAGTTCCAACTTCTACGGCTGTTGTCAGCTTTAGGACGGTAAAAGTAACGATACATCATGTACATCACAAGTCCAGCAACTGCAGCTGAAAGAATTGTTGTAATCAATCCATAAACTGGTGCTTTAGAAGTAATAAGTGCGGTTACTCCATTTAAAAGAGAAATAAATCCTAAAAAGAGTAAGCTACTATCAAGCCACATCAAAACTGGATTTTCATTTTTTTCACTGACAGGTCTGTCAGCGACTTTAGGTTGATATTGAGAAACAAATTCAGTCGGTGCACCCAATAACTTACGAGCAATAATTCCTGATTTTTGACCTTCAATAATCTGTGGAAGAATATCATTCAAAATTTCTTTTACTTCTTCATCTGATTTTCCAACCAAAATCAACTGTTTCGTTACCGAATGAATGTATTCTTTATTTTTAGCAGTGAGTTCTTCGATTAAATTTTCCATAACCTCATTTTATCAGAAAGCCCGAAAAAAAACAGCAAAAAATGGACAAAAGCTTGATTTTTTTATTTGAAAAATGTTATAATCAACAAGTATGTTGTTTTTAAGCACATAAAAATCTAATTGGAGGTAAATATCATGTCTAAAGAATGTTATTTTACTGGTCGTAAGACTGTTTCAAGTAACAACCGTTCACACGCGATGAATCAAACTAAACGTGTAGTTAAACCAAATCTTCAAAAAGTTACAATTCTTGAAAACGGTGAACTCAAAACTGTCTGGGCTTCAGCTAAAGCTTTGAAGAAATTGCCAGCAGGCGTAGAACGCGTATAATTTTTGTTTTTTGCAAAACACAAAAATATCCTGTCATCTGATGGGGTTTTTTTATTTACTGACAGCTTTATCATTAAATAAAATCGTCACTACTAAATTCTGTCAGCGCTGACAAATGATAAATTTCAAAAAGCAGTTCATAAGAGCTGTTTTATTTTATAAAAGTATGATAAAATGAGTAATGATATTTAAATAATATGGAGGAAAGTGCCGTTTGTCAGTCAATTTTTATTTATTTACAAGTTTTGTAAATATATTGACGACGGTACAGCTATGAAAATGAGTGTTATTATCAACAACCAACATGGGAATGTCGATATTGCTACCGAAGTCATTGCAACAGTTGTAGGTGCTTCTACAACTGAAATTTTTGGCGTTGTCGGTATGACCAGCAAATCTGCTGTTAAAGATAATGTACGCAGCGTTTTGCGTCAAGAAAATTACTCTAAAGGAGTTGTCGTTACAACGGCTGACAATGAAACTTCTATTGATGTTTATGTTGTCATTTCTTATGGTGTAAAAATCAGCGAAGTTGCAAAAAATATTCAAGAACGTGTTCGCTTCAATCTCGAAAATCAACTTGGCATCACAGCCAGTAGCGTAAACGTCTATGTACAAAATGTGAAGGTGGTTGAGGATTAGTGTCAAATATCAATTCAAGTAAATTTCAAGAAATGGTTCAAGCAGCGGCAAGCCGCTTGAATGAACAAGCCGAATACGTTAACTCGCTTAATGTTTTCCCTGTTCCAGATGGAGACACGGGAACAAACATGGGCATGACCATTACTAACGGTGCCAAAGATGTCGCTTCTAAACCAGCTGAAACTGTTGGTGAAGTTGCTCAAATTCTTTCAAAAGGACTTCTTATGGGGGCTCGCGGGAATTCTGGTGTTATTTTAAGCCAACTTTTCCGTGGATTTGCTCAATATGTTAAAGATTATGAAGAAATTGACGGAATTCATCTTGCAGCTGCTCTTCAAAACGGGGTAGAAGTGGCCTACAAAGCCGTTATGAAACCTGTTGAAGGTACAATTTTAACCGTTTCTCGTGGTGCTGCTGAATTAGCAAAACGTAAAACTGACGAAACTGATGATGCTGTGGAAATTATGGAAGCAGCACTTGAAGGAGCCAAAAAAGCATTAGCAATGACTCCTGATATGCTTCCTGTTCTTAAAGAAGTTGGGGTTGTTGACTCTGGTGGTCAAGGTCTCGTTTATATTTACGAAGGCTTTTTGATGGCTCTTAATGGTGAATTCGTACCAGAAACACCTGTTGCCGAACTTGGGGCAATGGACCGAATGGTCAATGTTGAACACGAAAGTGTCGCCAACGCTTCAACAGCAGATATTAAATATGGTTACTGTACAGAAATCATGGTTGAATTAGGCAAAGGTCCAACTTCCCGTGAAAGTTATGACCATGATAACTTCCAAACTTATCTTGCAGGAATTGGGAATTCACTTCTTGTTGTTGATGATGAGGAAGTCGTTAAAGTCCACGTTCATACAGAAGATCCTGGTTTAGTTATGCAAGAAGGCCTTAAATACGGACGTCTTGTAAAAGTCAAAGTCGATAACATGCGTCTCCAAAACGAAGGCGTGGCTGAAAAAGAAGCGAAATCAACAAATGTTTCAACTTCTACTTCTAAAAAAGACTGGGGCTTGATTGCTATCGCTGCTGGTGAAGGTTTGGCTGATATTTTCCGTGAAATGGGTGTTAATCACGTTGTTTCAGGTGGTCAAACAATGAATCCATCAACCGAAGATATCTTGACTGCCATTGAAGCTGTTAATGCAGAAAAAGTAATCATTTTACCAAATAATAAAAACATCTTCATGGCCGCAAAATCTGCTGCCGAAGTTGCTGAAATTCCTGTTGAAGTGATTGAATCTGCAACAGTCCCTCAAGGATTTACAGCATTGTTGAGTTTTGACCCAACACGTTCAATTGAAGAAAATAAAGTGGCCATGACCAGTGCCCTTTCAGATGTTCAATCTGGTTCGGTTACAACAGCAATCCGTGATACAAATGTCGATGGCATTGAAATTCATAAAAAAGATACACTTGGAATGTTGAATAACAAAATTGTTGTGTCAACTAGAAAAATGAATGATGCTATCTTTGCTGTCTTCGATCAAATGATTGATGAAGATAGTGAGATTGTAGCAATTTATATTGGTGAAGAAGGCAAAAAAGCCAACGCTGAAAAAATTGCGAAAGAACTTGAGAAAAAATATCCTGAGATTGAAGTTGAAATCCATGATGGAAAACAACCTGTCTATCCATATCTCTTCTCAGTTGAATAAAATATAAAATAACAAAAATTCTGATGTCAAACATCAGAATTTTTCTTTTGCTTATAAAAAGTTACTGACAAAATACTTTTCGTTGTTTTGAGTTTCTGTCAGTAACTTTTTTATTTAATCAGCGGAATTATGAAAAATATTTTATATAATCTCCGTATCCTTCTGATTCTAATTGGTCAAAGGGGATAAAACGCAAAGCTGCAGAATTGATACAGTAACGTAAGCCCCCTTTATCTAAAGGTCCATCAGTAAAAACGTGACCCAAGTGGCTGTCAGCATTACTAGAACGAACTTCTGTACGCTCCATAAAAAGAGACTTATCTCGTTTTTCTTTGACCACTTTTTTGTCAATTGGTTGTGTAAAGGCCGGCCAGCCACATCCAGATTGATATTTATCAAGACTTGTAAACAGTGGTTCTCCACTGACAATATCAACATACAAGCCTTTTTCAAAGAAATCATCAAACTCATTAGTGAAAGGGGCTTCTGTTCCATTTTCTTGAGTAACACGATAAGCAAGCGGACTCAATTTCTTTTTAAGTTCTTCTTTTTTCATTAACTTTCCTTTCTTGTAAGTAATTATTGATTGTCAACCCTTTTGACATTGGTGTAAACTAAGTTGACAAATAGTTTACACTGCTGAGTTTTTCAGCGCAATCAAACCCTATAAAAATCAAAATCACTCTTTGAGTAAGCTACATAATATCAAAAAAATAGGCTTATTTCCATTGAAATCACTTATAAATCCATCCTTCTTTCCTTTTTTAAACTCTAAAATATAATGTTACTTTTCAGAAAATTATTGTATCGTACTTTAAATTTTGATATAATCATAAATGTAAAATGTACTTGACATTTTCTGTAATCATTTGATCCCAGGAGGTAAAATGAAAACTCTTAACAATACCCATATTGGGCAAATTTACTATATTCATAAAGTTATTGGCAAAAATCAAAGTAAATTACGTGATTTAGGCCTGATATCCGATAAAAAAATTACACTTATTTCTACTGATGGTGAAAATTCAATCATCAAAATTGACGAGATGCGTTTAGCATTAAGTTCTTCTTTTTTAGAACAAATTTTCGTTAAAGAAGAACGTTCTAGCGAAGAAATTATTGGCTTAGCTCATTTGCAAGTTGGCCAAACGGGTACTGTCCGTATGATAGACGCCACTTCTGATATACGCCGACGTTTAATGGATATGGGAATTACCCGAGGAACAAGCGTACATCTGCAAAAATTAGCCCCGCTTGGTGACCCACTTGAACTTCGACTTCGCGGATACGCTCTTTCTTTGAGAAAGACAGATGCCGAAAAAATCAAAGTTGTTCTCGAACAATAATCTTCAACTCAATCTATTTCACGTTAATTTTACTAATAACATCTTTCTTTAAAGTACATCTTTAGTAAATGATAACAGCCCTTAATAAGAAATTACAATAATATGAAAATAATTGCTCTACTCGGAAATCCAAATAGTGGAAAAACTAGCATTTTTAATCTTTTAACTGGTTCCAACCAGCAAGTAGGAAATTGGCCGGGCGTCACGGTTGAAAAAAAATCTGGAATCTACCGAAAAGATAAAAATGTTTGTATTCAAGATTTACCGGGTCTCTACTCCCTCTCTCCTTACTCGCTTGATGAGCAAGTCGCCAGAGATTTTTTGGTCAAAACCCCACCTGATGCTCTAATTAATATCGTTGATTCAACCAATCTGGAACGTTCTCTCTACTTAACTTTACAGTTGATGGAATTTGGAATTCCTATGGTACTCGCGCTCAATATGAGCGATTTATTAGAAAATCAGGGAAAGAAAATTGACCTCGAAAAACTTTCTTACAGTCTTGGTATTCCTGTCATTACAACCTCAGCTATTAAAAACAAAGGTTTAGATGAGGTCGTTAAAGCAGCACTCAGAAGTCCTGAAGTTCAACCTTTAGATTATGACCATCGTCTTGAAGGAGCCTTGTCAGAAATTAGCAAAGTCACTGGTTTTACAAATCGCTTTGAACAAATTAAAGTTTTTGAAGGAGACCAACTTTTACTGACAAAATTATCAGCAGAACAACTAGATGAAGTTGAGGAAATTGTCAGTATCACTGAAAAATTAATGACTGATGATCGAGAGTCCATTATTGTCAATGAACGCTACGACTTAATCGGTCACTTTGTTCAGCTTTCTGTCAGCCAAACTGAAACAGGCAAAGTCAATCTGACAGACCGAATCGACCAAATCATCACTCACAAATGGTTGGGACTTCCTATCTTTGTTTTTATCATGTGGCTAGTTTACTTTATTTCCATTCAAACTGTCGGAACAGCGGCAACTGATTGGCTTAATGATGTCTTTTTTGGTCAGTGGCTTCCTGACTTGATTGCCAATGGAATGAATGCTTTAGCGGTCACTCCTTGGGTTCAAGATTTAGTTTTGAATGGTGTAGTTGCAGGGATTGGTGCAATTTTAGGTTTCGTTCCTCAAATTTTTGTCCTCTTTTTACTTTTAGGAATCCTTGAAGATTCTGGATATATGGCTCGGGTGGCCTTTGTCATGGACCGTATCTTTAGAAGATTTGGGCTTTCGGGTAAGTCTTTTATACCGATGCTCATCGCTTCTGGCTGTGGTGTACCCGGAATTATGGCAACGAGAACCATTGAACAAGAACGGGACCGAAAAATTACGATTATGGTCACAACTTTCATGCCTTGTTCTGCAAAATTACCAATCATCGCCTTGGTTTCTGGTGCCTTCTTCCCCCATGCTTCTTGGGTCGCTCCAAGTGCTTATTTCCTAGGAATGTCCATGATTATTCTCTCTGGTATTATTTTGAAAAAAACGCGAATGTTTTCTGGAGATACCTCAGCTTTTATTATGGAACTTCCTACTTATCACTTACCTTATGCACTGACCGTTTTAAAATATGCTTTTGACCGTGCTTTTTCTTTTGTGAAGCGGGCCGGTACGATCATTTTTGCGATGAATGTTTTGATTTGGTTCACTTCTAATTATAATTGGACATTAGCCCATGTTGATGCTGGTCAGTCTATTCTTGCTGATATTGGTAAAGTTGTTGCAGTCGTCTTTGCTCCACTTGGTTTTGGAGAATGGCGTGCGACAGTTGCGACGATTACGGGATTAATCGCTAAAGAAACGATTGTCGGAACAATGGGTGTGCTTTTCGCTCATAATTCTAGCGACAGTCATCAACTTTGGTCGGCTGTTCAAGCAACTTATACTCCTCTTTCTGCTTATTCTTTATTGGTTTTCAATCTCCTTTGTGCGCCTTGTGTCGCTGCAATTTCAACCATTTATAAAGAAATGGGAGATGTCCGATGGACTTTACGTGCCGTTGGTTTCCAAACATTAGTCGCTTATAGTATGAGTTTCATCATTTACCAATTAGGCAGTTTTTTCAGCTCACAAAACTTTGATGTCCTTAGTTTAGTCGCTCTGCTTGTATTGTTGGTTGGTTTATATTTTATTTTCAGAAAGGGAAAGGATGTTTCCTATGAACTTAGCTAGTATCGTTATCTTGGCAATCATTCTCATCATTACTGGATTTGCCATCTTTAAAACTGTTCGCAGTAAAGGGGCATGTGAAGACTGTAATGTTAACACTTGTCCAGTTAAAGGAGCCGCAGCTCTGCCCACGTCTAATCAAGCTTCGACAAATAAAAAAACAGAGACAAAACACGACTGTTGTAATTAATAAATCACTGACAGAAGTTTTCCAAAGATGAGCCTATTCATCCGCTGAAGAACTATTATCTGTCAGTGTTTTTGTTTTCAATTTGCCTCTTTTAAAATACCGATAACTCTGTCAGTATTTTTTATTTTACGTCATAATTAATTGTCAGCTAATCCTTCGTTTCTAATTGACAATAAGAAAATTAAAAACTATAATCAAAACATAAATGCAATATTATGCAAGAAATGTCAAAGTTTTTTCAATAACACTCGTTGACAAATTTTTTAATATCAAAAGAGGATTTTCTATGAAAAAATATATTAGTGTCATTAGTGTTTTTGCTATTTGGCTCATCTACCTTTTAGGACTCAACCCCATTCTTGAAGTTTTTGGAATCATCAATTGGTTGCGTAGTCTTGGACTATTTGCCTCACTTACTTCCATCATTGTCCAAGAAATTCCAATTATTTTAATTTTACTTTTGCTTAATCATTTTTTCTGGCATCAAAAGCTTCTTTTTAAAGCATATAACTGGAAAAAATCCTTAGGAATGTTGGTGATTCCGCTATTAATGTTTGTTGCTGGATTAGTCACTGCTCTAAGTAAAAACGCACCTACCTCCTACATTTTTCTAGCTATCTGCGCCACTTTATTAATTGGTCTAGCTGAAGAATTAACCTTTCGGGGTTTGATTTTTGGACTTTTAGTTAGAAACTCTAAGAATAAAATTATTGCCCCCTTGTTTATTTCGAGTATTTTATTTGGACTGATGCATTTAGTCAACCTACGTCATCAGCCTTTAGATAACACTATCATTCAAGTCCTTGGAGTCATGGCTTTTGGTTTATTTGCCGCAGTTGTCTATATAAAAACAAGCAATCTACTCTTTGCAATATTCGTACATGCTATGAATGATTTCATGGCAATCATGGTCAGTTCTGGCAACCTCTCTTCACAGCAAACTAATCCTCTGACCATTTTATATGAATGGTTCATCTTTGGAATTTTAGCTTTTGCCTTATTCTACACTGGGTGGACCCAAAGAGAAAAATTTATTGCTGCTATCCAAAATCAAACGCCACAGCTTACAATTCGTAAACTACCTGCTCTAGCAGAAAACTCAGCTTTCCGAAAAATTTTTGCCTTACTTTCAATGCTTTATGGTCTACTGATTTTACCATCTATTCTACTTTTTTCAAAAACATCTGCTAATCCTGGTAACCGAGCCGAAATTGCTGATAAAGCACTCCCTATTTATCTCCTTTTTCTTTTGGCAATTGCGCTTTATGTTTTCTTAATTGTTTTCTTTGATTTTCATTTAGGAAATCTTTGTTGGTTACTATTCCCCTGTATCGGAGGGCCAATTTTCGCCTTGTTGACTCTGGTTAATGGTGCAAAACCTCTAAATAGGACATCAAAGATGAGTAAAAAAACTCCAATTAATTAATTGGAGTTTTTATTTAAAATCTAATCAGACTAATAAAGAGCAATAAAACCTGAACCAGTTGGAAAACCATTAGAATTTTGACGGAATAGATAAAAGTTTCTCTTTTAACTTGTTTTTGAAGATAAGGCTTTGCAAATTTTATCATTAAAGGAACAATCAATAAAATCAAAAGCATTATCGGAGAAAGTAATCCTAAAATTACTGATACAATAATAGCGATAAAAGACAAAATTAAAGCCAAAGTCCACCAAATGAGTGCTGCTTTTTTCCCAATATAATGCACGATTGTAAAACGATGATTGGCTTCATCTTCTTCTAAATCACAGGTGTTATTCGCTAACATGAGATTAGCGATAAGCAGTGTATTGGGTAAAGCAATCAAGAAGGTAGTCGCAAGATTAGCAAATGACCAAACAAAGGCCTGCGAACTATTAATATATACACAAATGAGAAAGATGATATAACCCATTGTTAAGCCTGAGAGAAGCTCACCCACAGGAAGGGACGACAAAGGTTTTGGGCCTCCTGCATAAAAGATTCCAACAACGTAACAAAGAAGACCTAGCCAAAAAACTGCCCAACCCGTCATCAATGCCACAATGATTCCTAATGCTAAACTTCCAAAAAAGAAAAAAGCAAGTAAGGCTTTAATTAAACCCATTGACAGGTTTTCACGACCAATAATATTTGTATTTTTTTGATAATCATTGGTATCCACCGCGTTATGATAATCATTATAATTATCCCAAATATCAACAAAACAGTTAAACATAAACATGGCAACAAAATAAATACTTAATGCTAATAAATTCAGTGAATGGTAATGGTAAAGCGAGTACGAAAGGCCCAGCAGAAACGGAAAGACCGAAGCCGTTTTAGCTTTTAGTTCAATAAGTTCAGCGAATGTTTTAAAATTCATTATTTCCTCTTTTAATGTGATTTATCGACTTTTTTGATTGATAGTTGAACTTTGAATCAGTGATAAACATGATTTTAAGATCTCATTCTATCATCTTTTAATATAAAACTTTCTACAAAAAAACTAGATATTTTTATCCAAACTTCGTCAGTTGACGACAACTTATAATAATTAAAAAACCTATCGGTGACAGGCTTTTAATAATTTCGCTCTAATAAAATCTGTGTCGCTTCTTCTAAAATTTGACGGTTAGGTGATTCTGGTAATTTTTTAATTTCGTTCAAGGCAAGTTCTGTCAGCCTTCCTGCAACAAGAAGTGAACCCGTTATTCCACCTAATTCTGTCACCAATTCTGCTAAATCTAAACATTCTTGTCTCGATAGTTTTTCTGGTGCTTCTAGATATGGAGCGATTGCTGCTTCATTAACTTCTCTAGCCAAAAGCAAGGGTAAGGTGTAAATCCCTTGACGAAAATCAGTTAAAATTGGTTTATCGGCTTCATCAAGCCCTACAGTGAAATTTAAAATATCATCGTAAACTTGAAAAGCTAGACCAATCGCTCGACCAATTTTCCGTGCCGAATGCTGTAGTTTCTTGTCACCACCTGCAAAATAAACACCTTCTAGGCAACTTAAACTGAGTAATTCAGCAGTTTTCCCACTGATAGCTTTCATGTAGCGGCGAGCCGTATTGTTTTTATCAAATGCAGACTGCATTTGAGTTAACTCCCCTTGAAGAATTCTTTTCATTGACTGAGCATTTTTAGCAACAAAACTCGTCCCATTCATCGTTTCAATCAGTAACTCAAAATAAACGGTATAAACAAAATCTCCAGCATAAACTGCCACATCTTTGCCAAATTGCGATTCTACTGATGGCATTCCACGACGTAGAGGTGAATCATCAATAATATCATCATGAATCAATGTTGCTGAGTGAAGCATTTCTAAGGAAGCAGCAATTTTGATTAGTTTCTCCTCATCTTTTGAGCCATTAGGAACAATACCAGCGAACAGCAAAAAAAGCGCAGGACGCACCATTTTCCCACCACGTGATGCAAATTTTTGCAGTGCTACTTCTATTTCTTGATTATTAATTTTTAAACGCTCAATCATGAGCGCTTGAACATCCTTTAATTTATTCTGAATTTCGGGATAATCCTGCCAAAATGTGAGCAATGTTTTTCTCTTTCCTCTCGATAATTCATTCATTTCTTTTGATAATTATTTATCAAATACTTTACTCTATTTTAGCAAAATAGACCAAATGTTGCGAACATAATGGCTTCTTTTCATAATCAAAAAAAGAAGTTCAGCTGAACCTCTTTTTTATCTGATTTCCATAATTTGACTTTGAGGAAGACGATAGCTTGGTTTTCCTTTGTCTTCTGAGTTTCCAAGTGGAATAATTAATTCTGGACGGTAGCGTTTTTCAACTTCTAAAAGTTCATTCACTCTTTGAGTCCGATTAAAGCCCATGATGATATTACTTTCATATCCGTAATTTTTAATAGCCAAAACGAGATTCATTGTAACTAGACCAATATTGATTGAAAGGTAATTACTCTCATGAAGTTCTTCAAAACCTTCATACATTTGTGGATAGCGACTATTGAAACGCAAAAGTTGTTCATCGTCCAATTCACCAGCACCTACTCTTGCAATCTCCCGAGAACGCTCAACCAAATCTGTATCGCTGAAAAGGACAATGACCGCTCCTGCTTCTTTGATTTGTTCATGATTCCCAGGGTCCACTTCTGTCAGTAAAGCTTCACGTTTTTCTTTTGATTCAACAATGACAAAGTGCCAACTTTGAATATTGTGTGCTGAAGGTGCAAGGCTTGCCGCCGAGATGATTTGTTTAACATCAACTGTGGGAATTTTTTTTCCATCAAATGTTTTTACTTTGTGCCGAGATTTATTAAGCTTTACGTAATCCATGATACTCCTCTATTTCTCTTATAGGATGCAGCTGAATAGTCGCTATGAAATTGGTCTAAGCAATTTCTAAGTCTAGTAGAGCAGACACCTGTTTTCTTTTACTTGTCTATATTTTAGCAAATTTTTGTAACTTTTGCATAGCATATTTATTCATTGTTCTTATTTTTTATTAAAAATTAAGCTATTTCCGAAATATTTTACTGACAGAACTGTCAGTAAAAAAACTGCTTGGTCAGCAGTTTTTTCTTAGGCTAATTTGGCCTTATTTTTCTTAATTTGTTTTGATCTTAATTGTCCACAAGCCGCATCAATATCTGTTCCATGTTCTTGACGAACGACACAGTTAATCCCATTTTTCTTCAAAACATCATAGAATTTTGCAGTATTATCTTTTGTTGAACGTTCATACTTGATATGTTCAGCAACTGGATTATAAGGAATCAAGTTGACATAAGACAATTTATTACGGGGTTTAATTAAATCTGCCAGCTGTTGCGCGATTTCAGGGCTGTCATTTTCACCAGACAACATAATGTACTCATAAGTCACCCGTCGATTGGTCGTTTCTGTATAATAATCAATCGCCTCAAAGAGTTTTTCAAGAGGAGCATTACGAGTAATTCGCATCAATGAAGTACGCAATTCATTATTTGGAGCATGAAGTGAAATAGCTAGATTGATTTGAAGGTTTTCATGAGCAAATTCTTTGATTTTTGCTGGCATAAATCCACAAGTAGAAACAGTAATATGACGAGCACCGATAGCAAGTCCATTATCATCATTAATCACACGTAAAAAGTTCATCAAATGTTCATAATTATCAAAGGGTTCACCAATTCCCATCACAACAACATGCGAAACACGTTCGTCTAAACCACGTTCATCAAAATACTTTTGTACAAGCATGATTTGACTAACGATTTCACCGGCTGTTACATCGCGTTCTTTTTTCAAAATTCCAGAAGCACAGAAGGTACAGCCCATATTGCAGCCCACTTGAGTGGTGACACAGACAGACAAACCATAAGATTGGCGCATTAAAACTGTTTCAATCATCACTTTATCAGGAAGCATAAAGAGGTATTTAACTGTTCCGTCAGCAGACTCTTGCACAACCACTTGTTCCAATGGATTCAAAATGAAAGCTTCATTAAGTTTATCAATAAATACCGCTGATAAGTTGCTCATTTCTTCAAAAGATTGAACACGTTTGCGGTAAAGCCAATCCCAAACTTGTGTTGCTCGGAATTTCTTTTCACCATTTTCAATGGCCCATTCGATTAATTGATCACGTGTCAATCCATAGATAGACGGACGTGTTTCTGTTGTTATATTCTCTGTCATTATTTTCCTTATCGTTATGTAGAATTCTAATTGTGAACATTTTCATATCCCTTGAATACACAATCAAAACTACTTTATATTCGTCTAATTATTTTCAATTCCAAATGTTTAAGGAATCCATAAATGTTAATTCTACGATAATTTTTAATCTTTGACAAGTTCACTGACCGTCAAATAACTTTTACAAAGCTTTAGTCTTTCTTCCGATTACGAATAACAAAACCTTGATTTCCTTGATTTTTAGACTCTGTTTGTTCAACTTTTTTCCGTGGATTCCGTTTTTTCATTGTAAATTTTTTATCAGATTCTTTGGAAGAAGTAGCTCTTTTATTAACTGCTTTGTTAGCTCGTCCTTCTTGCGATTTCTTGCTGAGCGGCTTATTTATCTTTTTGTCAGTTGGTTTTGCTTTTCTGTCAGCAGATTTATCACGAATTTTAAAATCTTTCCGAGCTTCTGAGGCGTTTTCTGAACGTTTCTCATCTTTAGAATTCACATTTTGCTCATCACGGGCTCGATTTCGATTTCGATTTCTTTTTCGACGTGGCTTATCTAAACCTTGTTTTAATTCTTTTTCGGTAAAAAGTTTTTCAGAAACAAAAGCTTCGTCCCTTGTCCGAATTCGACGTAAGACAAAGTAAGCACAACCATAATTACAATACTCATTGATATAATCTTCAAGATGGTCAATTTTATTATCTGCTAACATTTTTTTGCGACTCGTTGAGAAAAAACCTTTTAAACGTAATTGTTCAAAGCCCCAATCTCCAACGATATAATCATATTTATCTAAAACATCAGAAAAACGTTGCTCCAATTTTTCCGCGTCAAAAGCCTCTCGATAATTATGAACAATGTGAAAAGTTCGTTTTCCAACTTGAACGACTTCTCCTGATGCCATAACATGTTCCCCAGGGTACTTGTTATAATTTAATTTAGTTTCATCTATTACTTTAGCCATTAATTTTTCTATTTCTATTTATTTTTAAAATATTCTGCTACAATTTCCCGTAAAAAATAGGGAAATAAAATTTCCGACTGACCTAATTTTTTCAGCAATGGGAAATACCAAGCAAATAGATATTGGTCAGGTAAAAGGATTTGATACTTTTGCTCATCATTAATTTTTTCGAGCGAATCATCCTTCGCATTTTTCAGGTAAAAGTCCCCATTGATTGGTTCAATTCCTTGAAAAATAAGTGAGCCAAAAGTTTTCCCACGAAACCCCATCCCTTGAATTTTTTGAGTGGCTAAAAAAGCCGAAACATCAATAATTTCAAGTAAAACTTGCCGAAGTTCCTCACCTGTAAATGTGAAGCGAACCAAGCGGATTGAATGAGGTAAAAATTCATGTAAATCATCCAAAGTCAAACTTTGCGGTAACTCATCCGTCACTAATAGACCAGAATTTATCAGACAGAGTGCTGTCTTTTCATAATCTGCAAAAAGTTTTGCCAGATAATGACTTGCTGTAAAATCTGGAGATAGATTAGGCAAGGGTTTAGCTAACTGAGTAACTACTGTTCCTTCTAAAAGTTGATGTCCTCTTAGTTCCCAACCATTTGTTTCGACATTGTCTGATCTTTTTTGCGGAAGCGTGTTGGTTGCGATTGCTTCAATCTGCGCATCAACTAATTGATTATTTTCATTAAAGGCCAAATCAATTTGTCCCACATACTCACCATAGCGACCAGCAGCAGCAAGCAAAGTTTGATTGACTTGAGCGCCATGTTCAAACAAATGATGCGTATGAGCTCCGATAATCAAGTCAATATCATAGTCTTTTGCAATTTGTTCATCGACATTCTTACCCAAATGAGAAAGCAAAATAGTAAAATCACAATCCATTTTGGGTAAAAGTTGCTCTAATACAACAAAAGGGTCTAAAAGCTCCCAACCTACTTGAGGGTATACACGCCCATATGGAGCCGTCAATCCAATCATACCAATGCGTAAGCCAAATGAAGTGGTCACAATCAAAGGGTCAACTTGAGCAAAATCAGTTATCAAATTGGATAAGAGAACTGGAAAATTAGCCTCATCATAAAGATGCGAAAGCATCTCATGCGTCAATCCCAAACCCTCATTGTTACCAATGGTTGCGGCTGTTAAATTTAAGCGATTCATCAATTCGACATTAATTTGCCCCTCTGTTGCCTCCGTCAAAGGGTGGACCCGGTCCACATTATCACCCAAGTCAAAACGTAAACTTTCAACTTTTTCCTGTGATTTTTCCGCAAAAAAACGCTCAATCACAGGGAAACGTTCCAAGTGAGAGTGTAAATCATTCAAATGGAGGATACGCAGTTTATTCATAATACTATTATATCATAAGTAATAAGCTTTGAAAGCCTCCGTTCACAAAAATAAAAAGCGCGATTGCGCTTCTTAAATTACTTTAATTTGAATTAAGCACCCGTTGACCCAAACCCACCTGTTCGTTCTTCTTTTTCTTGATTTTCATCGCCATCAGCAACTAAGAAGGGCATAAATACTCCTTGAACCACGCGCTCTCCTTTTTCAACTAAAACTTCTTCATCAGTGAAATTACGCATTTGCATAAACATGTGTCCTTCATTATCAGGATTATTATAATAATCCTTGTCGATGACACCAACCGAATTGATTAAAACCAATCCTTTTTTACGAGGATTTGATGAGCGATCATACATATAAAGAACTTCGCCTGTCTGCATATAAGCCTTTAAACCTGTTGGAATTAATTTAATTTCACCTGGAGCAAAACTAACGGTTTCAGCTGCTTCAATGTCATAACCTGCTGAATGTTCAGTTGAACGTTTTGGTATATTAATTCCAGCATTTTTATATTTAGTTACCACTTCAAATCCACGAATTTTCATCTCTTACCTCATTTGTTTTTTTCTATTATATCATAAAAAAAGCACTCAGAGAGCGCTTTTCATTTAGACTTCTTCAGCATTTGTTTCGATGAGATGTTGATACCAGTAATAAGAATCCTTCGGTATCCGTTTCAATGAACCTTCCATTGTTTCATCTTGGTCAACATAGACAAAGCCATAACGTTTTTGGTAGCCATTTAACCATGAAAGTAAGTCAGTATAAGACCAAGTATGATAACCAATGACCGTAGCACCGTCAGTCATGGCTTCTTTGATTGCCTTAACGTGACTTTCTAGGTATTTAATTCGGTAATCATCATGAATTTTTCCGTCTTCAACTTTATCATATTCGCCCAAGCCATTTTCTGTAATCATCACTGGAATACGATAACGAGAAGTGATACGACGAAGTGCAATTCGCAAACCTTCTGGGTCAATTTCCCAATCCCAATTTGTGCGGTCAATGAACGGATTTTGAATTTTTTTATGAAGCCCAGGAATTCCTGATTCTTTGGTTGTTCCTTTTTTACCGCTTGTATTAAATGAACCGACTCCAACCCCACCATCAATTGGATTCAATGCGTTAGTCGCCGTTTGGTAGTAATTAATGCCTAGAAAATCAGGTTTAGCTGACTTCAAGAGTTCAGCATCTCCTGCTTCAAATTCAGGTGCTAAACCATTTTCCCGCAGATAAGCCATTGCTGCAATTGGGTATTCACCATAAAGGTAAACATCCATCCAAAAGTGGCTATAAAGTTCTTCAGCGTTCTCAGCAGCCAAAACATTTAAAGGGTCAGAATCCTTAGCATACTGCGGTGTATAGGCGAATGAAGGGCCAATTTGTCCATCCATTTCAAGCTCATGAAACTTATTAATTACCGCAGCATTTGCCAAATTCGCGATATGATTGACCTGATAAAAGAGCTTCATATCTCTTTTCCCTGGTGGGTGAGTCGCGAGTGACCAACCTTGACTTGTAAAGATATTTTGTTCATTAAGCGATACCCAATATTTTACTTTACCTTTAAAGGCTTTAAACAAAACTTCAGCATAGTTAACAAAATCTGAGATAATTTCTCGTGATTCCCAGCCGCCATACAGGTCTTCTAAAGCTTGGGGCAAGTCCCAATGATAAATCGTGACAATTGGTTCAATATGATTAGCAATCAACTCATCAATCAAGTCTTCATAGAATTTCAAGCCCGCTTGATTGACTTCGCCACGTCCGTCAGGTAAAATACGTGTCCAAGCAATCGAAAAACGGTAGGATTTAAGTCCTAATTCTTTCATCAAAGCGACATCTTCTTTGTAACGATGGTAATGATCAACAGCAACATCCCCGTTTGTCCCTTTAAAAGTTTTACCCGGAATGCGGACAAAGTTATCCCAGACACTCGCTTTTTTACCATCTTCAAAAGGTGCTCCTTCAACTTGATAAGCTGCTGAAGCTGAACCCCAAAGAAAATCCCTTGGAAATGAGCTCAATTTTTTGTGTTCCATATTATTCCCCCACTGGTTATTTATACTACTATTATAACATTTGTAACCGTTTTATTTTGTTTTATATTTTGGAATTTGTTTTTTTATTTTAGACAAAAAAATTTAAAAAGTTGCCTTAAAAGACAACTTTATTTTCTTGTTTTTATCTTTATGTCTTTGTGTGCTTGTCTATTTTCTTCTTCTATTTTGGTGGCCTTCTTTTTTTGACTGCGTGCAATAAAAATCATCACGAAACCAATTAATACAATCGCTAGACCAAGCCAGTTATGATAAGCCACAAGCAATAGGCCTAAACTGATAAAAGCTATTCCCCAGGTACTCATACAACACTCACATTAAAGAAGACAGCCGCTCCAAATGAGCTTCCCTTAATTAATTGTTTAGCCATGGCTGCGTCAGTCGTTGCATCGTCCGTTGGAGTTTCAAAGAAAAGTTTTAATCCTTGTTTTTTGGTATGTTTAAAGCCATTTTCTTCTAAAAGTTCAATAATTTCTTTTTGCATCATTGCAGAATTTACGAGTATCATAGTATTTCCTCCTCTATGAATGTTTTTTATCACATCTGATAAGGTTTATATTTATAAATCTTACCAGATTTAACAAAAAATGTGTAGAGCAAGTTTTCTTGCTTGCTCTACCATTAATTTCAAATTTAGTCAAGTTCTGTTTCTTCCAACTTGTTAGCTGCGATAACGAATGGTACCCAGATAACGAAGGTGATGATTAAGTTGATGATTGTAAGGACAATTGCCCGCCAGTCAAAGCCGGTTGCCATGAAGGCATTCATAATTGGTGGTGTTACCCACGGCACAGCATTGACAACTGGATCAACCAAGTGAAGGGCTGTTGCAGTGTAGGCGATGATTACAGAAATCAAAGGAGCTACTGCAAATGGGATAAAGAAGATTGCATTCAAGACAACTGGTAGACCAAAGAGGACTGGTTCGTTGATATTGAAGATACCTGGCGCAAGTCCAAGACGTCCAACAATCTTGTAGTCTTTACGTTTAGAGAAGAGGATGATTGCAATAACAAGTGTAATTGTACCACCCGATCCACCAAACCATGCAAAGGCATCCCATGAACCACGTACCCAAAGGTTAACATAGTCACCATTAATGGCATGAGCTTTATCAACCGCACCTTTAGCAATCAAGTCACGGATACCTTGTGAGTGAACTTGGAAGTAAAGGGCTTGGTTATTAAGTCCAAGAGGTCCCCAGATACCATCGAGTACTGGTGCCAAAACGTTTGGGCCGTGAAGTCCGAAGAACCAGAATACTGAAACAAAGAGTGTAACAATCAGTACTGAGAAGATATTTTGTGACAGAATTTGGAACGGTTCTGCGATGTAGTGAGTGATAAGGTTAATGACAGAGTCATTAGTTAATTTACCAATGATGTAGTAGATTAAGCCGACGATATAAAGGGCTGCGATTGTAGGAATGATAGCCAAGAAAGCTTTTGCTACTGCAGGTGGAACTGATTCTGGCATCTTAATTGTGATGTCAGCAAGCATGAGTTTTGCATAAATAATAACTGCAAGGGCACCCATAATAATAACTGTGAAGTAAGCTCCAGCATCGAGGTGAGCTGAGGCAAAGAGTGGTTTCCAAGCGGCAAGTCCTTGATCTCCAAGTACGCCATTGATCTTGTCAGTTGCTGCTACACCAGCTTTACCTGTCCCAAGGGCTGCTGTAAATTTACCCATTTGGTTTGGCAAACCTGCAAATAGGGTTGCAACTGATACGATACCACCAGCGAGGTCGTTGACTCCGTAAGCACGGGCCAAATTGTAACCCCAAGAAAAGGCAAAGATAAGACCAATAACTGTCAGTGTTCCTTGGTTAACAAGGGCTGAAATATTGTTCAAATCACCAATAATTGGTGTATTAGCAAGTGTCCAGACTTTTTCTGGTGCTAATTTTGAGAATGCTGTTGCTCCCAACATCATTTGTTGGATAGCTGATGGGAATGTTGTGACAATAGCCGAAACCATTGCAGCCAAGGCACCAGCAAGTGTTGCTGGCAACATACCGATAAATGAGTCACGCAGCGCAACCAGGTGTTTTTGAGACCCAATCTTTGCCGCAACAGGGACGAGATATTTCTCCATCCACGCAGTAATTCCGTTCATGGAATTCCTCCTTTATAATATAATAATAAATAACTTTCAAAAAAACTTTTTGAACATAATTAAGGTCTGTCAGTACTGACAGAATTGAAGCCTCATCATTTATTTACTTTCGATGAGTTTAAATGAACTCCATGGTTTTAGGAAATCAAGCAGGAATAATTCATCATCAGCAATGCGCCCGACCACATTCACACGGCCATCATTTTCCATTTCACGCAAAGCAATCTGAGTTTCACCTTTATATTGACCATAGCCTTCGTTGTCGATAATGACATCACCACGTTGGATTTTATCAGTATCATGAGCTGGGAAGTCAAGGTCTTTATAAGTGATTCTTGTCATTGTTGAGCGGAGCATATAAGCTGATTTATCCCCACGATAGCTATGTGTCGCTTCAAAAAGACATTTTCGTTCATTCTCAGTAATTGTTTCACGTGGAACGACTTTGACTTCTGGCATGCTTGCATTAAATGCTTGACTCATCGCTTTGAGTTCTTCTTCACTCGCATAAGCATTAGCAATGGTAATATCATCAATGCCACCAAGAAGCTTATAATGCTTCACTTGAGTTGCGATTTCAAGTGCTCTGTGGTCCTCAAGGGTACAAAGACCATCTTGAGTTGGCCAAGGACCAAAAGTAGCAGCGTGTGAATTGACAAAGGCCATGGTGTTTAAGTTATAACCTTTGAATTTTTCTGTGCATTTAAGATAATGGTTAAATTCCAATCCTGTATAACGATGAGGATAGAAGTTATGACTACCTAAGAGTTTTTCTGTATCTGGAGAATAGTCCATTATCGAATCAACATAAGTCGTTCCTTGACTCATATTGATTTCAATTTTAATTCCGTAAGGATTGCGAGTCATTCGGGCTTCTTCGGCTCCTGTGAAGCCAATGTCAAGTCGAACACCGTCTGCTCCCATTTCATGGAAAAAGCTCAGGTCATCATAGCTGATATTAAGCTGTGTAAAGAGACCTGGATTGATATCCACCATCACTTCCATTCCTAATTGATTGGCATAATTTACAACTTTTTTAAAAGCTGCAAGTACTCCTTCTTTATCCCCATCAATTTCAAGCAAGGAAGTAAACACACGTTTGAATCCGTATTGATGCGCTAAATCAAGATATGTTTTATCCGCCTCAAAGTTTGAACGTTCTGGATAGATAGATACCCCTAATTTTCCCATTTATTTCTCTCCTTTTTCTAATTTTCATACTTCATTTTTGATTTCTGAAATATAGCTTAACTCTATGATAAGGCTTTCAAAAGATTTTTGCAAGCGTTATCCCTCTAAAAAAAACATGTTTCTCAAATTGAAACAATAACGACAAATTCTTATTTTTAGATAGGTTTAGCGCTTTCTTTAAATTAAATCTTTAAAATAAGCAAAAGTGAGCTATACCAATTTTCTTAGTAATATTAGTGTAATAAATATATTATCTCTTCCACACTCTTCTAATTTTTTTACCGCGGTTCATTATGCCCTTTTTATTTTTGCACAAAAAAAGTTACTGACAAAGCTGTCAGTAACTTTTTAAAAGTATTCACGAAGTATGGCTTGATTTTCTTTTAAAATTTTAGCCGTAAATTGACCAATTGTCATTTTTTCTGCTTTTCCTTCGCCAATTGTCATATTATTTTCAGCAATAATATCATCAGTAATTTGGACTGAAAAATTCGGTTGACCATTTACTTTTAAAAATTCTTTTAGATTAACGATGCGAGCTTGCATATAAGGCACAAGTTTAATTTCTGCTCGCTGAGGTTCAATCATTTCTTCTTCTAGTAGTGTATCCGCAGGAGCCTGCCAAGCGATTTCTGAAAAAGAACCTGCATGACTTGAAATGAAGCGATAAAGGGCTTGTTTGGCCTCATCAGTTAATGTAATAAGCTCTCTAATCACAAATGTCATTTCTGAAAATTCATAGAGTAAATATCCAAGAGCTTTGCCATTTTCACGGTAGATTGCTACATGAGGTTGTGATTTATGGATGAAAAAATATGACCAAAGTTCCTCTGAACGAACAAGCGAGCCTTGGTTGTAAGCCTTCTGATGAATGTCTGTCAGCACTTTAAAAATCTCACTACTTTTACTGACAGTTTTTTCGTTTGACATTTCAGCTTCAAATTCAAACTTTTCACGGCTAATTTCTCCCGTCGTTCTTTGCCCTTTTGGAAAATCCTGAGCAGGGATTTTATAATGCTTTTGATTAAAAGCATAGTGGTAACCAAATTTTTCGTAAAAGCCGTACGAAAATGGTGCCAAATATGAAAAAATTGTCCCCTCTTCATAATCTTCTTGCAGGCTCTCGGTCATCAACTGGCGAATGGCTCCATTTCCTCGGTACTCAGGATAGCTTGCAACATAACCAATACCAGAAATTTTCACATTTTTATCTCCCCAATGGCCCCTGAAATGTGAATCAATCAGCATTGAAGTTAATTTCTCATTTTCATAATGACCATATGCTTTTGAAAATTCCAGAAGTTTATCAAAAGCTCTTGCACGTTCTAATGTTTTTGGCTTATGAAAGGCGTATATTGCTAAATTTAAATATTCTTTTTTTTCTTTTGTATTCGTATTCATAAATTCATTTTAACACAAAACTGTAGAAATAAGAAAACATTTTTGTTAGCGTTTACTTTATAAAATTATTCTCGAAAAATAAAAATAACAGCCTACAAAAGGCTGCTATTTCAAATAGTAATTTCGATTTCATTTTCTTCGGGGTCTAAGATGACGGCTTCATAATATCCATCTCCCGTGGTTCTTGGCCCAGATTTGACTTCAAAATCATCTGCCAAAAATCGCTGACAGAGTTCATCCACTTTTTCTTTGGAACCAACAGAAATAGCTAAATGGGCATAACCTGTCCAAACAGATTTGTCAGCACTTTTCAAGTTCTCTTTAGTCCCAATTTCAAGTCGCGCTCCATCAGAAAAAGTTAAAAAGTAAGATTGAAAAGTCGTTTTAGGATTATGATATTTTTGACCCGCCTGCCCTTCAAAATAATGCTCATAAAAGTGACGCATTCCTTCCAAATCTTGAACCATTAGACCAACATGTTCAATTTTCATCACATTTCTCTCTTCTTTGATTAGTGCGCTCTACCTCCGTTGTAGGCACGATTAACATTATCCAATATGGCAACCATTTGACGTTTCTTGAAACGTCCAAGGAAAAAACCAACGGCTTTATCATTGACCATTTGAATAAAACCATTTGAGCTTTGATTTTCTTCAATAATGACCTGAGTGCTGCGGTCATCAATTTTATGCAATTCCCAGCGTGTGCTAAAGGTATTACGATTTGTTTTAGTCGTGAAAGCATAAATGCTTGGTTCTGTCAGCTCGGTAATTTTAATGGTTCCTCTTTGATTTTTACCAAAGCTTTTATTATATTCATAGCCATTAAGACTTCTGACTTTAGGCCGTTTTCCTGTATTTTTTTCGATATCAAATAAACACGAATCAACTATTTTTTCAAAGATAAATTCTCTTGGGGCATCAACTATTTTATCAATTCTCATCTTTTTCTCCCTTATCAAGTTTTTTTAACTAAGTTTATTCTAGCAAGATTAAAGATTCTTTGCAAGCACTTTCATGTTTTCAATAGCAAAATAAATTTCTATTTAAAAAATGGTAAGCCAATAAAAAGAAAGAACAAAATGATAAAGGCGCCAATTGCAAATACTCGATATTGTTTTGGAATGGAGGGTACAAAAGCCTTTGGAGGAAGAATAACTGACAACAAAAGTCCTCCAATTGCTCCCCCGATATGCGCCCAAATACTTACATTTCCTAAAGAAAAGAGGTTCATCACTAAGTTGGCAACAATTAATACTGCAAACATTCGACCGATTTGTTGTAAAAATGGATGTTTTGTAAAATAGGCTAATCCAACAACTGCCGCGAACAGTCCAAATAGAGAAGTCGAAGCACCTGCAGAAACCACTTGAGGCGTCAATAGAAAGACCATCGCATTTCCAAAAATACCTGACAAAAGGTAAATCAGCGTAAAACGTAGCCAACCAAAAACATTTTCAATTTGTCGGCCAATGAAAAAGAGCGTTGCCACATTTAATAATACATGCGCCCAACCAATATGGATAAAGTTCGCCGTAAGTAAACGCCACATTTGGCTTGGGTCAAAGACCATTACTTGACCGAGTATGGCTCCGCTTTTAAAAAGATTAAATGCTGAGGTCGCTGAGGTTCCATAAGTGAAAAATTGCCATAACCATACTAAAAGAGTGATTATTGATAAAACATAAGTGGCTTTGTAACGTGTAAAATCTCGTTTAATTTCATTAAAATTCATTATTTTTTCTCCCTATAAAAAGTTTTTTTACTGCAATATCATGTGCTTCAGCAGCGAAATCCATTTTTTGAAAATCATAAAGAACTGAAGCAGTCATGCCTTCAAAATTAGCTAGATAACGGTCATAATAGCCGCCACCAAATCCAATTCGATGACCTTCATCATTCCAAATTAAACCGGGAACTAAGATAAAATCTGGTTCAATTGCTAAATCTGATTTTGGCTCGAGTAAGCCAAATTTTGAGCGAACAAGATTTTCCTTGTCATATTTAGCAAAGATCATTTGACGCTGAGGTAGACATTTGGGAATTAAAATTTCTTTGTCGTCAGATTGGTCAAAAAGTTCTGTCAAATTAAATTCAATTGGCATTGACATATAAAGCGCTATTTTTTTTGCAGATTTCCAATCTGAGGAAGCGGTTAACTGCTCTAAAACTTCCTTGTTCTGACGCCCTTTCTCGTAGTCTGAAAATTTTTTAACATTTGTAATATTTTTTTGCGATTTTCTACTTTACTTTCCATATTAACTATGATAACATGAAAGTGTAAGTTTTTGTTTTACGATTAGTTCTGTGCTTTTGGGTTCATTCCTATTCAAGAAATTAGATTTACAAATTTATAAAATAAGGAAGTACCAAAAATGGCACAAGGAACTGTTAAATGGTTTAACGCAACTAAAGGCTTCGGCTTTATCACTACTGAAGAAGGAAACGACGTTTTCGCACACTTCTCAGCTATCCAAACTGATGGATTCAAAACACTTGACGAAGGTCAAAAAGTTACTTTTGACGTTGAAGAAGGCCCTCGTGGACCTCAAGCTGTTAACATCCAAAAATAATTAAAGCTTTGAGGGTCACTGACAAAATTGTCAGTGACTTTTTTTGCGCCATTTTTTTACTGACAAACTTTTTTATATGAAAGCCTTAACAAAAAAATGCTTTTTTTAAAGAAATAGCCTTGTAAAAACAAGTAAAATGGGCTAAAATAAAGGAATCAATTTAGTTTATTTAGGGAAAAAATGAAAGATCTAACAAAAGGAAATATCTTAACAGGACTCATTGCGTTCACTTTACCTTTACTCATGGGTAACTTTTTTCAAGTCCTCTATAACACGGCAGATACACTCATTGTCGGACAGACATTAGGAAAAGATGCGTTAGCTTCTGTTGGAGCGACTGGCTCCATCAACTTTTTAATTGTCGGTTTTGCTCAAGGAATGACAGCGGGCCTAACCATTTTAACGGCTCAGCGTTTTGGGGCGAAAGATAAATTGGCCATCAAAAAATCATATGTGACCGGTCTTTATTTTACCGTTGCCGTTTCTATCATACTTAGCATTTTATCACTTATATTTGTTGGACCTCTTTTGCAAGCTATGCAAACGCCAAGCCAAATTTTTGAGGGTGCCAAAACTTTCCTAAGCATCATGTTGGGTGGGATGATTGCCACTAATCTCTATGCCTACCTCTCTAATGCTCTTCGGGCTTTAGGCGATTCAAAAACGCCTTTATATGCCTTAATTGCTGCCTCAATTTTAAATATTGCTTTTGAATATTTTGCGATATTAGTTTTGAAATTAGGAATCGCAGGAGCAAGTGGAGCGACAATCTTGGCCCAAATGATTTCTGTTTTATTCCTTTTTTGGCACATTAGAAGAAAAGTTCCTGAATTTCAAATCAGTAAAAATTTATGGCGGTTGGACCGGGCAGAAATTGCTCACCATGCTAGACTCGGGATTCCAATGGGATTCCAATCAAGCATCATTGCAATTGGCTCTATCACACTACAAGTTGCCTTAAATAAAATGGGAACCAATGCGGTGGCTACACAGGCAATTGTTTCAAAAATTGACCAATTTGCTATGCTTCCGATGATTTCAATCGGGCTTGCCATGGCTACTTTCGGCGCCCAAAACTATGGAGCCAAACAATACAAACGGATTAATCAGGGCTTGATGCGTGCCCTTGCCATTGCGGTTGGTTGGTCCATTGTCTTTGCAATTATCTTGAATCTGGCGCATTTCTATTTCACAACGGCCTTTATCTCAAGTAGCCAAACGGCTGTTATCGAGATGTCCAGTCATTATTATCTGGTCAATGGTAGTTTTTATTGGCTCTTAGCGATTTTATTTGTCACACGCTCAACCATTCAAGGTCTTGGAAATGCGAAAATCCCAACACTTTGTGGCTTTGCTGAGCTATTTATGCGGGCCGGTGTCGCAATTATCGGGGTACTTTTGCTGAACTATACGGTAATCATTTCAAGTAATCCTGCCGCTTGGCTTGGCTCGACATCCATTTTAATTCCAACCACCATTCGTATGATTAAACGTTTTAGACAAAACCAAGATTTAGCATAAAACCGTCTCTAAGACGGTTTTTTATTTTACTGACAGTTTTTTAGCAAATAGCCATCAGTAATTTTTACTGATAGAATTTTGGCAAAATAAACTGACCAGCATTTTCAAATTCTTTGGCTACTTTTAGTAATTCAATTTCAGAATTTTTAGGTCCCCAGAGTTGAATCCCCAATGGAAGATTTGTTTCTTTATTGACATAAATCGGTAGTGAAAGAGCTGGTTGTCCCGTCAAATTACTGATGAAATTATAGGGTGTAAAGGCCAATGAACGCTCAAAAGCCGCCTCAATAATTGCTATTTGTTGTTCAAAATCATATTGACTGATTGCTGACATTTTGATCAATATTTCCTCTGTCATTAATTCTTCACCAATTTTTGGCGCTGTTTTTGCCGTAGTTGGGGTCAAAAATAAATCATAGTCAGCATAAATCTTGTCAGCAAAGGTTTCGGCTGCCTGATCCCATTGAGCCAAAGCATTAATATAAGTGGTGACGGGCGCTTTTCGTCCAGCTTCTAAAAGGGCATAAGTCAAAAGTTCAACATCTTGACTTGTCAATTGGCGACCCGCTGATTTTTCCCAAGGTTCAAGCATAGCCGCCGTTTCCGCTGCATTCATCTGATAATAAGATTGAATTAAAGGACGAGCATTCAATGGAAAATCAGTTTCCACAAGTTCATGTCCCTGTCCTTTTAAGAATTCAACAGCTTTTTTGACCGCTTTTAGAGCGTCATCAGAAAGTTCAATTCCAGAAATCGGACTTTGCAAAGAATAAGCAATTTTTAATTTTACTGACGAATTTTTACTGACAAAACTGTCAGTAGATTCACAGACTTCTAAAAGTTTTTTCTCATCTAACAAGCGCGCCTGATAAGGCGCTGCCTCTTGCAAAGTTTGCATTTCCAAAATAAATCTTGCCGTATCCCGCACTGATACTGTTAACGCCCCTGAAATAGATGCCCCTTGCCAACCTCGATAAGAGCCTGGCCCTTGTGGCATTCGCCCACGCGTCATCTTTAGACCAATCAAACCTGAAAATGAGGCTGGAATCCGAATTGACCCTCCGCCATCAGAAGCTCCAGCAATCGCAAACATCCCAGAAGCCACGGCTGAAGCCGCACCACCAGATGACCCACCCGAATAATAATCAGAATTCCAAACATTTCGTGTATCACCATAAAGTTTTGAATCCGAAATATTTTTAAAACCAAACTCTGGCGAATTCGTCTGCCCATAAGGCGTCAATCCTGCCCTTATCAGCGCTTTAACATAATTATCATCCTCAGATGCCACATTCTCTGAAAAGAGCTGAGAGCTAGCTGTATCAGGCAATCCTTTATGCGTTTGCCCCAACATTTTCAACGCAAATGGCAGTCCTGCAAAAAAACCTTGACCTGTCAAAGCTAAATCTTCTTTTGCGACCGCTAAATCCTCTGCCACAATCGCATTGTAGAGTGGATTGAGCTGGTCAATTTTTTGCTTTGTCATTTCTAATAATTCTTTGGCAGAAAGATTCCTTGATTTCAATTGCTCCGCCCAATAAGTTGCATCTTTAATTTCAAGCATGATTCTCCTTTAAAAGCTGAGTTTTATATCTTTGCTGACAAACTCATTCTGCCAACATTTTACCATACTTATCAAGCATAATAAAAAATATCCGTTCCAAATTAGGACGGATATTTATATTTATTAAAAATTATCTAATTCTTGATACAAAAGTTTTTGAGCGACTGTTGGATTAGCTTGTCCTTTAGTTGCTTTCATCAATTGACCAACCAAAGCTTTGGCTGCATTTTGTTTCCCACCGCGATAATCGGCCACGGATTGTTCATTCTTAGCAAAGACCTCATGAATGATTGGCAAAAGAAGGTCAGGATCAGAAATTTGGACCAAACCAGCTTTCTTGACAAATTCTTCGGCAGAACCACCATTTTTTGCTAATTCAATAAAGACTTTTTTGGCGATTTTTGAAGAAATTGTTCCATCTGAAATCAAACGAATCATCTCTGTCAGATTTTCTGGGGTCAATCCAATCTCATGAAGTTCTTTTTTCTCGCTATTCAAATATTGAGCGACCTCGCCTTGCAACCAGTTTGAAACCAATTTAGGGTCAGTATCAAATTTAATCGCTTGGTCAAAGAAATCTGAAACTTCTTTAGTTGCTGTCAATTGACGCGCATCATAGTCAGATAAGCCCAAATCATTAATATAATGTGCACGTCTTGCAGTTGCTGTCATTGGAAGACTCTCGCGCATTTGTTCAATCCATTCGTCAGAAATCTCAAAACGAGGAACATCTGGCTCTGGGAAGTAACGATAATCAGACGCACCTTCTTTGACACGCATCAAAATTGTTTCACCGGTTTTGTCATTAAAACGACGTGTTTCTTGACGAATTTCGCCACCCGCACGCAAAATTTTAGCTTGACGTGCCACTTCAAAGTCCAAAGCTTTTTTGACATTGCTAAAAGAGTTCATATTTTTAACTTCTGTCTTCACACCAAAAACTTCTTGCCCATAAGGGCGAAGCGAAACATTGGCGTCACAACGCATTGAACCTTCTTCCATCTTCACATCAGAAATTCCTGTGTAAAGAATAGCTTCTTTGAGCGCTGTCAGATAAGCATAAGCTTCTTCTGGAGTGCGCATATCTGCTTCTGAAACAATCTCAATCAATGGCACACCTTGACGATTCAAGTCAACATAAGAGTAACCATCTGTTCCGTGAGTATTTTTCCCAGCATCTTCTTCCAAGTGAGCACGCTCAATACGAATCGTTGCTTTATGACCATCTTCAAGTTCAATCTCGATTGAACCATTGTAACCAATTGGCTCATCAAATTGTGAAATTTGGTAAGCTTTGGGATTATCAGGGTAGAAATAATTTTTGCGGTCAAAGTGCATTGATTTGTGAATATCCATATTCAAAGCAAGAGCCGCTTTAATTCCGCTATCAATTACCCCTTTATTCATGACTGGTAAAACACCAGGAAGTGACCAATCAATCACATTTGTATTGCTATTAGGGTCGCCACCAAATTTTGTAGAGGCGGGACTGAAAATTTTTGAGTTTGTACTTAACTCAACGTGGACTTCAAGCCCAATTACTGTTTCAAAGTTCATTATTTTCTCCGATACTTTCCTTAAGAAAGTCAAATTATCTAGTCAATATATTGTTTTCCAGATTTTGACAATTTTTCAAGCAAATTAAGTTGTGCCATTGTATTTCGTTTTACTGATAAATTTGTTAGCTCTGACAAGTTTATAAATCTCGCCTCTGAAGTTTCACTATTTTTAAAAAATTCAAAAGATAAAACTTTACACTCAAAAACAAATTTATAAAATTGTTTTCCTTGAGGTTGCCATTTATCCGTATCAAAAATTGCTAATAGCCGCTTGATTTCTCCTGAAACCCCTGCTTCTTCTTGCAATTCCTTAAGTACGTTTTCGCTCGGAGTAAAGCCAATTTCACCGTACCCCCCAGGCAAAGCCCAATCTCTTCGTTTTTTATCTTGGACAAAGAGCACCTCCCCTTTATCATTTTGGATAAAAGCCCGTACATCAATCATAGGTGTAGGATAAGAGGCACTTGGACGAAAGAAATCTGTCAACTCCTTTTTAGTCAAAGTAGTTGGATTATTCACGAGTTGAGGTAAAATTTCTTTTATTTCATGATAACGTTCAATATCAAAAGTATCTTTCCCATAAAAAAGGCCAGCATCCACAATTGCATTTAATCGCTTGATTAATTCGTCAAATTCCATTTTTATTTTCCAAAAATAATCGGTTGTTTTTTGTGGAAATCAGTCGTTGCTTCAAAAGCAGCCGCTACTTGATAAATCGTTTCTTCATCGTAACGTTTACCAATCAATTGCATTCCCACAGGTAGTCCATCGGCAAAACCAGCAGGAATCGAAATCCCTGGAAGTCCAGCTAAGTTGACTGGAATAGTCAATAAATCTGCCAAATACATTGAGATTGGGTCATCAACACGTGCTCCTAAATCCCAAGCTGCTGTTGGAGTTGTTGGCCCTAAAATCAAATCATATTTTTCAAAAACTTTAGCAAAATCATTGATGATTAAAGTACGAACTTGTCCTGCTTTTTTGAAATGTTTATCATAAGAACCGGCCGACAGACTGAAAGTTCCCAACATAATTCGACGTTGAACCTCAGGACCGAATCCTTCAGAACGCGATTTCACATACAAATCTTCAAGATTTTTGATGTCTTGTGCGCGATAACCATAACGAATGCCATCGAAACGTTGAAGGTTCGAGCTAGCTTCGGAAGAGGCGATAATATAATAAACTGCGACACCATATTTACTATGAGGAAGACTGACTTCTTCAACGATGGCACCTAATTTTTCCAAATGTTTAGCTGCTGCCAAAATTTGTTCTTTGACTTTTTCATCAATTCCTTCACCAAAATATTCTTTAGGTAAAGCAATTTTCATTCCTTTAATGTCTTGACCAATTTTACTTGTAAAGTCAGGAACCGCAACATTTGATGACGTACTATCATTTTTATCAAAGCCAGAAATGACATTCAAAAGTTGAGCATTTTCTTCAACTGTTGGTGTCAATGGACCGATTTGGTCTAATGATGAAGCAAAAGCAATCAAGCCAAAACGGCTGACACGACCATAAGTTGGTTTTAAACCAACAATTCCATTGAAAGCAGCTGGCTGACGGATTGAACCACCAGTATCTGAACCGAGTGATAAACGAACCTCACCAGAAGCAACTGAGGCAGCGGAACCTGATGAAGAGCCACCAGGTACTTTTGTTTGGTCCCAGGCGTTTTTAGTTGGCTTAATCGAAGAATTTTCACCAGACCCACCCATGGCGAATTCATCCATGTTGAGTTTACCAACAGTGATTAACCCAGATTGGCTCAACTTATTAGCAACTGTTGCATTATAAGGAGGAATCCAACCCCCAAGAATCTTAGAAGCCGCTGTTGTTTCAATACCTTCTGTCACGATGTTATCTTTGACACCAATTGAGATTCCGTCAGTCACAACGTCTGGATTAATTCCACGAGCATCAATTGCTGCAGCTTCTTTCAAAGCTTTTTCTTCTGTGACTTTCAAAAAAGCGTCAATTTTTGGTTCACGTGCAGCAATGTCCGCCAAAGTCGCTTTTGTCAATTCCACCGCCGAAACTTCTTTTTTGACCAGAAGCTCATGTAGTTCTTTGATTGATTTGTTATTGTATGACATTAGGCATCTCCTCCATCAGAAAGCATTGCTGGAACTTTGATAAAGCCGTCTTCTTTTTCAGGAACAGCTGCCATGAGTTTTTCACGATCAAGTCCTTTTTCCGCCACATCTTCACGCATAAAGTTGAGGTTATCCGCCACATTCATAGTAAATGGTACACCATCAGTATCGACTTCATCCAACATTTCAACCATATCAATGATTTTTCCGAAAGTATCGGTGAATGATTTTACTTCATTTTCCGAGAATTCAAGCTTTGACAAAAGTGCCACGTGCTTGACTTGCTCCTCTGTAATTTGACTCATATTTTCAATCTCCATTTTTTAGAGTGTATTCTTGTTAATTATAACAAAATATCAGCATTTTCGCAGTCTGTCAGCAATTTTAAAAGGCTTCTTAACATATTTTTTAATGATTGCTCTTAGCTTAAAATAAAACTTACTGACAGAAGCAATTAAAACACGAGAACCTCCCATCAGCGATAGGAGGTTCTTGTGAAGTCGAAAGCTAAACGCCATCTAGCTGTCCATTTATCTACCTGCAAAAACAAATGATAAAAGAGCAAGCGTTAAGCTCTGACTTTTAGAAATTACGTCCAGCAAGTTTATCAAACAAACCAGTATTGAGAACTTTAAGATAAGTTCCTTTCATACCAAGTGAACGTGATTCAATAACACCAGCAGATTCAAGTTTACGTAAAGCATTAACAATCACTGAACGTGTAATACCAATCTTGTCAGCAATGACAGAGGCAATAACATGCCCTTCTTCACCATCAAGTTCTTCAATAATCGCTTTGACAGCTTTCATTTCTGAGTAAGAAAGTGTATTAACAGCCATTGTTGCCATAGTGTCTTTACGGATATTTTCTTCCATTTGTTCAAGTTTAAGGTTTGAGAGTTGTACACCGATTACTGTTGTTGCAAGCTCAACCAAAACAAGATCGTCATCTGTAAATTCACCATCTTCACGCCACATAATAAATGTTCCAAGACGCATTCCAGAACCATAGATAGGCGCTAAAGTTGTCAAACCTTTTGGAAAGTTTCCAAGGCTTTCTTCTGGGAAAATTGCTAAAGGACGATCGACAGGAACGTTTGCCATTGTATCGTAAATACGTACTGCTGCACGAACATATTCGTCAGGCAATTTACGATCATAGAAAAATTGGTCAACACGATCATTGTTTGTATTGTAAGGCAATGAGTAACCAAGCAACTCGCCCTTCGTATTAATCACACAAGCATTGCAATCAATGACGTTTGCCAAGCGTTCAGTCATACTGTTATATGGCAACTCTTGTTGCAAATCGGTCACTCCATCTTGCAAAATCGCGGTGATTTTACGTGTTTTTTCAAGTAATGTAGTCACTTTGTTCTCCTATTTTTTTATATTCTTGTTTTTATACAAAATTTTTCATAATCAGTATAACATAAAAAAGGATGAAAAACAATAAAAATTGTCAGAAAATTATTCTCAACAAAAAAAGATATACGAATTATTCATACATCTTTTTCTATTTATTATTTACGGTATTGCCATAAAAAGCGTTCCATTTTTTCCTGTATTTCCGCCAGTTCATCTACACGAGGCAGATAGACAATCCGAAAATGATCAGGATCTTTCCAATTGAATCCTCGACCATGAACAAGAAGTATCTTTTCCTGTTTTAAAAAGTCTAAAACAAATTGTTCATCATTATCAATTTTATACATTTCTCTGTCAATTTTAGGGAAAATATAGAAAGCAGCTTGTGGCTTCATGGCAGACAAGCCTGGAATATCATTAATGGCTTTATAAATGAATTCTCTTTGTTCATAAACTCGTCCACCTGGCAAAAGCAGCTTATCAACAGATTGAGTCCCACCAAGTGAGGTTTGAACAACAGACTGAGCTAAAACATTTGAACAAAGTCGCATTGAAGCGAGCATATTCAATCCTTCGATATAGCCTCTGACATGCGATTTCTCACCTGACAGAACCATCCAGCCCACACGAAATCCAGCAATACGATGTGACTTGGAAAGTCCATTCATTGTGACCACAAAAAGGTCTGGTGCTAAGCTTGCAATCGGAACATGAACAGCGCCGTCCATGACCAAACGGTCATAAATCTCATCCGAAAAAATAATTAAATTATTTTCTCTAGCCACTTGGACAATTTCAAGTAATAAATCTTTAGAATACAGCGCGCCCGTTGGATTATTAGGATTAATTAAAACAATGGCTTTAGTATTACTAGTAATTTTTGAGCGAATATCATCAATATCCGGAAACCATCCAGCTTGTTCATCGCAGAGATAGTGAACCGCTATTCCCCCAGCTAAGCTGACAGAAGCCGTCCAGAGCGGATAATCAGGCATAGGAATCAATACCTCATCACCCGTATCCAAAAGCCCTTGCATAGCCATAACGATTAATTCAGAAACACCATTACCAGTGAAAATGTCATTGATATCCAGATTAGGGAAGCCTTTAAGTTGACAGTATTGCATAATCGCCTTACGAGCTGAGAAAATACCTTTAGAATCTGAATAACCTTCGCTATCCACAGCATGCTGAATCAAATCGCTAATCACCTCGTCTGGGGCAAGAAAACCAAATTCCGCTGGATTTCCTGTATTCAACCGAAGAATTTTTTCACCATTGGCTCGCATACGCTGTGCTTCATCAAGCACTGGACCACGAATATCATAGCTGACATTATCAAGTTTATGCGATTTTTCAAACTTTCTCATAATTGACCTCCGTAAGTGTTATGAAGTTTAGCATTCAAAACTCAGCAGCAGACTTATTAATTTAGCCCGCTCACGTCATTATAGCACCTTTACGCTTTGGTTTGGCTTTCCTTGTGCTTAACAATTTTTTATTTCTTTTGATAGACTTGGAAATACTTACCAGAATAATTGCTTACTTTATAATCTTTATCCAAGACCTTTTTCAAACTAGCAGGAACTTCTTGAGCAGCTTGCAAAACAACATACTTATCTGTTAATTTTCCAACTTTCAAATCATAGTTTTGTGTAAATTTAACTGGATAATTTGCTGGTACATTGTCCAAAGTCGAAATTGTTTTTGTCAAATTATTAATATTTTTACCGTCTGAAACCACGTAAACTCGGTCAGAACTTTTAGCATTATTCTGAATATATTGTGCAACATGTTGCTCTTCTGAAGCAATTGTCCGATTCATAAAATGATAGCTAATTGGAGTGAAAATGACGAAAAGAATTGCTAGAATAGGGGCAAATAAGCGATTTTGTAAATATTTTAAAAGAATCTGGTCGCTGTCCTTCAGACCCAAACCAGCAAAGACAACGGTAAATGGCAAGACTGCTAAAAGATTAGAACTATCAAAAGTTTGCGCAAAAACAACTAGTGTTGTTACACCAACAATCCCAATAAGTAGCATCACATACCAAATTCTGGCTGGTCCACCTTTTTTTAATTGCACAAGACCTTGGAAAAATCCTGCAACAATCCCAAAGATAAGAGTTAATACTAATGCCTTCGCTAAGGTGACTAATAAATCTCCAGTAGGTCCAAAATGAGTAAATGGAATTAAAACGGATTGTTCAATAGAAGTATAGACCGTTTGTGCTTCAAGAGAATAATAAGCCACTGAATAACCAACTAACAAAACTCCCAAAATTGTTGATAGCATTTGGTAAAAACCATGCCCAATTTTACCAGTGGCAATGTTATGAATCAATAGAGCAATAGCAGATAGTATGAAGAAGATAACCATTACAGGTGAAATAACTAATGCAAAAGCTGCAGCCATCCCAAAACGAATAAATCCTCTATCGGTTGACCCGTCTTGAAAATACTGGTTCAAAAATAGAGCGCCCCAAAGAGCAAAAGGAAGTGCAAAAAGTGTCGGGCTATCTCCTCCTCTAGATAAACCAGCGACAATAACTAATGTAAATACTGACACAGTCAATGATGCCGTATGATTCCGTGTCTGTTGACTTACCAAACGATAAGTTAAAATACCGCTGATCAATAAGGCGATAATTTCAAAAATCCAAAGAAACCAAGTGCTTCCTCCAACATTACCAAACCAATTAATAAGATAAAAAATTGAGCCACCAGTTCCATAAAAGTCATTGTAAGGAACTAAACCATGCTGCATTGCAAACCCAGAATAAAGATTTTGTGACTGACTAGCCGTTGCAACAGGTTTCCACAAAGGGAGAGCATAAAAACTAAGGGCTAAAATCATTGACAACCCTGTCAGTAATCCATAGGTTGCTAAGGAAATTCTGAGCGTCTTTTCATGTGTTGTTTTTTGTTCTTCAGTTCGTTCGGCTGTTTGATACTCTGCTTCTTCTAAATGTTTAATCGCTTGATTTGCTGCCGCTTCCACGACATCAGAATCTTTTTTTGCCCAACGAGAGCTTCTACGCTCATGACGCGATGAGCGCGATCTATATTCATTTGACATGACGTCCTCCGATGTTTCCTTAGCGGAAATCTTTTTTTATAAACAAAATACTTGTTTTAAATACACAGTAGTAAAAGAATTATATCAAATTTTTTTAAAACACTCAATAAAATTAAAAATGATTATAAAATTATAATCAAAAAAATTACTGACGAAACTGTCAGTAATTCTATAATTATCATCATTTAAAAAGCTACTTAATTTTTCATTTTACCAAGTACCCAAAGGACTAGGGCGACGATGACAATGAAAAACCAAAAATGCGGATTAAACAAAAGTAAAATTCCTGAAATCATCAAACGAATGACTAACAAGATGAGTAAAATCGGGAAAATATAGCGTAAAAAGACTCTTAAGGCTATGACTCCCAAAAAAACTAACAATATTGACAAAAGCACTCCAAGTACGATTATTCCTGACAAAATTCCTAAAAACATATTCACTCCTTTTAGTAGTAATGACTACGACTGGCTCTTACGAGCCATACTATGAAAGCAATCACAAGTAATGCACCCCAGAAATGAGGACTAAACAAAAGCATTAAACCACCGAACAAAAATTTTAAAATCATTAAGATAATCAATGCTGGTAAAACAAATTTAAAGAAACCCTTTATCAAAAGTAACATGACTAAAATTAACATGACTAATAAAAACATTCTTTTTCCTCCAGTAATTAACAACCTCTTATTATATTTGTGAAGCTGTCTTTATATTCTAATTATAGCAAGAAAAAAAGCCTTAGTTCTCAGTCTTTTGACTGATTTTTCAGGCTTTCTGTTATTGAATTAAGAATTAATTTTACTGACAGACCTGTCAGTAATTATTTAAGGTTTGACTGTATTGACTGCAGTCCCGTCAGCATAATTAATTTTAGCATTAGGAGCGACATTATCAAGAACAACAACAGTTGCTCCACCATTCCCAGACTTTTCACGTCCCCCGCCAAGTTTAATTGACAAGCTTTGACCGTTTTTATCTATTCCAACGTAAGCCAATCGAATTTGGCGTGGCAAGAGCTCATTTCCTTTGTAAAGTGGAGTGACTTGATAATCCAAATAATAGTTAGGATGATTGGCAAGCCAGCTGTCTAACCGATTTTCATAATAAAGCATGCTGGCAGTATTTCCATCATTCGTTCCCGTGAAATTTCCACCGTTAAACCAAGCAGTTTCCGGAACTAAATTTCTTGCTTCATCATTTAAACCAGAAAATTGATAACCAACCAAATGTCCACGCGCCATCAACCACATTTTACCAATCGAACCATTGGATTTCTTGTAATAGAAATTATAATTATGCCAGCCAACAGGATTATAAGTTAAAGGTTCCCGTTTTACTTTAGGTTCTTGCGAATCTTTAAGTTGAATGTGCGCATCAACTGCACGCCCTAAAGCATCAGTATTTGCCATGACCATTTGTTTTTGGTTTTTAAAAGGCAAAGGAGCTTGCTTAACTGATGTTGCCAAGGCTTTTGTGGAAACTTGACTACTACTAGTAGATGAATCATTTCCTTGCCCTAAATGTAAACGTCCAGAACCAAAATATCCCACAGCTAGTGCAATAATAACTGCAACCACGCTTATTATTGTTTTTAATTGTTTCTTATTCATAGCTTAATTATAGCAAAAAAATTAAAAAGATTTTGTAATTCTAAAAAAGTTTGAACCTCCCTATAAAAAGGCTAAAATAAGGCACCAATTCCTTCAATATTGTATAATAGACTCAAAGACAAGAGGAGGAAATCTGATGTACGAATTTGAAAATCCAGAACAAGAGGTCCTGTTTGATTACCTCAAAAAAGCTAAAACGATTGCCGTTGTAGGAATTAGTGATAAAACAGACCGCTCATCTTATTTAATCGCTCAAGGATTACAAAAAAATGGGTACCGTGTCATTCCAGTTAATCCCAGACTTGCAGGAACTGAATTGTTAGGTGAAAAAGTATTTTCTTCTATCAAAGATATTCCTTTTCACATTGATATTGTCGATATTTTTCGTCGAAGTGAATTTTTGGCAGATGTGGCCCGCGATTTTATTGAGACAGACGCTGACGTATTTTGGGCTCAATTGGGCCTTCAATCTCAAGAAGCTGAACAAATTCTCCGAACTGCTGGAAAAAGCAAAATCGTGATGAATCGCTGTATTAAAATCGAATATGCTTATTCAGGATTAGGAAGAAAATAAGCTAAAAAAAATGCGGGCTTGTATCATTAAGTTTCCCTGTCAACATTTTATTAGATTTTTTTGATACAATAATAAAGTTGAATTACGCAAACACAAAACTCTCGTCTAAAAAGCGGGAGTTTTATCTGTTTTTTAGGCGGATGTTTACGCATTCATAAATTTTTCTCAAAGAAAGGAACTTTATGAAAGAAAAACTTTGGACAACAACTTTCGTTGTTAATATGTTACTTAATTTTATTTTTTATCTTGTTTTTTATCTCCCTACCGTTGTCATCGGGACAATGGCCATGGATCGTTATCATGCCTCTGCTAGTATTGCTGGTATTTTATCTGGTATTTTTATTGTCGGCGGATTTATCGCAAGGCTTTGGGCTGGAAATAATATGAAGCGCCTTGGTGCTAAAAAGCTTCTATATATCGGAACCTTAATTTATTTCTTACTCACCTTTGTCTACTTTATCGTTCATAGTGTTGCTCTCTTGCTCATTCTCCGTCTAGTACACGGTGTTGGTTTTGGGATTGCTGCAACAGCTTCTGGTACTCTAGCAGGAGCTATCGTGCCTTCTTCTCGTCGTGGTGAAGGAATTGGGTATTATGCCCTGTCTGTGACGCTCTCGTCAGCAGTTGGGCCATTTTTATCAATGTTCCTTTATCGAACTTCTGGCTTTTACTCTTTAATCTGGCTTTCCGCTTTATTATTATTCCTTGCACTGATTGGTATTTTCTTCTTACGCGTGAACGAAAAACCTACTGACAGTTCTGCAATTACAGAAAATCATAAAAAATTTGCTTGGTCAAATTATTTTGAAAAAGAAGCTTTACCCATTTCCCTAATTGCTTTTCTCATCGGAATTTCGTATTCAAGTATTCTGTCATTTATGGATGCCTACGCTCTTAATATTCATCTCTCAGAAGCTGCTTCATTTTTCTTTTTAGTCTATGCGATTACTGTTCTTTTATCACGTCCAATCACTGGTCGTATCTTTGATGGATTTGGGGATAACTTTGTCATGTATCCCACCTATCTCTTTTTCGCTTTAGGACTTTTATTAATTGGATTAGCTCAATCAGGTTGGATGCTCCTTATCGCCGCAATCTTCATTGGATTAGGCTATGGTTCTTTCTCTCCTTTTGGACAAGCGATTGCCATTCGTAACTCTGAAGCTCACCGTCTAGGAGTAACTACTTCTACCTTCTTTGGTTTTATGGATATGGGTGTTGGTTTTGGACCCTTTATTTTAGGAATGTTTATGCCCTTATTAGGTTATCGTAATCTCTATTTTGCATCAGCAATTCTTGCGCTTCTAATTGCTGTCATTTATCATTTTGTCCACGGACGTCACGTTAAAACTGAAAATTAATTTACTGAAGGCTGTCAGTAAATAAAAAAGCTGTCAATTTACTGACAGCTTTTTTATTTACCAATATTTTCATAATAAGCAATTGAAGCCATATTGAGGTAAGGAGTCGTCCAAAATCCTGCTAATCCCCCAGAAATACCATAAAGAACATACCACCAAAAGAAACTAAATTTGAAGATGAAATAATCTCCACGTAGTCCCTTCATCATGGTCGCTGATTCGCTCAATACATTCATCACACCACTATAACGATCTTCTTCTAGCTGATCAAACAAAACGTAAGTTGATTGTGACCAACCAAGTGCCAAATAAATGCCAACTGCCCAACCAATGATTGGAATAAACATTAAAACAACAAAAATGATTCCCTTAACAATATTCAATAGAATTATTTTTCCAGCCGAGCCATCATAAAATGGTCCAAAAACATTTTTGAATTGCGGATTATTACGCTCACCACGGAAAATTTTAATATAGTTAAAGATTGCTCCCACTGTCACCACTGAAACAAACAAAGCGACCACAATCATCAAAATTACAATAAGCAATGTCGCAAAACTAACTGCCATCCAGACACTACTCGGTACATTATCAAAAGAAGCATTGTAGTCCATTGATTGTTTCATACCATTTCCGCCACCTAGTATTCCCATGATTATTGGAATAATAAAAAGTAACATTTTCGAGCCGAAATTATCACGTAAGGCTCCCTTGGCTTGATTTTTCAATTCCCATCTTGACATAAAACACCTCCCAATCATTTATCCTATATTTCTATTTACTACATTATATCAATAAATGGACAAAATCTCTAAGACTTTCGATTGATTTTTTTAAAACCATCTATAAAAACCATTTATTTTTTGTTATACTTATAAGTGCTTGCTTTTTAAGCTTATCAGAATTATTAACCATAAAAGTTAGCGGATAAGATGGAAAATAAAGGAAAGTTATGACAGAACACGCAATAAAATACAGATTAATAAAAAAAGAAAAACACACTGGAGCAAGATTGGGAGAAATCATCACCCCTCACGGAACCTTTCCAACTCCAATGTTCATGCCAGTCGGCACCCAAGCCACTGTAAAAACAATGAGTCCAGAAGAACTCAAAACTCTCGGCTCTGGAATCATTCTCTCAAATACCTATCACCTTTGGCTGCGTCCTGGGGACGAACTCGTTGCTGAAGCTGGTGGTCTTCACAAATTCATGAATTGGGACCAACCCATCCTAACAGATAGTGGTGGTTTCCAAGTTTATAGTCTTGTTCAAAATAAGAAAAATATTACAGAAGAAGGCGTTAAATTTAAAAGCCATTTAGATGGACGTGAACTTTTCCTCAATCCAGAAAAAGCAATTAGTATCCAAAACAATCTTGGTTCAGATATCATGATGTCCTTTGATGAATGCCCGCCTTTTTATCAACCTTATGATTACGTTAAAGCCTCTGTTGAACGAACTTCACGATGGGCTGAACGTGGGCTCAATGCTCACCGCCGTCCAAATGACCAAGGACTGTTTGGAATTGTTCAGGGAGCTGGCTTTGAAGATTTACGTCGTCAATCAGCTAGCGATTTAACTTCTATGGATTTTGCTGGTTATTCGATCGGTGGTCTTGCCGTTGGAGAATCACATAAAGAAATGAACACTGTTCTTGACTTTACAACACCAATGCTTCCTGAAGATAAACCACGCTATCTAATGGGTGTTGGTGCTCCAGATAGCTTGATTGATGGAGTTATACGCGGGGTGGATATGTTTGACTGTGTTCTTCCTACACGAATCGCTCGTAACGGAACACTAATGACACATTTTGGTCGAGTAAATATTCGAAATGCTAAATATGAGCATGATTTCACTCCACTTGACCCAATGTGTGATTGCTACACTTGTACCAACTACACACGCGCCTATCTACGTCATTTAATTAAAGCCGATGAAACCTTTGGTTTACGCCTTTGCTCATACCATAATCTTCATTTCCTAGTAAACCTCATGAAAGATGTTCGCCAAGCAATCATGGATGATAACCTTCTAGAATTCCGTGAAGATTTCTGTGAACGTTATGGCTACAATCAACCCAATGCCAAAGATTTTTAGTTCTTGAAAAAGCACTTAAAAAGTTGTATTATAATAAAAGTGGAGAACCACTTTTATTTTGTGCCGACTTAGCTCAGTCGGTAGAGCACTTCACTCGTAACGAAGGGGTCGTAGGTTCGATTCCTATAGTCGGCACTAATTCAAAATCCTTGTCTATCGATAAGGATTTTTTTAAACATTATTCCATTCCACTTTTTACTAAAATTATCTCTTAATCTACAAAATAAAAAACTACTGAATTATTAGTTCAGTAGTTTTTATTTGTCCTAAGCTCAATAAACAATCAATCTTCTTTTATTCTTGATAATATCCATTTTTGACAAAGAAGATACATTTCAATTTTTTGCTTATTTGTAAGAGAAACAAATGTGTTTTCGATGTTTTCCACATTTTCAAAAGGAACTTTTCCAATCAAATAATCGGGCAGAACTTTAAAATAGTTTGCTAACTCCATCAATCTTATTCCAGAAGGCACTCCACCATTTTTATAATTTGCAAGAGCATTTCTAGTATAGCCTAATTCTCTCTCAATTTGATTAAATGACTTACCAGATTCATGAGTCAAAGCTTTCAAACGTAGATAAAATATATTTTCCATTTTTCTTATCCATCAATACACTATTACTTGTGTACTCTTTCCCTAGTATCCCCTGAATGTTTACTTCATCATAAATGTCAGCCCAAAATATTTTCATCATTGTTCTATCTTCTATGGAGCGCTTGTCAAAGTCCATGATAAAGTCCCTTTAAACTCAGAATTTACTTTCTGAAAACTTGAAGGAACTTTTAAGGCAAAGAGACTCGGCGAAGCCTTATCAATTACTACGGTATCTCCTACTTCCCCTGCAGATTTAGAATGGACGACTTGTGGATTATTAGTGAGCACTTTCCCATCGTATGAAAGATAATTCATAAACGATATGCCTCCTGACACCGGAGTATCCACACCATTATTTATAACTTCTTGAATTGGAGAACTTTGAGAAACACTGACAGTCATCATTTCTCCAGATTCATTGACAACTTTGAAGACTGCACCTGATAAAGGTTGGCCTTCACTGTCATGTTTGATTAATTCGGCTGAGCCTTGGTAGTTAACAAAGTTATCCGAGGCCGTCACTACTTTTGGCTGACCTTCTTCTTTGTCAGAAATAGTGAAATTAACCTTTTCAGTATTCAAGATATAGCCAGTTGGGGCTTGCGTTTCGATGAATGAGTAGTCACCTGGCGCCAAACCATCAATTGCTACTTTACCAGCTTTATCGGATGTCAGCCCTTCTTTAATCACTTTTCCAGATTCATTGACAACTTTGAAGATTGCACCTGATAGAGGTTGACCCTTGCTATCGTGCTTGATTAATTCGGCGGAACCTTGGTAGTTAACAAAGTTATCAGAAGCCATGACAACCTGTGGTTTTTCTTCTGATTCAGCAGAAATTGTGAAGTGAACTGGGTCTGTGTTTAATACATAACCTGTTGGAGCTTGAACTTCGATGAATGAGTAGTCACCTGGCGCTAGGCCGTCGGCAATTACTTTACCATCTTTATCGGATGTTAAATTCGTTTGAATTATTTTGCCTGATTGATCAACAACCTTGAAGACTGCACCTGATAAAGGCTGTCCTTTACTGTCATGTTTGATTAATTCAGCTGAGCCTTTATAGTTAATAAAGTTATCAGAAGCTATGACAAGCTGTGGTTTTTCTTCTGATTCAGTAGCTATTGTGAAGTGAACTGGGTCTGTATTTAATACATAACCTGTTGGAGCTTGAACTTCGATAAATGAGTAGTCACCTGGCGCTAGGCCGTCAACTATTACCTTACCGTCTTTATCGGATATTAAATTCGTTTGAATTGTCTTGCCTGATTGATCAACAACCTTGAAGATTGCACCTGATAGAGGTTGGCCTTTACTATCATGTTTGATTAATTCAGCTGAGCCTTGATAGTTAATAAAGTTATCAGAAGCCATAACAAGCTGAGGTTTCTCTTCTGATTCAGTGGCTATTGTGAAGTGAACAGGGTCTGTGTTTAATACATAACCTATTGGAGCTTGAGTTTCGATGAATGAATAGTCACCTGGCGCTAGGCCGTCAACTATTACTTTGCCATCTTTATCAGATGTTAAATTCGTTTGAATTGTTTTGCCTGATTTATCAACAACCTTGAAGATTGCACCTGATAATGGTTGACCTTTACTATCATGTTTGATTAATTCAGCTGAGCCTTGATAGTTAATAAAGTTATCAGAAGCCATCACGATTTGCGGTTGGCCTTCTGCTTGATCAGCAACCGTGAAGTGAACTGGGTCTGTATTTAATACATAACCTGTTGGAGCTTGCGTTTCGATAAATGAGTAGTCACCTGGCGCTAGGCCGTCAACTATTACTTTGCCATCTTTATCGGATGTTAAATTCGTTTGAATTGTTTTGCCTGATTTATCAACAACCTTGAAGATTGCACCTGATAAAGGTTGACCTTTACTGTCATGTTTGATTAACTCAGCTGAACCTTGATAATTCACTTTTTCCAAGTTAACATCTGAAATTATTCCCTCTTCATTTGCTTTGAGTTCAAATTCAATTGGAGTTGGGTCTAAGATATAACCTGCTGGAGCTTTCGTTTCTACAAGTGAGTACTTGCCAGGTACTAATTTTTCAATGGTAACATTTCCTGAACTATCAGAAGTAATTTGTCCATAACCCGCAACAGTTTGACCTGAGTCATCTAAGAGTTTAAATTCTGCTCCTTGAAGTGGATTTTTTACTTCTTCTCCATTTTCAATGGTCATTCCTACTTTTTTAAGTACTACTTTTGTTGGTTCGTTCTCGACTTCTTGGATAGGAAAGTTAGCTGTTTCACCATCTTCAGCGACAGTTACTTTTTTACCTTTAACCAATTCTTCATCAAGTGTGTATCCTGCTGGAGCTTTTGTTTCAATAAGAAGATAATCACCGACACGTAAGTGTCCCAGTTTCAAATCACCATTTTGGTCGGTATCTCCTTCACGGATTAATTTATCTTTTTTACCTTCATCATTAATTGACCAAAGTTGGAGATGCGCATTAGCTAGTTTTTCTTTGTCAGGACCAACTTTTTCAAAAGTAACTGACCCTTCTGAGCCATCTGCCGTCCCATCGTGATTGATTACAGGAACATCTACTTCAACATCTTTTTCAATCGTTGTTTCATTATTTCCACTAATATGAGCTTGATTACTTACGGTATCATTAGTTTTATCAGTAGTAATCAATGCCCGATATTCCACCATATAGGCTGTGTTAATTTCAGCTAAGAAATCAACAGTGATTGCTTGTGCTCCGGTGATGTTATCTGTAGTAATATCAACAGTATAGTCAACTCCTTGTTTGAGCACTGTGTTTTTATCTTCGGTAATATTTCCTGATTTATCAATTGTCGTTCCGTAAACAACGACATCTTCTGGAACAACATATTGATTTGAAGAAGGATTATCAACAACTTCAACGTCTTTCAAAGTTGATTGTGAAGCATTGACGGTAAGCGTCCAATCCACATAATCAGAATCTGAACTTGATTGTTCACCAGATTTTGAAACAAATTCACCTTCATGAGCTGCCGTGACGCTGGCAGTTAAATCATGAGAAATGTCATTATTAGTAAATGTAGCTGTATTTTTATATTCTTTTTGGTTGATGAGTTCACCAGCCAAACTGGTTTCAAAGATTAACACGTAAGCTTTGTTACTCTTGTCAGGAAGGTTAACCTTAATATCATTTTTACCTTCGGTCACTTTAATTCCTGATGTTGAAGTAACATCAGCACCTAAAGTATAAGTCCCATCACTATTAATTGTGGCTTCATAAACTTTAGCACTTCCAGAAACATATTTTTGATCCGCTGAAATTGGGTCTACTATTGAAGCATCTTTTAATTCTTGTTGATTGAAATTAGCAGCAACCGTCCATGTAATCTTTTTAGTCGTTGCATTATAGTCACCAGATTTTTGTCCATTGTACTGGAATGGTGGAAGAGGTTTAACATCTTTATGATCAGTATTTGTATGATCTCCACCCTCTTTATCATTCCAAGTCATAGAAGCATCGTTTTTAAATTTGATGTCTCCTTCATGACCACTTCCATTATCAATTGCACTGGTATCAAATTTTGTCTTGTATTTAATCTGATATTTATGATCAGTTCCTTCTTTTAAAGGAGAGTTAAAGGAAACTTGGAATCCTGTTGCAGTTTTTACTAGTGTATATTCTGTTGGTAATAGAACACGATTTCCCTCATTTTTATCAATAATTTGGAAACTATCCTCTATAAATGTAAGGCCTTGAGACATTGTGTCTTCAAGTGACCAGTTTTCCATCCAATAGCCTGCACTATTGATATCTATTTTCCAAGGAATTTCATCTTTGCTGTAGTCAATATCACCATCAACATTTTTTACTAATCCTTCTTGAGTTGCATTTCCTGTTGACCCATCTTTGTCCCCAGTATCTGTCTCTACTGAGTTCTCAATTGGCACATTTTCATCTACAATATCTTTAACCTTTGTTTGATATTCTGCTTTTACTGCATAATCGATATCTTTAAGAAATACAATTTTAAATTTTTGCGGGTCATTGGGGTCTGGAACGAGCTTATAATCTTCGCCCTCTTTTAATTCAGCCCCTTTTATTTCATTTCCATCTTTATCAAAAGTAATTTTATAGAGCTTAACACTGCCGTCCACGAGTTCAATAGCATCGCTCATTGTATCTTCAATATATGAGCCAGCTTTATGCTTTTGCTCATTATAATTATACTCAACATTCCAATTGTAAACTTGATCATCACCAGTTGAGTAAGGGCCATTTTTGGTAATCGGTCCTTTATATTCAGCATCAACTGAGGCACTTGCATCAGTATCTGTTTTTCCATCATTTAATGTGGCTGTATTTGTAAAGTTTACATTTCCGCCTTTTTCTGGAATAGTATCGTCATCAATAGATGTTGTATAAACAACATTAAAGGCTTGATCAGTCTTCGCATACTTACCGATAAATGTAATTTCCCCATTTGCATCTACCGTATAATCGGTTCCTTCAACTAAAGGATGAGCTTTATCAACTGATAGGATTTCTCCATTTGGCCCAACTGTTTCTGGATAAATGACTACTGACTTATAAGTAGTTCCAGCTGGCATTGGGTCAGTAAGAGTTGCATTCTCCATCGTATTTAATGGACGATTAATATTAATTTCCCAAATAACTTCACTAGGATTTGGGGTCTTGTCAAAGTGTCCTGATTTGTCTATCCCTTGATTATAGTCTGGGCGAACGTGAACCTCAGAAGGAGGGAAATTTTCCTCAGTTGGTGTATCAATTACAACTTCCCCAGGAATGGTTTCTTTATCAAAGTGGGCATCATAATGGAAAGTCCCATGAATATCATGTTTTGTTTCGACTTTTTCATTAAATACAAAGTGAACTGTACCATCAGCATCAATAGTATAAGTTCCGTAATCCCCTATATTTCCCATAGCTTCTTCAATTGTCACTCCATCTGGTAACTTGAAGTCAAAATAATCTCCAGCCTTTAATGGCATAATATCTTCTGGGATACTCCATGTGTAATCAATTTTAACAGCGGCGTCAATAGGGACATTAGTTTGATCAGGATACGGATTTCCGTCTTTATCAACATAAACAACCGTTCCTCCATTGATGATGGAATCGGGAGAAACACCAGCAGCATCTAGAAGGTCACGAATATTTCGACCGGCATCAGCTTGAGTTATTGTTTCTTGTTTTGTTTGTTCTTTTTTGCTTTCAGAAGTTGACTGACTCTTGCTCTCAGAAGAGTTTGTTGAAATCTCTGAATTACTTGTACTTTTAGATTCTGAAGTACTCGTTGAATTTTCTGTTGAGTCCGTCGTTGAATCAGTTGTTGGAAGAGCAACACTCACCTTTTGATTATTAAGCGTTGCTGTTAACTGATTGAGGTCTTTTAATTTTTGTTTTAGTACAGAAAAGTTAATGTTCAATTCATTGTTGCTATTCGCAGCTACAACTACCGTTAATTTGTTTTCATTAGCAGTAAAATCTGTTGTTGATTTTGCTTTATTATCTTCACTAGGTGTATTAATAGAACTGTTCAAATCGATAATTACTGTCTCATTTTGTTCAATTGGTTTTTCAACTTTAAGTGTTAAGTTAAATGACGTTAAATCAGTTTTTGCTTCTGATTCGTCTATTTTAAGTTGGCTCAGGTTAATAGCAGTATTTACGCTATCCTTAGTCAATGCTTCCGCAATCACTCCTACTGGTGTAACAATATATTGCAAAAGCAATACTAGTCCTAGAATTATAGAAGCGACTTTTTTTCTACTTTCCATAATGTCCTCCTTGTTGAGTTTTTAATCAGAAATCACACCATAGAAAGTCTTTCTTAATCATCCAATTGCGTTCCTCTGATACTAGGACATTATAACACAATATACTACAAATGTGTATTGTATTTCGTACATTTTATTTTTAAATGTTACGCTTGTTTTATATTTTTTTCTTTAAGGCTTTATAGAAAATAAGACACCATAGCTCAACCAAGCGTTTTAAATAGCATTTTTGATTTATAGGCTCTTTAAAAAAACAAATAAAAAAAATCGATTTGAAATTTAAATCAGCTTTCTAATATTGCGAAACGTAATATATAACCTACTTTAAATGACGAATGAAACAATAAATAAAATGAGATACAAGTTTACTAATAGACTTCATAAAATAGGTTATAATAGATAGATAGAAGTGAGGGCTGACATGAATTATGATGATTTTATGAAAAGTAAACATATCGCTGAACGCTGGGGAGAATTTCAAGAGAAATTTAAAAACATGGATAAATCGACTGAATTAAAGGCCTATCATGAACTTCTGACAGAGTTTTATGAATATATTCAGTATTTAGAAACTCATTTTTTTGCCGCTGATAAAACTTCTGTGGACAAAAATTTACTGACAGATTGGTCAGTAAATTCTCAAGCCTCTACAGCTTCTGCGCAAATTCCAATGACACTTTCTCCTAGTCAAGAACATCTGACAGGCGAGGAAGACCCTTGGTTTGGATTTAATGATGAATAATAATTATTTACTGACAGCTTTTGGTCAGTAAATTTTTTTATTTTTAATTCCATTATGAAAACCTTTGCAAAAGTGCTAAAATAGAGCTAGAAATGATTGTCAGTAAAAGGAGAATAGCTTATGCCTCTAAATATCTTGGATTATGACCCCTATTTGGAACCTTTCAAAGATGACTTGTCTTTACGCCTCTTTGAATTTGCTAGAACTAAGAAACGGCTTTTGGGCGTTGATGGTTCTTTAGTTGATTTTGCGAACGGCTATAAGTATTTTGGCTTTCAACAAGAAAGTAAACACTGGACTTTCCGCGAATGGGCACCAAATGCTAAAAAAGCTTGGCTTGTTGGTGACTTTAACAATTGGGAAAACAACTATGAACTAAAACAGGCTTATGGCGGGACTTGGGAAATTTCAGTTCCTGGATTATTACCTGTGGGTTCTAAAGTAAAAATAAAGTTGCTTTTGCCAACTGGAGAAGTTGTTTATCGTGTTCCTTCTTACATTATGTATGCTCTTCCTAATGAAAATCATGGTTTAGACGGGGTTATTACTCAGCCTAAGTACGAATGGAAAAATAAAAGCCCTAAACTAAGCGAAGCACCTTTGATTTATGAAGCACATATTGGGATTTCAACCGAAGAATACAAAATTAATTCTTACAAAGAATTCACGCGCGATGTTTTACCCAGAATTAAAAAAGATGGTTACAATACCATTCAGCTGATGGCAATTATGGAACACCCGCTCTATGCTAGTTTTGGTTATCAAGTTTCCAATTTTTTTGCCATCTCTAGTCGCTTTGGTCAGCCAGAAGATTTAATGGAATTGATTGATAAGGCACATGGTTTGGGTTTGCAAGTGCTTTTAGACGTGGTTCATTCACATGCTGTAAAAAATATTGAGGATGGGCTCAACTATTTTGATGGAACAGAAAATCAGTATTTTCATGAAGGCGAACGGGGAAATCATCCAGCTTGGAAGACGAAACTTTTTAATTATGGCAAAGATGAAGTCCTTCATTTTTTACTATCAAATCTAAAATTTTGGCTAGACATTTATCATTTCGATGGTTTTCGTTTTGATGGAGTAACCTCAATGCTTTATCATGACCATGGTTTAGGAACTGCTTTTACAGATTATAGTAAGTATTTTTCACTTAATACAGATGTTGAAGCCGTGACATATTTGATGCTGGCTAATGAACTAACTCATCTCTTTAATCCATCAGCAACAACAATCGCCGAAGACATGTCTGCCATGCCTGGGATGGCACTACCTATCTCGGCTGGCGGAATTGGTTTTGATTATCGTTTGTCAATGGGAATTCCTGATTTTTGGATTAAACAATTGAAAGAAAAAACAGATAATAGTTTAGATTTGCTAAGTTTATGGTGGGAATTGACGACCAGACGACCTGGAGAAAAAAATATCGGTTATTCAGAAAGTCATGATCAAGCTTTAGTTGGAGATAAAACACTGATGATGTGGCTAGCTAATGAAGAAATCTATTGGAACATGGACATCAATAGTCAATCTCTGATTATTGACCGCGCCATTGCCCTCCATAAGTTAATTCGATTGATCACTTTTAGTCTAGCAGGTGAAGGTTATTTAAATTTCATGGGAAACGAATTTGGTCATCCTGAATGGCTTGACTTCCCTCGAGAAGAAAATCATGATGATTTTCAACATGCTAGAAGACAATGGTCACTTGCTGATAACGAAAATTTACGTTTCAAATATTTACTGGCATTTGACCAAGCCATGCTCAATTTAGAACATGATTTCAAATTTTTAGAAAGTACAGATCCTGTTCAACAGCTTTGGATTAAGGATTCGGATAAATTACTGGCATACAAAAAAGGACAATTAGTTTTTGTCTTTAATTTCCACCCTAGTTATGAGCAAAAACTTCAGCTCCAATTTTCTAAAAAACCAGAACTTATCTTTGACAGTGATGATCAAAAATTCGGGGGATTTGGTCCTAGAAGTAGTTTTGGTTGGTCAAAAGGAACTTTAAATTTGATTCTTGAACCTAGAACAGCGATGGTGTTTAAAATTAAATAATAAAAAAACCTGTCAAATGACAGGTTTTTTTACTGACAGAAATCCGAAAAGTCTGTCAGTAATTTCTAAAATGCATTTAAATTTGGTTCCATCAAAGTCCAGAGATTTTCAAATTGCGTTTGAAATTGATCGTCCCACTGAGGGGCAATTTTCGGGTGGTGAAAATAAACGAAAGCTTGGATATAAGCGCCAGCCTCCTCATAAGATTCTAGTTTTGCCGCCGTTTTTAAACTCTCTACCATTTCTAAAATATGTTGGCGTCCCAATTCTAAGTTCTCACCAATATAAGTAGTATATAGAGCAAACATTTCTGGTGTATTTCTGTGGGCTTCGTACTTGGCAATAGCTACTGACCAAAGCCAATCATGGACAATATCTTTTTGATGCTCATAAGAACTTGTATCAAAAGGAAAAATTTTGACAAGCGTCTGACCATTAAGCCAACGAAGTGATAGAATGGTCAAAAGTTCATCTTTACTTTTAAAATGTTTATAAATCGCTGGCTGACTAATATTCAATTCTTTGGCAATTTTTGAAATGGTCAACTTTTCAATTCCATTTTTTAGGATAAATTCTTCTGTCTTCTTTAATATTTTTTCACGTGTGTTCATAAATTAATTGTAACACAAGTTATAATTCTTGACAAATATAACTTTCTGGTTTATAATTCATTTTGTTGGTTATAAAAACAAAAAATAATAACCTTTATCAATAGTTAAGGAGAAATCATGACATTTACAGGACATACCATTTTAATCACAGGCGGTACAAGCGGGATTGGTCTAGGTTTTGCAAAAAAATTTGCTGAATTAGGAAATAAAGTTATCATCACTGCACGCAATGAAGATAGACTCAATCAAATTTTAAGCGAAAATCCAACTTTTTCAGGATTTGTCAGTGATGTTGCTGACGAAAATTCTCTGTCCCAATTGGTCAATTTCATCAATGAAAATTTCCCTAAGCTTGACCTTCTCATGAATTGTGCCGGAATTATGCGTGCCATCAATTTGTTTGAACAAGCTGACAATTCTCTAGAAGCACTGACAGAAGAAATTAATATTAACTTACTAGGAACTATTGCTGTCACACAAGCCTTTTTGGAAGTTCTTGTCGCAAATAATGGGAGGGTCATTAACGTTTCATCTGGCTTATCAAATCTGGCTGACGGTGCGCATCCTATTTACAATTTGACCAAAGCTAGTGTTCATTTTTACTCTGATGCCCTTCGAGAACAAGCCAAATATTTTGATAAAGCTTTAAAGGTTGTAGAATTAGTTCCACCATTAGTTGCCGAAACAAATCTTGAAAGCCATACAAATACTGACGCACCTAATAACATGGCCCTTTCGGATTTGATTAATGAAACTTTAGCCGGACTTGAAAATGGCTTAGAGCGAATTGATGCTGGTTTTTCCAAACAGCTTCACCAAATGGGAAAAGTTAATAGTGACGAAAACACCAAACTTCTCTCTAATCAAATGCTCAGTAACTATTTTCCAAAAAACAAAGAATAAGGGAGAAAAATGTCACTTAATCCACTCCAAATGCACAACACCAAAAAAGAGCTCCGTCAAAACTTTGAGCTCACAGGACTCAGCAAATCTGAAATTGCTAATGATTTAAAAATTAGCGAAGTCAAACTTGAAAAAATTTTCAAACTTAAACAAAGAACACTAGAAGACACTTGGATTTTAAGAAATTACTTGCTAGAAAAAGTTGAAAATGCTGGTCAAGAACCTGTTTCCTTTACTGCTTTAGCGGGAGATTGGCACCGCCACTGGTTTTTAAATGCTGATTTAATTGACCATCAACAAATATCTAAGGGCGACAACTAGAAATTAAAGGAGAAATACAATGAAAACACTCATCACAGGTGCAAATAAAGGAATTGGTTTTGCTCTTGCGCAAAATCTCGGTCATCGTGGCTATGAAGTTTTAGTCGGAGCTCGTAATGAGACTCGTGGACAAGAAGCCGTTGAAAAATTGAAAGCCGAAGGAATCAATGCGGAATTTGTCAAAGTTGATTTAGATGACTTAAATCAATTAACTAGCCTGTCAGCACTGACAGACATTGACTTACTCATTAATAATGCTGGAATTTCTGGTAATATTCATTCAGATAAAGGACATCTTGATATGGAAAAATCAGCTTTTGATTATTCTAGTTCTGACTTAGAAGAAACAATCAAGACCAACTTTTTGGGAACACATGCAGTGATTACAGAACTCCTCCCACATTCACTGACCGAAAATGCTAAAATTATTAACATCACCGTACCCGTTTCTCAGGAATATTGGATGCCGCTGGCCTATGTCACTTCAAAAGCCGCTCAGAATGCCATGACTTTTGCTTTTGGTCATCAATTTAAAAAAGACAAATCACAAAAACAAATTTTTGCTGTCATGCCTGGGGCTGTTGCAACAGATTTAAATGGCGCAAAAGTTGGTGACAGTCCTTTTGTCAAATCTCCAGAAGAAACAGCTCAAATGATTAGTAAATTTATTTTTGATGACAAAAATCACAATGCTCAAATTATCAATTTTGATGGAACAATATATGATAACTATGAACCAGGCTTACGTAACAAAGTGATTAAAGACGTCGCTAAAAATGGCTTGAAGCGTAAATTTAAAAAATAAATGAAAAAATTACTGACAGATTGGTCAGTAATTTTTATATTTACAATCTATTCGTAAAAAAATCTTAATATTTATGATAAAATAATTTTATGGAAAAAGAACGTTTTTTAGCCTTTACCGATGCTATCATCGCTATCATTGCAACAATTATGGTTTTAGAATTTAAAACCCCTGATAAAAGCGGCTGGCCAGCCCTGACAGAATTAACTGTTCCACTTTTGGCCTATGCCTTGAGCTTTTTTATGATTATGACCGTCTGGTACAATCATCATCAACTTTATCGCGACATTAAAAATATTACTCCTCGAATTTTCTTATTGAATACCCTTTGGCTATTCATCATGTCATTTTTCCCATTTACTACCGGTTGGGTCGGAAAACATGCAACTGAATTTCTTCCTGAGTTCTTCTATCTCGTCATTGTTTTTCTCTGGACAGCCGTCTTTCATCTCATGGATTATGAACTCCTCAAAGAAAATCCAGATAAAGAATACAAAGAGCTTACGCATAGTATTTCCCGCAGAAATATCTTCATCATATTAGGAATATCCCTTCCAATTGTTTGGTTTTGGCCTCCTATTGGCTTGGTTTGCGTGGCCATGCTCGGTGCTCTAGCCTTAGCCAGCTTTTTTAAAAAATAAAAGCCGTCAGTTAATGACAGCTTTTTATTTTAATCTTCTTGTTCATCCATGAAACTATTGAAGACTTCTTCAATCATATCCCATTCATCTTCAGCATCTTCAGGGATTGGTTGTAAATCACCTTCAGTACCGTCAGCATTCTCAGTAAATGAGTAAGCTAAAACGTCAATAAGACCTTGTTCATCTTCTTCAAATTCAGTCGGTTGTAAAACAACATAGTTTTTACCAAATTCTTCTTGTCCATCAATGGTAATCAAAATTTGGAATAAACTTTCATTTCCGTTTTCATCAACTAAAGTAATATAGTCAGGTTCATGATTGTGGTCATGTTCGTGATCATGTGTATGAGTCATTCTATTTCCTTTTCTTCATCCTTAATTATAGGAAGTTTTTGCTACTTATAACAAAACAAGCAGACTTATTATCACTGACAGGCTCGTCAGTAATCAAAAATTATAATTTTAATGCGTGCGCATCCAGATAATTTTGTAAAATCAAAACAGCAGCTAACTTATCAATCGATTTTTTTCGGTCTTTGCGGCGTACTCCACCGTCAATTAAAACTTTTTCAGCCTGAGCTGTAGTCAGACGTTCATCTTGATAGGCTACTTCTAAGCCAAATTCATTGGCCAACTTTGTTCCATAATCACGCGAAGCTTCAGCACGAATGCCTTCATCTCCGTTCATATGTTTTGGAAGACCAAGAACCACCTTTTCAGGTTTGTATTCTTTAATCAAGACAGCTAGACGATCAAAACCGAGCTCACCAGCTTCACTATCAATCTTAATGGTTTCAACAGGCTGAGCGGTCATCCCAAGTAAATCACTGACAGACACACCCACCGTTTTTGTACCAACATCAAGACCTAAAATTCGTGCAAACACTATAAATTTACACCATTATCTTTCAAATAATTCTTGATTAATTCCTCAACAATATCATCTCGGTCAAAACGGCGAATTTTATTACGCGCATCATCATGACGAGGGATATAAGCAGGGTCTCCCGACAAAACATAACCCACGATTTGATTGATAGGATTGTAACCCTTAGCCTCAAGTACATTGTAAACATCAACGAGTGTTTCGCCAATTTCTTTCTTGTCCGAATCACCAAATTCAAAACGGACTGTTTCATCTGTAAAACTCATAAGACACCTCCTTTAAATTTATCTGTAAAAAGCCAGATCAAACTAAAAACTAATAATTTCACTTCTGTCAGTTACTTAACTTTCTCATCTTTAGAGAACTTTACATTTTCTAATACTGACAGAAATATCTCATTAAAAATTTCTTAGATACATGTTAATTATACGTTATTTTTTGCCTGAATTCAACCGTTTTCTCTAGTAAAGTAAACAAAAGTCTTTAGAAAAGACTTTTAAATAAAATATGAATTCTAATTTGAAAAATCACCAAATAATGTACATTACAGTCCTATCGACTCAAGGCACCAAGAAATTTAGCAAATAAGGCAAATAATTATTGATCAAGTTTATCGAACTGTGAAGAATAATACTCTCCCCAATTGCTTTACGTCGATGATAAGCCAAAGTAACAACCAAACTTATCGGCAAATAAAAAAAGAATGAATAAGTAAAACCAGTATGTATCCATGCAAACACAACGACACTTACAAAGCAAGCCAACCATTTTTTATCGAAAAGTCGATAAAGATATTCACGAAAAATAAGTTCCTCACAAATCGGCCCAATTACAAATAAATCTAAAGAGTGTGTCCAAAACGGAGTCCGTGCAAGATAGTTTGCTACGTCCACACCATGTTCTGGGAATGCCTCCAAAGCAGGCGTCATTTGAAAATATAATTTATGCGCTAACGCAATAAAAACAACCCCACCAATAATAAAAAATAAGATAAATAATAGATTTTTCCAACGAAAAATATCAAAAAACTTTCTAAAAGCTCCATTTTTGTAAGCAATAATCATTATTAGAGAAAAAGTTAAAATATCCACCGCTCCATAATGATTAAAAGTAAAATCATAAAAACCAGTCGGAAAAATACCTAAACTAGGTTCCCAACCATTGTAAAGCACTACCGTTACTAGTAAAACTAGAAGCATTTTTAATTTAGTCTGTGACCATTTTTTCATAAGCTCAACCATAAAATCTTCCTAAAAAAGGTTGTTAAATCATATTAACAATCCTTCATTCAAAAATAAAATAGGATTAGCAAAAAATATTAATAATGAGAATAAAGATCTCCTTCAGGACCAATATCAAGTAATGGTGAAAGCCAGCTTTGATAATAACTATCCACCCCATTTCCCCCACTAATCTCCATCAATTCAGCATCAGTCAATGTTTCAAACACTTCAAAAATCTTTTGTCCTTCCATAAGAACACACTTTCTAGTCCGATTTGGACTTTTTTGAGCATTTTCAGTCGATGTGCACTTCTACTAAAATCACCCATTAATTTTTCAAATATCCGTAACTAATTACAAGTATATTTTATTCTTGTCTGAATATTTGGTCAATAGTCTTTTAGTATTCTTTTTGTGTACTTTAGTTTTTACTTTCTCTCTTTCAATAGAGCATCTATTGAACACTCAAATAAGTTTGACATCTCTTGAAGCAGCGTCAAATTTGGCTGTCTCCTACCATGTTCCCAGTTGCAAACTGCTTGTTTACTCGTAAATAATAATTTCCCTAGTTCTTCTTGTGTCCACCCTGCTTCTAGCCTTTTTTGTCGGAGATTATCAGAAAATCCACCTCCCGAAACTCCTAGTAGTTCATCATCTGTTAAATCTTCAAAATTCAATAACTTAAACGAATGATTAGAGTCTTTGTTTATTGTTATTTCTTTAAAATACTTTAAAAATTTCATCAAAACCTCTTCAACATAGTTAAATAAAAAAACTAGCTATTAATTGCTAGTTTTTTATTCTTATTAGATTTAAGGCAGAATATTTCCAGCCGCCATATACAAATCATACCATTCTTCACGTTCCAAAACGATATCTGCTGCAGCTGCAATTTCTTTAATTCGATTCAAAGTCATTGTTCCAATGATCGTTTGAATATTTGCTGGATGGCGATTAATCCAAGCAATAGCAATTCCCGTTGGACTAGAATTATATTTTTCAGCATAATATTCCAATTTTTTATTCAAATCAGGGAATTTTTCGTTCCCAACAAAAACTCCTTCAAAGAAGCCATATTGGAAAGGTGACCAAGCCTGAATTGTCATTTTATTAATACGAGAATATTCTAAAATTCCATTATCATGGACAAAGGAAGCATCATCACTCATATTGACATGAATACCAGCATCAATCATACCTGTATGTTTCAAACCAAACTGTAATTGATTGAATAACAAAGGTTCTTTCACGGCTGTTTTTAAAAGTTCAACCTGACCTGGATTTTGATTAGAGACTCCAAAATAACGTACTTTTCCAGCTTTTTCAAGCTCATAAAAAGCTTCTGCTACCTCTTCAGGTTCAACCAAAGTATCTGGACGATGCAAGAGCAAAGTATCCAAGTAGTCCGTCTTTAAGCGACTCAGACTTCCTTCAACCGATTCAAGGATATGTTCTTTTGAAAAGTCAAACATTTTTCCTGGAACAATACCACATTTTGACTGTAAAATAATATCTTCTCGTTTGACTGATGATTTGTTTAAGGCATCAGCAAAAATCGATTCACAAGCTCCACCACCATAGATATCCGCATGGTCAAAGAAATTAATTCCTTCTTCAACTGAAGTTTCAATTACAGCAACAGGGTCTTTTCCTTCTTCATTAATTCTCATACATCCTAGAATAATTTGAGAAGCTTCAAGTTCACCAATCTTAAATGTTTTCACGATAAAAATCTCCTTATCAGATATGAAATTTTACCTTATACTTCAATTACTAAAGGAAAACTCCATTAATTAATCAATAAAGCTATTATACCACAATAAATGAAACCGTTTAACAAATTTTTTTTTAAATAAAAAAACCAGCATCTGCTGGTTTCTATTTCATTTACAAATTAAACTGTAAGTGAAGCACGTCCTTTACGACGACGAGCTGCAAGGACACGACGTCCGTTTTTAGTTGCCATGCGGCTACGGAATCCGTGAGTAGTCTTACGAGATTTTTTGTGTGGTTGGTAAGTACGTTTCATTATATAAGTCCCTGGGCTACTTCACTTTTGGTTGAAAGTAGCTCCACCTTTTCGGTGTTCCTTTCATCTTAGTTTACTGCTATTAAAAGCATACCTTACAATTCTACACTATGAAAGGTCTTTTGTCAAGACTAAATCTCTTTAGCTACAACAATATAGCGATTATATTCCTGTCCTTCTGAATGACTTGACACACCATTTTCTTGACCAATAATCGTGTGAACAATTTTACGCTCATTAGATTGTAAATCATTGATATAAACAGTTTCACCACCACGCGCACGTTCTGCCGCACGATGAGCAAGGCTTACGATATAAGCTTTCCGTTTTTCATGATAATCACCTACATTAACAGCAATATTCATTCGTGTATTCAAAATACTATTGGCATAAGCTTTTGCTAAAATTTGTAAACTTTGTAAAATTTTACCATGCTTACCAATAAGTAGAGCATCATGGTTAGAAGTCAAGTTAAAGACTGTCAAATTCCCATCACGAGAAACTGAAACGCGAGTCGCAATTCCCATTTCTTGTGTGATAGTTGTCAAATAGCTCGAAATTTTTGAAGCAATTTTTTCTTCTTCATTTGAAACTTCTTTTTTAGCTTCAACTTCTTCTTTAACAGCTGCAACAACATCAGAAAGATCTGTTGTTCCTTGGCGATTTTGAACAACTGTTTTTTTGGCCACTTCAATAATCGCATTACGCTCTTCTTCAGTGATTTCGCCGTTTTGTTCTCTCTCAGCCGCACGAACCGCTTTAACAACTTGACTTAGCTCAAGCGTTGCTTCCATTGCGGATTGTGATTTAGGAACGCCAAGATTAATTGTATCATCTACACCACGTTCAGCCAAATGATCAGCCTTACGCACCGTTTCTTCATGGATTGGCTCAATATTAACCCGAGCCCGTTTCTTTCCAAATCCTAAGAAACCTTTTTTCTCTTTTTGTTCAATATGAATATGAACATTCTCGCGCTTAACGCCTAATCGATTTAAACCACGATCAATTGCATCTTCGACCGTTTCACCAGTAAAAATAGCCATAATCAAACTACTCCTGTCATATGATAAAGCCTATTGACAATTTCTAGCACAACTTCCAATTAAAATAAAAACTGCCAATGGTATTTTTTATTTTTTTCTTGCCTTCTTCAATGCTTTCTCACGAGCTTTAACTTTATCTTTTTCGACCTGTACCTTAGCTTCTCGCGCTGCAATAATCTTGTATGGATTAGCTAACAACATCGTTTGAAAGACTTGGAAAGCATTAGATATTACCCAGTAAAGTGCAATTCCGGACGCAAAGTTTACACCCATAATCAAGATGAAAATCGGCATAATATAAGTCATTGAAGTCGTCATTGCATTTCTTTCAGGAGCAGACTTCATCATTAAATATGAGCTCAAGAAAGTAAAGATTGCTGCCAATATAGGTAAAATAAAAGTTGGATCTTTTGCTCCAATTTCAAACCAGAGGAAAGTTCCGTGTTTCAAAAAGTCTACACGAGACAAGGCTTGATAAAGTGCCCAAAGCACTGGCATCTGAACAACCAAAGGTAAACATCCCATATAAGGGTTAACTTTGTTTTCAGCATAAAGTTTTTGAATCTCTTCATTCATCAAACGACGAGATTCCATATCTTTGCTTGGATATTTAGCCTGAATTTTTTTAATTTCTGGCTGAATTTCTTGCATACGTTGGCTAGATTTGATTTGGATATTCATCAACGGGAGCAATGCTGCCCGAATAATAATTGTGAATAAAATAATACCAACTCCGGTCAAACCACCAAATGACAAGAAACGAATAACCTGTGCAAAGCCATATACAATTTGATCCCAAAGATTGCTTGAACCACTTGTTACTGCCGTAGTTCCACAGGCTGTAAGTAACAAAAGAGCAGCTCCCGCCATTGCGATCAAACTAAATTTCTTTTTCAATCGTTTTCTCCATCCACATAGATTTTTGACAATTTCAACACGTGTTTTAGGTTTTTCTTTACTTCTTCAAAACTAAGTGTTTCAACACCCGAACGAGCGATGACTACAAAATCTTCATTTACCAAATAAGGTTTAAATTCAGCTACCGCATGACGTAACAAACGCTTAATTCGATTACGCAAAACCGCATGTCCAAGTTTCTTACTTACTGATAAACCTACACGAAAATGAGGCTGATTTGCATTTAATTTGTATACTACAAACCTTTTATTGGCAAAGCTATGTTTCGCTGAAAAAATTTGGTCAAAATCCTTTGAGCGTTTAACGCGATATGTTTTTTTTATAGCCAAGCCACTCTCTCCCATTTTAGAAATTATCGTACTAATTTTATCATAAAGTTGCTAAAAAGTCACTATTTCAAATGAAAACGTTCTTTTAGCGGAAATTTCTCTTAATTGCTTTTTTACTATAAGTTTTTCATCAACAAAAGTATTTTATGTATTACGAACACTATCAAGTGTACTAAGTAAATGGTTTACCATGTAAGTAAAAGATTCTTCCTTAGAAATTGAACCCGATTGACGAAAATAGCCCAACTGTGTCAATGTAATAAAACCATGCAATGTTGACCTAAACATTCGACTAATATGAAAATTCTCTTCTTCTGATAAATTAAAATTTTCTAAACTACGACGAACCAAGCGAATATTTTCCTTTGCTAAATATTCAAGTTCACCATTATTTGTCTGATGTATCACATTAATCAATTCATAAACTGCTTCATATTTTTCGGCAAATTTTTTATAGCTTTCAGCATAAGCTCTAAGAGCGGCTAAAGGCGTCAAGCCTACCATTGCGTGAGTCAATTCATGATTTAGTTCTTTTTGTAAGTAAACTGCAGTCGCTACTCGGACTTCTTCCATATTTTTAAAATGATTATAAAGTGACGGAGCTTTAATTCCAAAATATTCTGCTAAACGGGGGAAACTCACATTAGAGAGTCCAATTTCACTAGCTAACTTGATTGTCGCTTGAACAATTTTATCGCGGGTTAATGCAATCCTTGCCATAATAGGATTCCTTTCAGTACTTTCTGATTAGAAAGTTTTCTTGAAGTTTGAGATTTTTTTCATCTCAAAGCATCTTATTTCAGTATAAAACTATTCACTCTCTTTTTCAAGTGATGATTCGTCATTGACAAACTACGAACAATAGTTTTATAATATTATTATGAATACATCAAGAAAGAAGTACATTTATTCATGAAAGAATCATGGCAACGAAATTTAATCGTCCTTTGGTTTGGGACATTTATGACGGGAATTGGCTCAAGCCTTATTTCCCCTTTTATATCACTCTATATCGGAACACTAGGTCACTATTCAAAAACGGAATTAAACATTTGGTCTGGTATGGTTTTCTCATCTACTTTTATTGTTTTAGCCATCGTTTCTCCCTTATGGGGGAGATTAGCTGACCAAAAAGGTCGAAAGCTGATGCTCTTAAGAGCCTCTCTCGGAATGGCCATTTCAATTTCTCTAATGGCTTTCGTCACAGCTGCTTGGCAACTCCTTATTTTAAGAATGTTGCTTGGTGCTTTTTCTGGATTTGTATCCAATTCAATGGCTTTGATGGCAAGCTCAGCACCTAAAGAAAAATCAGGTTCCGTTTTATCATTACTCACAACAGGTTCCGTAGCTGGAACATTAATCGGACCTATAGTTGGTGGGGTTCTTGTTAATATAACTGGATATCGTCGTGTCTTTAGCGTTACAGGTATCATCATGTTCCTTGTTTTTTTCCTTGCTCTTTTTTTGGTCAAAGAAACTTTTAAACCAGTTGAAAAGAAAAACATGCTCTCCTACAAACAAGTATGGGAAGTTGTCACACACCCTGCAATAATATGGGGAATGTTTTTCGCAACATTGATTACCCAAATGACCAATCAATCCATTAATCCTGTTCTTTCACTCTATGTACAAGAACTCATGCATGGTCAAGGGAATATCACTTTCATGGCTGGGCTGGTCGCCGCCGCTCCAGGAATAGTAACCTTAGTTGCTGCCCCGTTTTTAGGGAGACTGGGTGATAAAGTCGGTCAAAGAAAAATTCTTGGCTTTGGACTTTTCTTCTCACTTGTGGTCTTTTCAATTACCGCACTGACAACTAATGTTTGGTTTCTGATTGTTATGAGACTCTTTGTCGGAATTTCTGATGCTGCGATTTTACCATCTGTCCAAGCTATTCTGGCCAAAGAATCTCCCCAAGCTGTCACCGGCCGTATTTTCTCTTACAATCAATCCGCCCAATCAATCGGTGCCTTTGCTGGCCCTCTATTAGGCTCAGCTATTGCTGGTTTTATCGACTATCGTTATGTATTTGTGGGTTCAGCAATTCTTGTCATCTTCAATCTGATCAACTACTTTACACACAATAATTCAGTTACACTAAAAAAGTAATTGTATAAAAAAGAGCTTCATTTTTGAAGCTCTTTTTTTGCTTGTTCAATTTGCTTCTTAATCGATTCAAAACCAGTTCCACCTAAAGAATTCCTTCGTGAAACAGCCGTTCTAGATTTCAAAACTTCATAAACGTCTTCTTCTATTAATTGAGACAAAGCTTGATAGTCTTTTAAGCTCACCTCTTGAAGATAAATTCCTTTTTTTATGCATATTAAAACTAATTGACCTACTAATTCGTGTGCCTCCCTAAAAGGAAGACCTTTTGCCGCAAGATAATCGGCCAGCTCGGTTGCATTTGAAAAATCTTGCTCTGTCGCCTTTTCCATGTTTACACGGTTGACAGTCATGGTTGACAACATTCCGTCCATAACACTCAATGATGTTAATATGGTATCAGCACTATCAAACATTCCCTCTTTGTCTTCTTGTAAGTCTTTGTTGTAAGTTAAAGGAAGTCCCTTCATGACAGTCAATAAAGACATAAGATTTCCATAAACTCGTCCGCTCTTTCCTCGAATCAATTCTGACATGTCTGGATTCTTTTTTTGCGGCATAATCGATGAGCCTGTAGAATAATTATCTGATAAACTGACAAAATTGAATTCATGACTAGACCAAAGCAAAAGTTCTTCACATAATCTTGATAGATGCATCATCAACAAGCTAGAGTTTGACAAGAATTCCAAAATAAAATCACGATCACTGACAGCATCCATAGAATTAGCATAGGCTTTCTCAAATTCGAGCAAACTTGTGGTTAACTCTCTGTCAATTGGAAAAGTAGTTCCAGCCAAAGCTGCCGCCCCTAAAGGATTCATATCAGTGTGTTTTACATTAAATTCAAAGCGTTCAAAATCGCGAGTAAACATTTGATAATAGGCCATTAAATGTTGGGCAAAAGAAATCGGTTGGGCATGTTGCAAATGAGTATAACCCGGCATAAGAGTGTCAACATGGTTTACAGAAAGATTTACAATAGTTTCTCGAAGCGTTCTTAAAGCTTTTAAAACATCAGATAAAATACTTTTGAGATAGAGGTGCATATCGGTTGCTACTTGGTCATTTCTTGACCGAGCGGTATGAAGTTTTCCTGCAAGTGGACCAATTTCATCATGAAGATAAGTTTCCATATTCATATGAATGTCTTCATTTTCAATTTTAAATTCAATTTGACCATTCATAAGTTTTTCTTCTACTTTTATCAACCCATCAGCAATTGTTGTAGCTTCCTCAGCAGTGATAATTCCTGTTTCACCTAACATTTTCACATGAGCTAATGAGCCCTTTAAATCAAAAGGAGCAAGTCTTTGTTCAAATTTAATTGATGCCCCAAATTCTTCAGTTTGTTTATCTAATGAGGCTTCAAAACGTCCTCCCCAAAGTTTTTCTACCATTCTCTCACTTTCCAAATTTTTTCATCTTTTATTTGAGATTTACTTGAGCATTAACCTGAGTAGGCAAGCCCCAAAGTTTAATAAATCCAACGGCCGCTGCCTGGTCAAACTCATCAGCTGCAGTGTAGGTTGCCAATTTTTCACTATAAAGAGAATTGGTTGACTTACGTCCTATTGGAGTCGCTAAACCTTTGTATAATTTAATTCTCACGATTCCATTAACTACTTTTTGTGTTTCATCAAGGTAAGCTATTAAAGCTTTAGTCGCAGGATTAAACCATAAGCCATTGTAAATCAAATTCGCTAATTCATTTTCAAGAACGGGCTTGAAATGTGCTAATTCTCGAACAAAAGTTAAATCTTCTAAATCCTTGTGGGCTTTTAATAAAGTAATAGCAGCTGGACATTCATAAAATTCACGTGATTTAATCCCAACCAAGCGGTTTTCAATATGATCAATCCGACCCACACCGTGTTTACCTGCAATAATATTCACTTCTTTAATAATTTCATGCAATTCCTTGGTTTTTCCATTCAAAGCGATTGGCAAACCTTCTTTAAACTCAACTTCAATAAACTCAGGTTCATTCGGAGCATCCTCAACAGAATTAGTCATGAAGAAAGCATCTTCAGGGCAGGTATTCCAAGGATTTTCAAGAACTCCTGCTTCAATGGCACGTCCCCATAAATTCATATCAATAGAATAAGGATTATCCAAATCAGCAGGAATCGGAACACCATTTTGATTAGCATACTCGATTTCTTCCTCACGAGCCCAATGCCACTCACGGACTGGAGCAATCACTTCAAGTTCTGGCGCAAGTGAATGGATTGCTACTTCAAAACGAACTTGATCATTTCCTTTACCTGTACAGCCATGAGCAATTGCGGTTGCCCCTTTTTCTTTAGCCACCTCTACTAACTTTTTAGCAATTAAAGGGCGGCTCAATGCTGATATTAAAGGATATTTATTTTCATACATCAAATTTCCTTTGAGGGCAGCACCAACGAAGATTTCAGCGAATTCGGCCTTACAGTTTAGAACAACAGACTCTACCGCACCAACTTGGAGTGCTTTATCATGAATAAAATTCAAGTCCTTCCCTTCACCAACATCCATGCAAGCAGCAATGACATCAAAACCTTTATCAGTCAGCCATTTTACAGCGACACTCGTATCCAATCCACCTGAATATGCCAAGACAATTTTTTTGTTTCCCATCATTTTTCTTCTTTCAAATTAATATAAATGCAATTGTACAGCATATTTATTCATTTGTCAACATTTTTGTATAAATATGCGTTTTTTTATTTTAGTTATTCTTATTTCATATTATTTCTGGAAGGTAATTAACTATGGTATAATGAAATTAGATAAGGGAGCGGAGCCATGGCAGAGTGGTAATGCAGCGGACTCGAAATCCGTCGAACCGTGTAAAGCGGCGCAGGGGTTCAAATCCCCTTGACTCCTTATAAGTAGAGTTCTTTATTCTCAACTCTCTTATATAAGAAAAATGATAGTATTAAATACGCTTACTCCTTTTCCTCCTGTATGTATAAGATTACATCAGGAGGTTTTTTTATTCATACAATACAGCAAGAAAAAACTACTAGATTTTCATCTAGTAGTTTTTGATATGATATAGTCAATCGTTTATAAATTTTTAATTTAAATTTTACTGAAGTTTTTCCTATTCAAAAATAGTGATAAAAATCCTGTTCCAAGTAAAATAATCGCAGAGATATAATAGGGAAATAAATGATTAATATCGAACATATATCCTGCAGCCATAGGACCTAAAATATTTCCAAAACTTGTGAAAGCTGAATTTAGACCATTGATTGCTCCTTGACGGTTTCCAGCATGTTTTGAAAGGTATGTGGTCACGGCCGGCCTAAACAAATCAAAAGCTAGAAAAACAACGAACGTAGAGAGGGCGACAACTAAATTTGATTTTGTAAAAGCAATGACAGCAATGAAGACTGCACTTGCAAAAAAAGTTAATTGAATCAAGCCAAGTTCTCCAATTTTATTGACGATTGTGTCAAATAAGAAAAGCTGGAAAAAGAGGGCCAAAATTCCACTTACTGTAATGACTAAGGCAATTTCACTCATACTAAAACCAAAGTTAATACTTGCCATAATGCTATAAATAGACTCAAAAGCTTGTAAACCAAATGAAGAAATCAAAATGATGACAAATAAAGACCCAAATAATGGATTTTTTAGAATGTCGAGGAATGAAACTTTTTCCATTTCATGATGACTTTCAATTGTTCGCTCAGGTTCTTTTAAAATAGTAATTGTTAGAAGAAAACCAAGAAAAGCTAAAATTGCTGCAACATAAAAAGGAACGCGAATTCCAAAATGAGCAATAAAGCCTCCCACTCCAGGACCAATAATAAAGCCTCCACTAATTGCTGCTGAAACAAGCCCCATTGCTTTAGGACGCTCAGCAATTGTGGTCATATCAGCCACGTAAGCAGTAACTGAAGGCATGAGCATCGCAGCTGCGACACCCCCTAGCGCTCGCGAAATATAAAAACCTGTTTTTGCTTGTGCTAAACCAAATAAAAGTTCAGAAAAAGAAAAAATAATCATTCCAATGGCAATGAGTTTTTTGCGCCCAATTTTATCAGATAAAGCACCAGCGAATGGTGAAGCAATCAATTGAGCAATTGCAAAAATGGAAATCATCATTCCCATTGTTGTTCCTGAAAAGTGCATTTGTTCTTTAAGGGTTGGCAAAACAGGAATGACTAAACCTGCACCCAAAAACACTAAAAATAAATTAGAAATTGCTAAATTCATCATGCTTTTTTTATTTTTCATTTTTTCCTCCTCATTAAAAATAGCAAATAGACTCAGCTATTGCTATTTCTTTTATTTTTTACCAATTCTCTTATTATATCATGAAATCTATATACTAAAAAATTAAAAGACTGTATCATCTTTAGTGACCGCTTGTTACTTTTATTCCAATAATTCCAATAATTAAGAAAGTTATAAAAAGCCATGTTAATGGTGGAACTTTATCTTTAAAAATCATAAGACCAATTAAGATGGAGCCGACTGCACCAATTCCTGTCCAAATTGGATAAGCAATCCCTAAGGGAAGCTTTTTTAAAGCTAGGGCAAGAAAGCCAAAACTAGCAATCATCCCAATGATTGTTAATAGTGTAAACTTTATATTTGTAAATCCGTGGCTTAACTTCATTGTTGTTGCCCAAACCACTTCAAAAATTCCTGCTATTAGTAGATATATCCAAGTCATTTCCGCCTCCTCAGCTAAAAAAGAACGACTATCTACATTTCTTCTCAGACCTACTGAAATGCAAATAATCGTTCATACGATTTAACTCCCGGTGGAGTATTTATTCTATTTCCCACATTTTATCACACTTTAGAAAAAAATGCTAAATATTTTTTATTTCATAACTCTGTTAGCTAATTTTACTATTTTAATCATCTAATTAAAATAAAACTTTTAATATTGGTTTTATATCAATTTTCGTGTATAATGAAATTCATGAAAAAATCGCTAAGAAAACGAATTTGGACTATATTAATTGCTATTATATCTGTCCTTTTAAGCCTTAATTTAGGGGCTACTTTATATTTTTACCAAATTGCTTGTGTCCGGAATAATCAACCAATTGGACAAGTCAAAACTTCAAGTCCTAATTATTCTCTGGTTCAAAAATTTAATAAACTACCAAAATCTACCGAAACATTGACAAATAATGATTTAAAACTCGATGCTTGGTATGTGCCAGCTGAACAAAAAACTAACAATACTGTGATTGTTGTTCATGGCTTCCGTCAGGATAAATCTGTAATGCGACAATATGGTCAACTTTTCCATGAGTTAGGCTATAATGTCTTGATGCCAGATAATCGTGGTGCCGGAAATTCACAGGGGAATTTTATTACTTTTGGCTACCATGATAAATTTGACGTGATCGCTTGGGCAAAATATTTAACTGACAAAAATCCCGAAAGTCATATCAGCCTTTATGGTCTTTCAATGGGCGCTTCTACCGTAATGATGGCCTCTAGCGAAAAGAGTTTACCATCATCAGTAAAAAATATTATCGAAGATTGTGGTTATACTAACGCTTGGGATGAAATTGTATATCAAGCCAAAGAAAGCTACAACATTCCAGCTTTCCCACTGGTTTACAGCGTTTCTCTTGAAAGCAAAATTCGACAAGGGTGGTTTTTCCAAGAAGCTAGCGCAACTAAAGCACTAGCCAAAGATAAACTTCCCATTCTCTTGATTCATGGAAGCAAAGATACATATGTTCCAACTTCAATGGTCTATGAGAACTACAAATCAGTCAAGCTCGGAACGCCCAAAGAACTGTTAGTTGTTAAAAACGCTGCTCACGCGCGGTCTTTCGAAACAAATCCCACCCTCTATCGTCAAACAATTTCAAAATTTATGAAGACTTATAATCCGTAATTTATTGATTTTTATATCAGTGATTTATGAGTTTTTTCTTGACAGAAGATAGCGAAAAATGGTATTATATTTAGGTACTGTTTTGCGGTGGTGGCGGAATTGGCAGACGCGCAGGATTAAGGATCCTGTCGGGAATTTTCTTGGTGCGGGTTCAAGTCCCGCCCACCGCACTAATATTAACTCAGCTAAGGCTGAGTTTTTTTATTTTCTAAAATTATTTACTGACCCACCCTTAGTAATTCAAAAAGTGATTTTACAATAATAAAATCACTTTTTCATTCATTTTTTTGTTTGATAATTTGAAAAGCCATGAGTTGTCCCTCCTGTTGATGGCCCTACCAACATCCTTTTACGCGCTTCTTCTGTAAATTGGTTCACCACTGGAGAATTGGGAATATACATCAATTCTTTTAAGAGTTCACTCATTTCGCTATCAAAATTTTTACCTAATTCAATGCGCTTTTTAGCGTCAATAAAATACTCACGTTCTTTCGGACTGACCGTTTGCTCTAACACAACTTGATAAATTAAATTAAGTAGTTCTTCTTGGTTTTTGGTAAGTTTCATTTCTTTCTCCTTTGTTAGCTTATTTTTTTATTATCTTTTTTATGGTAAAATAGTAAGGTGTTGAAAGCCTTTCAACAAAATTTCTAAAAGAGGTATACATTTCCATGATGAATATGCAATCAATGATGAAACAAGCACAAAAACTTCAAAAACAAATGCAAGTTTCACAAGAAGAAATTGCCAATACAACTTTTGTTGGTAAATCTGCTCAAGACCTTGTAACGGTTGAATTTTCTGGTGATCGCACCTTGAAATCTCTTAACATTAATCCAGATGTTATTGACCCTGAAGATCCTGAAACTTTACAAGATATGGTTACTGATGCGGTTAATGATGCACTTAGCCAAATTGAAAAAGTGACAGAACAAAAACTCGGAAAATTCACTAAAGGATTACCATTTTAATCCTTTCTATAAGTTACTGACAGAATTGTCAGAGTCTCTCTATAAACTCTCAGAGTACAAAGAGACTCGACTTTTCATCAGTAATTTTTTTATTGTCCAAAAGGCAATATTAGCAACCAAAAAGTGGTCAATAAAAGAAGGATAATATTGAAAATCAGAGTAGTTACTCTCAATTTTGACCAGTAGATGCCACTCTTACTGACAGAGCGTCGAATAATATTAGGAAGAGCCATAATAAGAGGAAGCGCAAAAATATTCAAGACTGAACCGCTTGTTTCTTTACTCGTCAGAATTATCCAGAAATTCAGCTTAATTTGCTGGGGTAAAATTAAGAGAAGTATTAAACAAAAGATTAATTCTCCAATTAGCCAATAATCAAAAAAATTTAGGTTTTTCATAAAACTCCTTATCCACTTATTATTATACTCTTTTCAAATTTATTTGATAGAAAAAACTTATCCCCGTGGATAAGTTTTTTTGTCAGTAAATTTGTTGTTGATAAATAGATTACAAAAAATCCTGTCAAAACCGACAGGATTCATTTATTCAAATCAATTGAAAAGATTATTTAGTGTATTCTTCAACGAGTGCAATAACTTCTTCCATTGTTGCACATTCGCTCAAAGCTTTGCTAGACAATTCTTCCATTTTCTTAGAATCCAAACGTTTCATAAGTGAACGTGTTTGGAGTACTGATGTTGCTGACATTGAGAATTCGTCAAGCCCCATCCCCATAAGCAATGGTACAGCAGTTTGGTCGCCGGCCATTTCACCACACATACCAGCCCATTTACCTTCAGCGTGAGCTGCTTTGATTACATTGTTAATCAAACGAAGGATTGATGGATTGTAAGGTTGGTAAAGGTAAGAAACTTGCTCATTCATACGGTCTGCAGCCATTGTATATTGGATGAGGTCGTTTGTACCAATTGAGAAGAAATCAACTTCTTTTGCAAATTGGTCTGCAAGCATTGCTGCTGCTGGAATTTCAATCATGATACCAACTTCGATACCTTCTGCGACTGGAACACCTTCTGCAATCAATTTAGCTTTTTCTTCATCATAAATCTTTTTAGCTGCACGGAACTCAGTTACGAGAGCAACCATTGGGAACATGATACGAAGTTGTCCGTGTACAGAAGCACGCAAGAGCGCACGCAATTGTGTACGGAACATTCCGTCACCAGCTGTTGAAAGGCTGATACGAAGTGCACGCCATCCGAGGAATGGGTTCATTTCTTTAGGAAGATCAAAGTAAGGCAATGTTTTGTCACCACCGATATCCATTGTACGGACAACGACTGGTTTACCATTCATTCCTTCAAGTACAGCTTTGTAAGCTTCATATTGGTCATCTTCTGTTGGGAAATCTTGTGCATCCATGTACAAGAATTCTGTACGATAAAGACCAATTGCTTCAGCACCATTATCGTTAACACCTTCAACATCTTTAGGTGTACCGATATTAGCAGCAAGCTCATAATGACGTCCATCAGCTGTAATAGTTTCAGCGTCTTTAAGAGCAGCCCATTCTGCTTTTTGAGCAGCATAAGCGTCACCAGCTTTATGGAATTCGCTTTGTTGTTCAGCAGATGGGTCAAGAATTACTTCACCTGTCAATCCTGAAACAGCCAAAAGTTGACCTTCAGAAACAAGTTCAGTAATATTATTTGTTCCAAGAACTGCTGGAATTTCCAAAGTACGAGCCATAATTGCAGAGTGAGAAGTACGTCCACCAATGTTAGTCACAAAGGCTTTTACGAATTTCTTGTCCAATTGAGCTGTATCAGATGGTGTCAAATCTTCAGCAACGATGATTACTTCTTCATCGATGAGTGCTGGACTTGGCAATTTAACGCCAAGAAGGTGAGCTAAAACACGTTTTGTAACGTCTTTAATATCAGCTGCACGTTCTTGCATATAAGCATTGTCAGTCATTCCTTCAAAGATACCGATAAACATATCAGTTACTTCTTTAAGAGCTGATTCAGCGTTAACTTTTTTGTCATTGATTACTGCTTTGATTTGAGCAGTCATATCTGGGTCAGCAAGGACCATCATATGAGCGTCAAATACAGATGCTGCTTCTTCACCAAGGGTTGTTACTGCTTTGTCCTTAATAAGTTGAAGCTCGCTTTGCGATGTAGCAAGTGCTGCATCAAGGCGAGCTTCTTCATTAGCTGTATCAGCAATTGTCTTTGTTTCAAAAGACAAATCTGGTTGGACAAGCAAGTATGCCTTAGCTACTGCTACACCTGATGATGCGGCGATACCTTTAAGCATAGTTGTCATGATTATTCTGCGAGTCCTTCTTTAGTCATTGTTTCAGCGATTGTTGCGATTGCGTCGTCAGCATCTGCACCTTCAGCTGAAATAGTAACGTCAGCGCCTTGACCAACACCGAGTGACATAACACCCATGATTGATTTAAGGTTTACTGATTTACCTTTGTATTCCAAAGTGATTTCTGATGTGAATTTTGAAGCTGTTTGCACAAGCAATGTAGCTGGACGTGCATGGATACCAGTTTCTGCAACGATGTGGAATTCTTTAGATGCCATTTTTATGGTTCTCCTTAGATGTTTTTTCATTTTTATTGACGATATCTAAAATATCTATCACTCTTGAAATTGTACCACAAAACGAAAGGGTTTGCAATATCTGCTGTTAAATTTTCAAGTTTTTTTTCAGGGCTACTTTTGAAGCCTTACTACTATCCGCTTCATCTCCTTATCAAATTAATATTTTTTAAACTACTTTTATACTCTTTAAAATTGAAAAAAAGCTGTCAGTTTTGACAGCTTTTAATTTTATTTATTTTTACTTTCAGCTTCGTAAATTTCTTGAACAAGTGCTTCTGTTTTATCCCAACCTAAACATGGATCGGTAATTGATTTACCAAAAACTTCTGGCTTATCTTGACGACCATCTTCAAGATATGATTCAATCATAAAGCCACGAACATTTTGGCGAATTTTATCATCCCAATCACGATTGACCAATGTTTGACGGACAATACGGATTTGTTCCATGAATTTTTTACCTGAATTATCATGATTGGTGTCAATGAGAATGAAAGGATTTTTCAAGCCCATTTTTTCATAAATCTCAATTGTTTCAAGCAAGTTATCTGTATAGTAGTTTGGATGGTATTTGCCATTTTCATCTTGTCCACCGCGCAAAATTGCATGTGCCAGTGGATTTCCTGAAGTTTGAACTTCTGCACGACCAAAAAGGAAATCTTGTGATTGTTGCGCAGCATAGATACCGTTGAACATTACTTTTAGGTTTCCTGAAGTTGGATTTTTCAATCCCGTTGGAACATCAATTCCAGAAGCTACAAAACGGTGTTGTTGATTTTCCACAGAACGCGCACCAATCGCATGGTAGCTGACCAAATCATCAACCATTGGCAGATTTTCTGGGTAAAGCATTTCATCAGCAGTTGTCAAACCAGTTTCAGTGATAACTTTGTAATGCAAGTCGCGAACCATTTTGATTCCGTTGATTAAGTCAGTATGACCATCCGCATCAGGTTCGTGAATCAACCCTTTATAGCCATCTCCATTTGTACGAGGTTTAGCAGTATAGACACGCATTACCATAAAAATCTTGTCTTTGACTGCTTCTTGAAGTTTGGCTAAACGACGAGCATATTCCAATACTGCTTCTTCATTATCAGACGAACAAGGTCCGATAATCAAAAGCAAACGGTCATCTTCGCCTTTGATAATTGCTTCAAGTTCTTTATCTCGAAGCATCTTTTTTTCTTGTTGCTCACTATTGAGATGACCCAACATCTTAATGGCATCAATATTTATCTTAGGACTTATTTCTTTAAAAGTCATTCTAATTCCTCGTATTTCGCTTTGTTATTTTATCTATTGTATCAAAATTTTAATTAATTCTACATTTATTTGCGTCCATTATTGATAAAAAAATTTACTGACAAAGCTGTCAGTAAATTAATTGGCCTTTTAGGCAATGTGTGTACGTCCATGACAATTTTTAAACTTCTTACCAGAGCCGCATGGGCAAGGGTCATTACGTCCAACATTTTCAAATGAAATTTCTTCACTGACAGAAGTGTCAGGGCCGACATTTGTAATGTTTTCTTGTGAAGCTGTCGTTGTCATTCTTGGCGCTTCCTGACGGATTGCCGTTTGTGGTTGAATTTGTGCTTTCATCATCAAACGAGTGACTTCAAATTCAATCGCACCAATCATATTATTGTACATTTTATATGATTCTTCTTGATACTCAACAATCGGATTATTTTGGGCATAACCACGAAGTCCGACTGACTGACGCATTTGGTCAAGAGCATCAATATGTTCTGACCAGTTATTATCAACAACCCGTAAGATCACCGCACGTTGGAATTCTAACTGACGTTCTGGGTCAGCTAATTTTTCCATTTGTGAAGCATAACGACTTTTGACTTTATCAAAAATCAAATCTTTCATTGCTTGTCCTGACAGACCGGTCAATTCAGATAATTCAATGGCCTCTTCTGGCAACATTGTGTTTTGCACTGTTTGCAGGAGGTCTTTGACTGTCTCTTCATTTTTAAAACTTCCCGCAAGCTCATGACCATCAACCTGACGGTCAATTGTTCGTTTGAACATGCCCATCAAAACAGGAGTCATATCTTCCTTAGTCAAAATAACTTCTTGGCGTTGCGCATAAATGACTTCACGTTGCTCACGAATGACGTCATCGTATTGCAAAACTTGTTTCCGAGAATCGTAGTTATTTCCTTCGACACGTTTTTGTGAACTTTCAATCTGACGAGTAATCAAACTAGATTTGATGACAGCATCTTCACCGGAAATACGCATTCTATCTAGGAAAGCAGAAACACGTTCAGAACCAAAACGTTTCATTAACTCATCTTCAAGGGAAAGATAGAATTGTGAAACCCCTGGATCACCTTGACGTCCCGCACGACCACGAAGCTGATTGTCAATACGTCGAGATTCATGACGCTCAGTACCAATAACGGCAAGTCCCTGAAATTCAGGGTCGGCATGATCAATCACGCCAGGTCCAAGCTTGATATCTGTCCCCCGACCAGCCATGTTGGTCGCAATCGTTACTGCTCCTTGTTGACCAGCATTCATGATGATTTGTGCTTCACGGAAGTGATTTTTCGCGTTCAAAACTTCATGAGGGATTTTCGCTTCAACCAACTTCTTAGAAATCAATTCTGAAGTTTCTACAGCAACAGTACCTATCAAAATCGGTTGACCTTCAGCATGACGACGTTTAATATCATCAATAACTGCTTTAAATTTAGCTTCCAAAGTTGGATAAAGTAAATCTGGATGGTCTAAACGTTGAACCGGACGATTGGTTGGAATTGGTGTGATTTGAATATTATAAATCTCACGGAATTCTTCTTCTTCTGTTTTAGCCGTACCTGTCATCCCTGACAATTTTTTATACATCCGGAAGTAGTTTTGGATGGTAATTGAAGCCATTGTTTTTGATTCATCTTGAATTGGCACAGCTTCTTTAGCTTCAATTGCTTGGTGAAGACCATCAGAATAACGACGACCAGGCATCGTACGTCCTGTAAATTGGTCAATAATCAAGACTTCTTGGTTTTCATCAATCATATAGTCAATGTCATGAAGCATGATAAAGTTGGCACGCAAAGCATTGTCAACGAAGTGAGTCAAGGCAACATTTTCCATATCATAAAGATTTTCGATTTGGAAGAATTTTTCAGCCTTATCAATTCCTTCTTCAGTTAAAGAAATTGTTTTTGATTGTAAGTCAATCTTGTAATCATCGCCCTCTTCGTAATCAGAAGTTGCAACGTTCAAGTTTTGACCTTTTAAAGTCTTAGTAAATTGGTCAGCACGATAGTAAAGTGCTGATGAACTTTCGGCTTGTCCAGAAATAATCAAAGGAGTCCGAGCTTCATCGACCAAGATTGAGTCTACTTCATCGACAAGGGCATAGTTAAGTGGTTTTTGAACCATATCTTCAGCACGAGTAACCATATTATCTCGAAGATAGTCAAACCCAAGTTCAGCTGATGTTGAATAAGTAATATCACAGTTATAAGCTTCACGTTTTTCTTCTGGTGATTTTGAATTCAAGTTCAAACCAACAGTTAGACCGAGCCAACTATAAAGCTCACCCATTTCTGTCATATCACGAGTTGCCAAGTATTCATTGACAGTGACCACGTGAACCCCTTTGCCTGATAAAGCATTAAGATAAACAGGCATTGTTGCAGTCAAGGTTTTACCTTCACCAGTACGCATTTCAGGAACGTCCCCATTATGCAAGACAATCCCACCCATGATCTGAACATGGAAAGGATACAATCCAAGCACACGACGAGCTGCTTCACGACAAACGGCAAAAGCTTCATAGAGAAGGTCATCAAGACTTTCACCTTTTGCAACACGTTCTTTTAATTCTGGAGTTTTGGCTTTTAATTGCTCATCTGTCAAATGTTCCATTTCATCAGCGAAACTTTCAACTTGGAGCGCCATTTTATTGAGTTTTTTGAGCTCTTTTTTGTCGTTTTCGACAAGTTTTCTAATAATATTCGGCATAATTTCTCTTTCACAAAAATAAGTGGATATTACCATTAATTGTAACACTTTTACATAGCTTTTACAAATTGAAATACCAAGAATTGTTTCTTTTTACTTCGTCACAATGTTGACAAGCAACAAAATTAAGTCTATAATGTTGTTTGTCAACAAAAAAGAAAGAAGAAATAAAATGACAACATTGCTCATCGTCTTAGCTCACCCACACACTGATGATTTCAGTTGGTCTCTTGCTACAACTGAAAAATTCAAAGAAGTTTATCACCAAACAAACCCTTCTGATAAAATCATCATTCGCGATTTGTTTTCAGAAAAAGTCCCAGCCCTCGACAACGAAACTTTTGCAGCTTGGAAACGCAATAAATATGCTCCTGACACACTTAGTGAGAATGACAAAAATTTACTCCATCGTCATGAAGAATATTTAGAAGAATTTCTGTCAGCTGACAAATATGTTTTTGTCAATCCCATGTACAATGGTTTTATCACCGCTGAATTGAAACAATATATTGATATTATTGCTGTACCCAGAAAACTTTTCCGTTATACTGAAAATGGCCCAATTGGCTTACTTGAAGGAAAAAAATCACTTCATATCCAATCCGCTGGCGGTTTTTATCATAATGAAAAAGATCCAACCCATCTGGCGAATGATTTAGGGGCTGCCTATATTGACCAAACAATGAAGATGGTGGGAATTACTGATGAAAGTCGCAAGCAACTCTTCGTAGAAGGATATGCTCGCTATCCAGAACGTTCTGCTGAATTGAAAGAAAAAGCGTTCACTAGTGCAGAAAAAATGGGACAAAGTTTCTGAAACCTCACTTTCTTATCTAAATATTCCTCACCTCTTTCATTAGACTTTTTACTCGCTCGTTAAAGTGGTTTTGCAAACCATCATCGGTCTTCTTTGGTCAGCAAAAATCAGCCATACGAAATAAATTTCGTATGGCTGGCTGTGATATAATATAAGAATGGATAAAATGAACTCAGCAAACTTGGACAAAAAAATTTCAAAGGAATTGCATGAACTGCGTCATGCAACTGACAATCGCTCTCAAGAAAGAAAATGGATTTTAGAGCAATTAAATGATGACAAACTAGAAAAAGAAGTTTTGACTCTGTCAGTGGTCGCTCTTCACATTTTATCAGCCCTAACCAAAAAAGATTTAACTGGTATTGAATTAGCCACAAAATTATCAGTCACTCGTGGGGGAGTGACCCGTGCTGTTCAAAATTTAATAAAACATCAGTTTCTAACAACTTATCAAGCGGACAATGATAAAAAGAAAATTTACTACCATATCACAACTAAAGGCTTAAAAGTAGCAAGTATCCATGATAAGATGCACAAAATCATGGATTTAAAGCTTGGACAAATTTTTGATAAATACAACGAAAATGAAAAATCAATCATTTTAAATTTTCTGTCTGATTTCAATCTAACAGAAGGACAAATTTTTGATTCAGAACAAGCTGACAAAAAACTCTAGCAAATTAATTTGCTAGAGTTTTTCTTTTTTATTTTGCTTCGTAATGGAAATCAGGGTTTAATTCTTTATCAAGTTCAGCAAAAGCAACTTCCATTCGGCGGTTAACTTCGGCAATTCCCTCTTCATTCATTTTTTTGATATCTGAAATATCAATAGGGTGACCAACATTAATGGCAACTTTTTGACGTTTGAAAATTCCTTTCATTGTCAGAGGTCCTTGATAAACGGCTGGTACGATACGAACTTTTGCCATTTTAGCAATGACCGCAACGCCACCTTTCATTTCGGCACTATGACGGCTACCTGAAGGGAACATAATCATTGATTTATCTGATTCTTTAAGCATTTTAACGGCATGTTTTAAGGGTTTAGTCCCTGGGTTTTCACGGTCAACCGGAAAAGCACCACACATTTTAATCCACCAACCACCAAATCCTTTAAACAATTCTTTTTTGGCCATGAAAATAAATTGTTTTGGACGAGTCGCAAAAGCAAACCATACTGGCTCCCAAGCCATTCGGTGGGGGGCGACTAATATATAATTTTCATCTTTAGGAATCCGGTCGATATTGTAATATTTACTTTTTCCATTAAAAATGAAAAGTAAAAAGGCGACAAGATTGCGTAAAAAGACATAGAAGATTCGATGTTGTTTTTCATATTCTTTCATTTTAGATAGTTTACTCCTCATATCATAAGTTGCTGATAACTTCCCTATTTTAACTTATTTTAGCTATTTTAGCAATTTTTGTCAGCTTCAAAATAATGACAAAAAAATGGTCTCAAAAATTTTGAAACCATTTTTTGTCATATTTTTTATTTTTCCTCTGATTTTCTGCTTCGACGATTTCCATAAGCAAAATAAATCAAAATTCCAATAAGGAACCAAATTCCAGAATAGAGTTTGGCTTGAACATCAAGTCCCCAAAAGACAAATAATGAACCAAGAAAACCAAAAGCTGGCAAAACTGGATAGAAAGGCATTTTATAAGTTGCTTCTGGTAAATCTTTTCCTTGACGACGACGGAGCGAATAAATTCCAAGAGTTACAAACATGAAGGCAATCAAAGTTCCGGCTGAGATAAGTTGAGCAAGAAAAGCAAAGGGGAAGAATGCCCCGATGACAATAGCAACAATAGCTAAGGTCCACACACCATTTGCTGGGAGATTTCGAGCATTCATTTTACCTAAACCTTTAGGCAAAAGTCCATCGCGTCCAAAAGCATAAAGCAAACGTGAACCTGCAAGGACCATTCCCAAAAGAGCGATAAACATTCCGGCAAGTGCAATCGCTGTGACAACTTCCGATAAAAGAGAATAACCTGATTGTTGAAGGGCCCAACCAACTGGCGCTGCATTCCCAGCATAAGCCGAATAAGGGTGCATTCCTACAAGAACGAGTGTCACCGCCGCAAAAAGGACAACAGCAATAAGTAGTGAGCCAATAATTCCACGCGGCATTGTTTTTTGGGGATTTTTAGCTTCCGCTGAATTTGCGGCAATTGAATCAAAACCAATATAGGCTAAGAAAATCATCGACACCCCAGACCAAATCCCCGAGAAACCACCAAAACCTGTTTTCGGATTGTGTGGTGGAATAAATGGATGGTAATTTGCTGGCTTAATGACCGTAATCCCAACAATGATGAAGGCAATAACAGCCGCCACTTTAAGCACAACAAGAATTTGACTGATTCGTCCAGCATCAGATGCCCCACGAAAGACAATAATTGCCGAGAGTAAAATGACTAAAAGTGAAATAATATCGACAACTCCACCGTCTGTACCAAATGGATTGGCCAATACTTTTGGGAGATGGAAACCGAGTGGCGCTAGCAATTGTTGCAGATTTGCTGAGAAGCCTGAACCAACAAAGGCAACGGCAATAAAATATTCCGCAAGCAAAGCCCAACCAGCAATCCAGCCGAAACCTTCACCAAATAAGACTGAAATCCAAGAGTAGGCTGAACCCGCAAATGGCATCACTGTTGACATTTCAGCATAAGCCAAGGCAACAAAACCAGCGACCAAAGCAGCAAGTAGATAAGAAAAGACAACCCCTGGGCCCGCAAATTGAGCGGCAACTTGTCCTGGCAAGGTAAAGATAGAAGTTGAAATAATTGTTCCAACACCTAGTGCAAGAAAATCACGTGTGGTTAGTACCTGATTATAATGTTTATCTGCATCACGATAAAGCTCAAAATCAGCTTTTTTCATAAATCCCATAATAAATCCTCATTTTTCTGAATTTGTAACGAAATAATTTCAATAAACTGTATTTTACCGAATTGTCAGACAATTGTCAAGAATTAACTTTATGCAGTATAAAAATTTTTTCAAAAAAAATACTGACAGATTCGTCAGTAAATTATTTTATTAAAATCAATTTCTATCAGTACTTCTGGTGCTTTCAGATGATAAGTTTTTAGACCTGCTGCCTGTGCTCCTAAGATATTGTCCGCATTGTCATCAATAAATAAAGTTTCATCAGCCTTTAAATTGGACTGACGGAGAACCTCGTGAAAACTTTCAACTGTTGGTTTTCTTAGATGTAAATCATGTGAATAATAGGCTTTTGTAAAATAAGTTGCTAGAGGCTGACCCATTTGTTCGATACAACGTTGCTCAAAACATTTAGCATGAATAGCGTTAGTATTTGAGAAAAGATAAAGTGAAAAATTTGCTGACAAGTCTGTCAGTAAATTCATTCGTTCTTTTTGAAAATCTTTTAGAATTAAATTCCAATTTTTTTCAATTACTTCGTCTGTCAGCTGGCTTTTAGTCGCTTTTCTAAACTCATCGTAGAAAACGTCTGGTGATATAAGTCCTAATTCTAGTTCTTCAAAAAAATCAACTTGTTTTTGTGGATTAAAGTAACTAGAAAAATCCTTGACGCCCAGTTGCTCAAAAGAATTAATCATTCGCGTAAAACCTAAATCTAAAATTACGCCACCCAAATCTAAAATAATATTTTTTACAGTCATTATTAACCTTCTTTCAAATAAGGAACACCGATAGAACGTGTCGCAGCATAAACTTCTTCTTCCTGATTTCGGTCATTGACCATGCGGAATAAAAAATTAAAAACCGGAACAATCACAAAGAGCCAATGTCCATAAAATGGAAAAATAATGGCAATTATCATGATGGCAATATTCATTAGAATAGTCGAAAATAGTCGGATTGTCCAGACACGACGCCAAAATTTAAAAGATTTTGGCATCTTACGAAAATGATCTTTAGTAATCGAATAACTTAAAAGTTCTTGCTGAAGTAAAATTACAATTAAAACCAAACCAAAATTAAAAGCACTAAATGAAGTTGGAGCAACCATAATCCATTTGGTCAAGAGTGGGATGAGTGAAAGTAAGCCGATAAAGATAAAATCTTGAACAATGATTTTTTCCGTAATTTCTTCTGTCAGAGCAAAAATCTTGTGACGATTGAACCAAAAATTAGCAGTAACAACAAAACTTACTAAGAAGATTCCAACTGAACTGATGAACTCCCAATAGCCTTGGTTACCAGAAGGCACTGGAATTTCAAGGAGCATAATTGTAATGATGACCGCAATAATTCCGTCAGCAAATGCTTCAATGTGATGACGTAGCTTTTGTTTTCTGAGCTTTTCATCCTCTAAAGCATGCCTGGTCATTGATTCTTGTAATTCCTCACTGGTCATCTTGGCATACTGTGGATGCGTATTGAGAAATTCTTCTTTGAGTTCTTCACGCGCTTGAATCATCTCTGGATTGCTTTGCATTTCCTCAATTTTTCGTTTCTGACGCTCAGTCATCTTTTTATTTTGCAGTTTTTTGGCCTGTTCTTTTGAATAATCTTCATCAAGCGATTGAATAATATTATTTTGCCAAATTTCACCAATTTGGTCAGGTTTTTCTACTGTCTGATAAGTTTTTATTTTACTGACAGAGCGAACAGGAACCCGTTTTTTTACGCTACTCTTTTGCAATCTTTTAGGCATTTTTTCTAGCTTCTTTCGTATCTAAAATAATCGTGACAGGGCCATCATTTATCAATTCTACTTGAATATCTGCCCCAAAAATTCCTGCTTTAACCGGCACAATCTGAGCTAAACTGTCATTGAATTTTTCATACATTGCTTTAGCAAAATCAGGTTTTCCTGCCGCAGAAAAGCTCGGACGATTACCTTTTTTAGTTTCCGCATACAAAGTAAACTGAGAAATTGATAAGATTTCTCCTTGAATATCTTGAACAGAGAGATTCATTTTATCAGCTTCATCTGAAAAGATTCTCATTTGAACAATCTTACGCACCGCATAGTCCAAATCAAAATTGCTGTCAGCATCTTCAACTCCAACCAAAAGCAAAAAACCCTGATTAATCTTTTCTTTAATTTTTCCATCAATACTGACAGAAGCTGACTTTACTCGTTGAATTACTATTCTCATAACCCTTAATGTTTCACTCCTATGTTAATTTATTTACTGACAGTATAGCATAAAAAATCTGTATTCTCTTAAAATGAGGAATTAAGATGTCTTGACATCATACTCCTCTTTAGGTATTATCATAGATAGGTATGGTACCTTCTAAATATTAATCATAAAAATAAGATTACAAAATAATTAAGGAAAAAAATGGAAGAATTAGCGATTGTCATCCCCGTCTATAATGAACAAGAAACCATTGAAATTTTTATTCGAGAGGTCAACAATAAAACAGAAAATCTTGAATTAAAGAAAGTTTTTTACTTTGTAAATGACGGTTCTACTGACCAAACCCTTCCTCTATTAAAAAAAATAGCAAAACAACACGATAATATCAACTACATTAGCTTCTCAAGAAATTTCGGGAAGGAGGCTGCTTTACTTGCTGGGTTGCAAGCCACTAAAGAGCCGCTTGTCACTGTGATGGACGTTGATTTGCAAGATCCCCCCGAACTTCTAGTTTCAATGTATTACAAACTATTGGAGGGGTATGACTCCGTTGGCGCGCGCCGTATTTCCCGTAAAGGAGAACCGTGGATTAACTCCCTCTTCTCTCGTTTCTTTTATAAAATTGTTAATAAAGTTTCTACCACGCCAATCGTTGAAGGAGCACGAGATTTTCGCTTAATGACTCGGCAAGTTGTCGACAGTATTTTAGAGCTTAGAGAAAGCAATCGCTTTTCAAAGGGCTTATTCTCTTGGGTAGGCTATGAAGTCACCTATTTAGAATATGAAAATCATGAACGAAGTGCTGGGCAGACTTCTTGGTCTTTTAGACAACTTCTTAGTTATTCTATTGATGGGATTATAAACTTTTCCGAAACACCTCTCAATATCGCAACTTTTGTTGGTTTTATCAGTTTTTTAGCTTCCGTCCTACTCAGTATCTTTTATCTTCTTAAAACACTGATTTTTGGCGACCCTGTTCAGGGTTTTCCGACCCTCATTGTCCTGATTTTACTTTTGGGGGGCTTACAACTTCTCTCTCTTGGAATCATTGGTAAATACATTGCTAAAATATTTCTGGAAACTAAAAGACGTCCCAACTACATTATTAAAGAATCTAATATAAAAGAGCTTGACTAAGTCAAGCTCTTTTTTAAGCATTTGTCCGTTTTACCGAATAAACATCAGGAGTCATTTTGATTTTATCAACAATCAAAGTTAAATCTGATAAATTTTTAATCCCTAAAGCGATATGAATATTCGCCATTTTTTTATCTTTTGTTGGTTGAGCATTTATCGAAATCAAATTTTTAGTCGAATTTGATAAAACTTGCATCACATCATTGAGCAATCCTGGACGATTAAATCCATAGACATCAATATTAGCAACATATTCTTTGACCAAGTTCTCTGAATCATCCCATTCAACTTCGACAAGTCTTTGTTCAAAGTCTTCCATACTGCGCACGTTTTGACAATCCGCCCTGTGAACAGAAACGCCTCGACCTTTTGTAATATATCCAACAATCTGGTCACCCGGAACTGGATTACAACATTTGGCAATCCGAACAAGTAGACTATCAATACCAGAAACGCTAACACCACCATCGTGGCGGATTTTCATGATATTTTTACTTGATTCGCGTTTAACTTCACCCTTCATCAGCTCTTCAGCTTCAGCTTTTTGTTTAGCTCTCTCAGCTTCACGGCGTTCATTTTCAGTTAAACGATTAGCAATCGTTGTCGCCGAAAGTTCACCAAAACCAATTGCCGCGTACAAAGCTTCGGCATTGCGATAACTAATCTTATTGAAAACTTCATCAAGGTGTTTTTTATCTAAATACTGATTTGGAACAAAGCCAGCTTCTTCCAAAGCTTCTTGCAACATTTCACGGCCTTTATTAACCGACAATTCTTTGTCTTGGTTTTTAAAGAATTGCTTAATTTTGTTTCGAGCCTTATTGGTTTTAACTAAATTAATCCAGTCACGACTTGGTCCAAAAGAGCTTGAGCTGGTAATAATTTCAACTCGGTCCCCTGTTTTTAATTGAACAGATAAAGGTTTCATACGTCCATTTACTTTAGCTCCCGTCGCATGATCTCCAACTTTAGTGTGAATCGCATAAGCAAAGTCAATTGGACCAGAGCCTCTAGGGAGTTCTTGCACTTCACCATTTGGAGTGAAGACATAAATCTTATCTGATAAAATATCTTCTTGAACGGCTTTGACAAAATCTTCTGCTGAATCGCCTGCTTCTTCACGCAATTCAACGAGTTCATGAATCCAATTCAAGGTTTCAGAAATTTCATGAACATCAACTTTTGCTTTAATTCCTTGTTTGTAAGCCCAGTGAGCGGCAACCCCATATTCCGCAATTTGGTGCATTTCCCGCGTTCTAATCTGGAATTCCATTGGCCCTTTTGGTCCATAAACTGTCGTATGGACAGATTGATAGCCATTGGCTTTCGGATTGGCAATATAATCTTTAAAACGTCCTGGCATTGGCTTCCAGAGGTCATGAATATAGCCCAAAGTTGTATAAACATCGCTTGTTGTTTCAGTGATACAGCGAATAGCAATCAAGTCATAGATTTCATCAAAGCGTTTTTTCTTATCGTGCATTTTACGATAAATAGAATAAATATGCTTCGGACGTCCATAAATTTCGGCATCCACTCCTGCTTTTTCCACACGTTCTTGTAATTTTCCAATCACTTCCGTAACGAGCGCTTCGCGAGCAGTCCGTTTTTCATTCATAAGACCACGAATGCGATAAAATTCCGCTTCTTCAAGATAACGGAAGGATAGATCTTCTAATTCCCACTTAATACTGGCAATCCCTAAACGATGAGCAAGGGGGGCATAGATTTCCATTGTTTCACGTGAAATCCGTTTTTGTTTATCTGGACGAAGATGTTTAAGCGTACGCATATTGTGCAAACGGTCAGCCAATTTGACCAAAATAACACGGATATCCTTGGACATAGCCATTAGCATCTTCCGATGGTTTTCTGCCAATTGTTCTTCGTGTGACTTATACTCAACTTTACCTAACTTGGTAACACCATCTACTATTTCAGCAATTTCATCGCCAAATAACTCTTGCAGGTCCCCCTGAGTAAAATTAGTATCTTCAACGACATCATGCAAAAAACCACAGGAAACGGTAACGGCATCCAGTTTTAATTTGGCTAATATTCCTGCAACTTGGGTAGGATGAACAAAATAGGCTTCGCCAGAAGCACGATATTGGTCGGCATGGGCAAGTGAAGCACAGGCAAGTGCTTTTTCTACGAGTAAAAGGTCAGTTTCATTCATGTATTCAGAGCAGATATTGACAACTTCTGCTCCGGTTAAGACTGGTTCTGAAGGCATAGCTTGATATACTAGACCATTTTAAAAATAAACTTTAAAATGGTGGCCAGTTTTCCTCCTTATTGGATTAATGTATTATCTCATCAAATTTTATAAGTTAAGGTTGATTTCACTTAATTTAATCTATTCTATCACATTTGCAAGTTAAGCAAAAGGATGACTCTTAAAAATATAAAGATAAAACTCCGATTATTCGGAGTTTATTTATTTTTTTCATTATAATCAGTCGCTGGTTGAATCATTTGCATCATTTCTTCAGCAGTGGTGCTACTCATCATTCTAAAGCGTGGCAGTGTTAATAGACCATCACTTTCTTTGGCTGCTTGGGCGACAGCACCATTACGTCCTGGATCAAGAAGTCCAAATTTATAGCCTAATTCAGTTGATAAGCTTAGGGTATTTTGGTTGTAGCCACCGGCTGGATAACAAATCATATTGGTTTGCTGGTTCAGATTTTTGTCAAGGTCAGCTTTTGATTGTTCTAGCTCTGTTCGTTGGGCCTCTAAAGTTTGCGTTCCTAAATCAGGATGACTGACTGTATGACTTCCAAAGTCAACAAGTCCGCTTGCTTTCATTTCTTTGATTTGCTCCCAACTCAAAATTCCCCCTTGAGCTTTATTTACAAATCCTGTGATAATGAAATTCGTAGCATGCATATTATATTTTTTCAGTAATGGGAAAATATCAGTATACATGGTCACTGAACCGTCATCAAAAGTAAGCCAAACCATTTTGTCACTAGGTTTTTCTTTGGTCGTCAGAATTTTTTGGGCATCCGTTCCACTGACTGTCGTATAACCTTGACTTTTCAGCGCTTTTAACTCATTCTCAAAGGTAACAATATTGATGTTGTTACTATCTTGTGGCAATTGGTCAGCTCTTGAAGTAACATAATGGAACATCATAATAGGCAATTGATTTTCGTTAGTTCCAGTGAGCCATTTTGTTTCTTTAGGTTGAGAAGAACTAGATGGGACAGTGCTTTTGGTTTTTTCTTGTCTTGAAGTTTGACTACTTTTTTGACTAGTATTTGCTTTAGGACTTAGCAGATGAACGGCAGCAAAAGCAATTGCAATTATTCCAATTAAAAGAACGAAAACTGTGAGGACTGAAGCCCAGCGAATTCGTTTTTTGTTACGTTGTACACGTTTTTTCATAATCGATTTCCTAAAAATTTTTCTTTATTTATAATAATTCAAAATAAGCTGAGATACTTGATAAAGCGTATAAGGGAGCTGTTTCTGCTCGCAATATTCGTGGTCCTAAGCCAATCATTTTTGCCCCTAGATTCTCAAATTTTGCAATTTCATCAGGACTAATTCCACCTTCTGGCCCAAAAATAATCAGGACTTTTTGATTTGCTGACAGCTCGGTCAGTGCTTGTTTAAGCATTGATGTTTCGCCCATTTTTGCCGACTCTTCATAGGCTACAAGAACCTGGTCAAAATCAGAAAATTGCTCTGTCAATCTAGAAAATTGGTCAAATAATTGAATTTCAGGAATCAATTGTCTGCGAGATTGCTCGGCGGCTCCTAGAGCAACTTTTTCCAATTTTTCTTGTTTTTTTGTCAGTTTTTTGTGATCCCATTTACTGACAGAAGCTTTAAAAGGTGCTGACCAAATGGCTGTGGCGCCTAATTCAGTTGATTTTTCAACAATAAAATCTAATTTATCACCTTTAGGAAAACCAACTGCAACTGTGACTTGGACAGGTAATTCTGATAAATCTGTCAGTAATTCAATCAGTCTGACCGACTGGTCAGCTGGCGAAATAATTTCTGACAGGCCAATTTTTCCCTCTTCAAAAACTAAGCGTAACTGATCACCGGCCTGTGCCCGCATGACCGTAAAAATATGGTGAGCTGCGGCTTGGTTTTCAATGGTAAATTTTTCACCGATTTTTGGTAATTCTTTAAATACAAAATATTGGTTAGCCATTTTCTCTTCCAATCATCTATTTCATAAAATTCACTTCAATGAATTGTTCACTTTATTTTATCATTTGCTAAAAGATAAAGCACTCATTTCCGAGGTCCTAATATGATTTAAATGAAATTTTATCCTCCAATTACCCCTTCCCGATTTTCCGTTTTCTTGAAAATCAGACAGTTCCATTCGCCTTGAATCATGCGTGTTTCAAGGAAAAATCCAGCATTTTCTGCTGATGCAATGACCATATCCGCTTTGTCAGCAATAATTCCTGACATAATGAGATAACCTTCTTCTTTAACCAAGCGGAAAGCATCGTCCGTCATTAAAACAAGAATATCAGCTAAAATATTGGCCACAATCACGTCCGCTTTTTTATCAATTCCTTCAAGAAGATTGTTTGCTGACACATGAATTTTTTCATGACCAGGGTTGAGTTCAATATTTTCTAAAGCCACGCGCACAGCTACTTCATCAATATCGTAAGCAAAAATTTCTGCCGCACCAAGATAAGTCGCTGCAACAGATAGAACTCCCGAACCCGTTCCGACGTCAAGCAGAGTTTCACCGCCGCGCAAAACTTGCTCCAAAGCATAGAGTGACATTTTTGTCGTTGGATGTGTCCCAGTCCCAAAAGCCATTCCCGGATCAAGGCGAATCAATTTTTCAGAACCTGTCGCCACATAATCCTTCGTCCAACTTGGGACAATCGTTAAATCATGAGTGATACGTGCCGGTTCAAAATATTTTTTCCAAGCTTCTGCCCAATTTGTTTCTGACAGATTATTTGTTGTTACTGACAAACCTGTCAGTGAAAAATAATCAGCTAAATTGGCGATTTTATGTTCAATTTCGGCTTTTAATTCCACAATTGGCATATTTTCTGGATAATAAGCCGTGATTTCAATGAGTTCAGATTGCTCAATTTCGGGTAAAACTTCCCCAAATTGGTCTTCGTGATTGAGGTAATCAGCACTGTCATTGATTTCAACACCCGCCGAACCTGCTTCTATCAGCAAAGCTGAAATAGCTTCTTCGGCTTCACGACTGATTTTTATAGTGATTGAGTTCCAGTTATTCATTTTTATTTCTTTCTATGGTTTATCCCTACCAACAAACCCATTCTTTCCCAGCAAAAAACCAATGGCCCGTGCCACATTTCGCCCGATGGCTTCATCTGTCTTCAATCTGGAGATATAGCGGTTAATTTCAAGTTGTTTAGAAGCTGTCAATTGTTCAAATACTTCTTTTGCTTCCAGATTTTTGGCTAATGCTTCGCTCAGCACTTGGGGTTGTTTGACCACTCGCGGCTCTGAATCATAAGCAATTGTAAAATCTACCAACTCACCAATTCTTTTTGGAGAATTTTTTAGCATGGTCGTATTCACATACAAACGCCAATCCCCTTTGAAAAACATGAGATTTTGCTTGTAATCCTTGCCATTAACCTGACCACAAATAGCAATGGGCGATTTTTTTCGGCCTGAATCGATAAAAATATGTTGCAAAATATCTATCGGCAGAGCCACAAAGGGATTAATGCCGATAATTTCAAGCTCGGCTTGAAATTTATAAATGGTCACATTATTTTTCCTCAAAATCAGATGATTGAAAAACGAAATCGCCACAAATTCAGGCTTGTCACAAACTTCCCATTCGACTTTAAACATTTTATCTGCCCAATCAGGCTCTATTTTAAACTCATTAGGCTGTAAAGCCCAGAAAGTCCGTAAACCGTAGGTTTTATCAATCTTTAGAGAACTGTCGGTAGATAATAAATCTGCCAGCTCATAATAATGAATCTTACCAAACATTTGATTGGTTTTTGATGAGCCAGTCATCAAATCATGAGCTTCATTGAGCGCATTTTCAAAGACAATTTTCTGCATCAAGGCCCCCGCATGATTATGTTTGACAATCGAAATCAGCCCATTTTTACTGAGCAGTCTGTCAAATTCACGCAGTATTTCCGCACGTTCACTAGGTGCATACTCAAAAACATTATGACATAAAATGAGGTCAAAACCTTCGTCATTAAATTTTCTGAGCTCAGAAAGTCCGCCAGTAATTTGCTGGTAATGATTGGTTTGCTGACGATTTTTCACCATTTCAGAATTTGGCTCAATGGCAATCACACTATTTCTGTCAGCCAAATGATTGGCATTCCAACCAAATCCTGAACCAAAATCCAAAATTTTCTTATCTGTCAGTGAAATTTCTGCTGACAGCTGCTCCCAAACCATGCGATAGTAAAGTTGCATCCAAGGGCTTTCCCACTGGTCAAAATAATTTTGCAAACTTACTTTCATTTTTCACCTTTTCTCACTTGTCAGTCTAAAAGTTCATTTTTCAAGTTTTTTCAGTTCTCGTTTCATTTTCGCAACAAATTTTTTTGCTGACGAAAAATCTTCATCATCAATATATTCAGCATTGTTTCTGAGCGCTTCAATCCAATCCAAAATCTCTGAATTAAATTTATTCACATCGTATTTTTTAAATTCCGTCAGTAAAATTTTGAGTGTTTTTGCCAGTTGTAAACTTCGATAACGACGTTCTGAGCGGCGTTTTGCCAAAGTCACTTTATAATCTTGTTGTGGATTTTCCCAAGGATAAGGTGTTTGAGTCATTTTTCTCCTAATACTGTTTAACTACTAATTTTTAGGAAAAATTAGAGATGAACTTGTTTAAGATTAATCAGGAATTACAAAATTCGTGTCGTCCATTCTTCACAATTAATGACATCAGAAACCAAGCCTTCATAAAATTCAGGTTCATGTGAAACCATCAAAACGGTTCCTGGATATGCGATAAGTGCACGTTTGAGTTCATCTTTGGCGTCCACGTCCAAATGGTTAGTCGGTTCGTCCAAGATGAGAATATTTGATTCTGTATTCATCAATTTAGCAAAACGTAATTTTGCTTGCTCTCCTCCAGAGAGTACATAAACACGAGATTCAATTTGCTTAGCCGTTAAGCCAACGCGTGCCAGTGCTCCGCGGAGTTCCGCTTGATTCCAGCTTGGATATTCGTCCCATAAATCATCAAGAACTGTCTTTTGTGATGGATTTTTGATTTCTTGCTCATAATAAGCAATCTCTTGGAAATTTCCTTTTTCAACTTCACCATCAAGACTTGGAATCAAGCCCATTAAGCTCTTAAGCAAGGTTGATTTACCAATCCCGTTGGAACCAATAAAAGCAATTTTTTGTCCAGATTCTACTTTTAAATTAATTTCTGACGACAAAGGTTCATTGTATCCAATAACTAAATCTTTAGCTTCAAAAATCAGACGACTTGGTTTACGGCTAAATTTAAAGTCAAATTGTGGTTTTGGTTTTTCAGAAATTGTTTCAACGATTTCCATTTTCGCCAATTTTTTCTCACGAGCTTTCGCTTGTCCAGAAGTTGCCACATTCGCTTTTTTACGAGCAATGAAATCTTTAAGCTTAGCTTGTTCAGCCACCTGTGCATTATGCAAAGCTTCAAGTTGCGCTTTTTTCTCTTCAAATACCCGTTCAAATTCTGCGTAACCCATTGAATAACGCGTAATTCCAAGACCATGTACATGATAAATAATATTGACCACTTCGTCCATAAAAGGCACATCATGCGAAATCAAAATAAAAGCATTCTCATAGTTTTTCAGATAATTTTTCAACCATAAGATATGTTCTTCATCCAAATAGTTCGTTGGTTCGTCCAAAAGCAAAATGTCAGGTTTTTCAAGCAAAAGTTTACCAAGTAAGATTTTCGTTCTTTGCCCACCAGAAAGTTCAGCCACATCTTTATCTAAAAGTGGTGTTAAACCGAGCCCTCGAGCCGTTTCTTCAACTTTTGCATCAATCAGATAAAAATCACTATTATCTAATTCTTCTTGAAGTTCTCCGACATTTTCAAGTGCTGCATTCATTTCATCTTCTGACATTTCTGCCATTTTCAGGTAAGTATCATTGATTTCTTCCTCAATATCAAAAAGATATTGAAAGGCCTCAGCTAGTGCTTCACGGGTTGTTTTACCTTTTCCAAGTGCCGCATGCTGGTCCATGTAGCCCACACGGTGCTTTTTCGACCAGATAACTTTCCCCTCATCAGGAACCAACGTTCCTGTGATGATATTCATAAAAGTCGATTTACCCTCACCATTTGCCCCAACAAAACCGATATGTTCGCCTTTAAGCAAACGGAAACTCACATCTTCAAAAATGGCACGGTCACCAAAACCGTGGGATAGATTTTTTACATTTAAAATACTCATTGTTTATTTGTTAATTCTTTCTAAAATTTTTAGTAGCGCGGATATTTATAAAAGTCTGTTTCCGATAGACCAGAAAGTCCACTTTCAAAAGCTTCTTCATCCCATTTTACAGAAAATTCTTCCGCAGATTCATCGGCTAAGAAATCCATCAAATCATCTAAACCTTGGTCAGCACTTTCCTGTAAAAATTGAGCAAAATAAGTCAAAAATTCACGAGATAAGCCCTTATCAGTGTAAGGAATTGCTGCTAGATAGTCATTCTCATCAAAACTTGACTTAGCAGGATTGTAGAAAATTATCGCATCTTCATAGACAATATTTTCATCAGATTCAACACCCTCTGCGTCAGTTAACAGAGTTCCAAAAGTGTTTTCCGCTTCTAGCAAAAAGCTAATTTCCACCGCAAAATTACGCTTGTCCCAATTCATCTCAAAATCATAAGAAAATCCTTTTTCCAAGACTTCTTCCAAAACATCTAAAAATCCAAATTTGGCCATTGTTCACACCCTCTTCATATTATGTTAAAATAATTATAACAAAAATTTGCTCTATAAAAGCAGCAAGACTTAATAAATAAGTCTTTTAAAAGCACTTTTTTATATTTAATAAAACAAAATGGATAGTTTTTTCTTTTTTATCCCTTACTTTTTAGAATTTGGAGATATATTAATGGAAATTAGAAAAATAGAACCTCGCGACTTTGTCAAAGTCGCTCAACTCGAAAACGAAAATTGGACCTTGGCTTCTACCCCACATATCATGGACTCATCAGCAGAGAAAATCATCAGCAAAATCATGAGCGGGACCACTTATTTGTTAGCTGAAGAACATGGTGAAATTCTTGGAATCCTTGATTATGGTTTTCGCCATAAATCAGGCTTTGGCAAGCATATTGTCACTTTTGGCCTCATGACCGCAAAAGAATCCCGAGGTAGAGGAATTGCGACAGCATTGATTAATTTTTTTATTGATTTAGCTCAAAAAGAAGGCTTCAAAAAAATTACAATTCAAGTTATGGGCTCAAATCCGGCTGCTCTGGCCCTTTACAATAAACTCGGCTTTGTTGAAGAAGGACGCTTGAAAAAAGAATTTTTCATTGATGGAGATTATGTTGATGACTGCTTCTTAGCTTTTTATCTTGATAAAAGCCTCATGTAAATTTGGTTTACACTGCTTGTAAACTTTTTGATTGGAGAATGATATGGTACAAAATCTTGCAAGACGAATGAGACCTCGCAATATCGATGAAATTGTTGGTCAAAGACATTTAGTTGGTAAAGGAAAAATCATCCGCAGAATGGTGGAAACTCAACTTCTTTCAAGTATGATTCTCTATGGTCCTCCAGGCATCGGTAAAACTTCAATTGCTTCAGCAATTGCTGGAACCATGAACATTGCTTTTAGAACATTTAATGCAACAACTGATACTAAAAAAAGGCTCCAAGAAATTGCTTCTGAAGCAGAATTTTCTGGTCAGCTTGTTTTACTTCTTGATGAAATCCATCGTTTAGATAAACCAAAACAAGATTTTCTTTTACCACTTTTAGAAAACGGACAAATTATATTAATTGGAGCAACGACTGAAAATCCTTATTTTTCAGTTGTACCTGCCATTCGCTCTCGTGTTCAAATTTTTGAACTGAAAGCTCTTGAACCAGAGGATTTAGAATTTGCTGTAAACCTAAGTTTACAAGATAAAGAACGAGGCTTTGATTTTGATGTGACTATTGAAGATGATGCGCTCTATTTCTTAGTTCACTCAACCAATGGAGACTTACGTTCTACATTTAATGCCTTAGAATTAGCTGTTCTTTCTTCAAACGAACACCGCGTTACCCTAGATGATATGGAAAATTCTTTGCAAAGAAAAGCAGCAACTTTTGATAAGGATGGGGATGCTCATTACGATTTGCTGTCTGCTCTGCAAAAATCAATTCGCGGATCTGATGTCAATGCAAGTTTACACTATGCTGCACGTTTGATTGAGGGAGGGGACTTACAAAGTCTAGCACGTCGTTTGACTGTCATGGCCTATGAAGATATTGGTTTAGCCAATCCCGATGCTGCAGTACATACCGTTACAGCCTTATCAGCAGCTGAGAAATTAGGGTTCCCAGAAGCACGAATTCCTCTTGCCAATATCATTATTGATTTGGCCTTATCTCCAAAATCAAACTCAGCTTATTTAGCAATGGACGAAGCCCTTTCGGACTTGGGAAAATATGGAAATCTTGCTGTGCCACCGCATTTACAAGATGGTCATTACGCCGGAGCTAAAGAATTAGGACGGTCTGTAGAATATCAATATGCTCATAATTTCCCAGACCACTGGGTAAATCAACAATATTTACCAGATAAAATTAAAAATGCAGACTACTTCCGTCCAGATGATATGGGGAGATATGAAAAAGCCCTCCATAGTCGGAAAGAATGGATTGATGAACAAAAAAAGAGGAGCTGACAAATCTGTCAGTAAATATAAAATCTTAACATTTACTGACAGAAAGTGAAAAAGATGACAGAAGAAATCACTCAACTCAAATTATCAACAATTGTCAAAAACCCCTATCAGCCTCGTCTTGTTTTTGATGAGGACCGCTTAAGAGAACTGGCCAATTCTATCAAAGAAAATGGTGTTCTACAGCCGATTATTGTTCGTAAATCGAAGTTAATTGGTTATGAATTATTGGCAGGCGAACGTCGTTTTCAAGCTTCAAAATTAGCTGGATTAGAAACAATCCCAGCAATTATTCGGACCTACTCGGATGAGGAGATGATGACTCTATCGATTTTGGAAAATTTACAGAGGGAAAATCTCAACCCTTTAGAAGAATCTAAAAGTCTTGCACAACTCTCTGACAAATTAGGCATGACTCATGATGAAATTGCTAAGGCCCTCGGAAAATCAAGATCTTATGTTTCTAATTTGATTCGTTTGCTTGGTCTACCTGATGAAATTTTGAAGCATGTTGAGAATAGAACTCTTTCCCCTGCTCATGCCCGAACGCTCTTAGCCGAAAAAAATCCCAAAAAGCAATTAGAATTGGTCGATAAAATCATCAGCGAACAGCTCAATGTCAGGGAGCTTGAAGCTATTATTTATGGCGAAGAAAAAGTTACTGACAAGTCTGTCAGTAACTCAAATATCAATCTTTTTACTGACGAAACCGAAAAAGAACTGATGAAAAAGTTGGGAAATAAAGTTAAAATTCAAGCAAATAAAAAATATCAAGGAAAGTTGTCGCTCCATTTTGATAATCTTGATGAGCTTGAACATTTGATTGAATTGCTCAAAAAATAAAGAAAATTTACTGACAGAGGACTCTTGAGCATTTTGTCAGTAAATTTTTTATTTATCCTCTTAAAGCCCGAAGTGCATAAAGAATGGAAACAACGTCAATGATTTCTTGGAACAAGGCTCCAATCACTGCGGGAATCACTCCTAGAGCAGCAATGAACATTAGAATAATACAAATGACAATCCCAATCATGACTGCTTGTTTAGCAATCTTTAAAGTGTCACGACTAATTTCGATAGATGTTGTGACCTTTCTAAGGTCATTTTGCAGCAAAACAATATCGGCTGCTTCACTAGCAACTGTTCCTGAACCGACACCAATCGAAATTCCAATATCGGCTGTTGCTAATGCTGGCGCATCATTAACCCCGTCTCCAACCATAATGACTGGTCGATGAGTTGCATTTTGAATAAACTTCAATTTTTCATCTGGCATCAGTCCTGCATAGACATTGTCAATCCCCACACTTTTGGCAATTTTGTCAGCAACAAGTTGGTTATCACCGGTTAGCATTGTGATGTTTTCAAGTCCAATTTTTCTCATCTGAGCAATTGTTGCTTTTGCTTCGGGTCGTAGAGTATCTGAAAAAGTGACGGCACCAATATATCTTCCAGATTTACTGACATAAAAAGCTGTCTCATAATTTAGATTATCTGGAGCAAAAGCAAATGAACTACGGCCAATTTTAATTTCTTCACCATCAATCTCTCCAATTACTCCAAGGCCTGCGACCTCAGTTAAAGAAGTTAATTTTAGAGGTTGAATCTTTTTAGTTTCTGCATATTCAACAACCGCTTTGGCCAAAATGTGACCACTTGATTTTTCAACTGTGTAAACTAGCTGTAAAAGTTCCGCTTCATTTCCTGATTTTACTGGCTTTATACTGTCAACTTTGATTGTTCCTTCAGTAATGGTTCCCGTTTTATCTAAAAATATTTCTTGAGCTTTTGCTAATTTTTCAATGACGGTCCCATTTTTGATTAAAGCCCCATTTTGACTTGAGCGGCTCATTCCTGAAACAAAAGCAATCGGTGCGGCCAAAATTAAGGGACAAGGACTTGCCACTACTAACACTTCCGCAATTCGGACTGGATCTCCCGAAATAAAATAAGCAACTGCTGCGATGATATAAGCAATAATTGTAAAGGGAACAGCATAACGGTCAGCTAAACGCACAAATTGAGCTGGTGTTTTTTCCGTTTCCTTAACTAATTGTACGATTTTTTGAAACTGTGAATCCGCTGCAGCAACCCTTGTCTCGATTTGAATGCTTGAGTTACCGTTAATAGCTCCCGAAAGAACATTGTCGCCTCTGACTAATTCATTAGGCTTTGTTTCACCAGTCAGTGAAGCCTCATCAAGCACAACAGCTTCCGACAGAAGTTTCCCATCAATTGGAATAATTTCCATTGGTCTAATCAATAAAACACTACCAATCTCAACATGGTCCAGTGGCAAATCAACTACCTTATCTCCTGTTTGTACATGTGCAATTTCAGGCGACTTGTCAAGTAGAGCTGCTAAGGCACGGTGAGCACGACCATTGGCATAATCCTCTAAACTTTCTCCTCCAACAAGCATGAGAATAATAATCAGTGAAGCCCAATATTCTCCCACCAGTAAAGTCGCAATAATGGCCGTGATGGCTAATAAATCTACACCATAAGAGCCACTTCGTAGGGTTTTGATCATTTCAATCAACATTGAGAGAGCCAAAACTCCCCCAGCAATTGTGACGACTAGACGCGCCAAAAAAGGCTGATTAAAGCCAAAGTAAGCAATCAATGCTACGCCTGCGATGACAAAAACAAGAATCAGTTTTTTCCAGTTTTTCATTCATTTCTCCTTAAAAATTTAATTGTCCTAGAACATTGCCCTGCTTTGTTTGGAGTTTTTACGACCTGAATGTCTTCTCCTTACGCCGCTTTGATTCTTTCGAAGCTGAGCTTAAATTTTTAAGTAATCCGATAAGTTACTTACATTTTATCAAATTTATGCTAAAGTCCCTATAAATTTAGCTGTCAAAGATATTTGTCAGTACTTTTAAAAGCTGATATTTTGCTGACAGATTGGTCAGTAAAATTTGTCAAGTAATTTTACTTTACAAAACTTGCATTTCTGAAAATTTATGCTATACTAATAAAGTACGTTTTTGCACTCTGCAAGAACGAGATAAAATTCTACGGAGGAAAAAAACAATGGCAGTACCTGCACGTCACACTTCATCAGCAAAGAAAAACCGTCGTCGTACACATTACAAATTGACAGCTCCAACTGTTACTTTTGACGAAACTACTGGTGACTACCGTCACTCACATCGCGTTTCACTTAAAGGCTACTACAAAGGCCGCAAAGTTCGCGACACTAAATAATTCGACAAAAGTTATAGAAAGGGACTATCATGCGCGTAAATATTACACTTGAACACAAAGAATCTGGTGAACGTCTGTACCTTACTCAAAAGAACAAACGCAACACTCCAGACAAATTGGAACTTAAAAAATACTCTAAAAAATTGCGTAAACACGTAATCTTTAAAGAAGTTAAATAAGGATTCATTACACAGCAATATTTGTGTAAAACTTTGATTTAGAGCGATTCTTGTTTTTTTAAATTTCATTATATCGCAATAAAAGTCAATTGAATCTCTACCTTTTTCTCTACCTTTGAGAAAGTTAAACTTGGGTAATTAAAGACCACCTCTTTGAATAGAAGTGGTCTTTTTGTATATTTTAAAAATACATAAATCTCATCCAGCCTATATACCTAGTTTCTAATGTTGCTATTTCCGATGAGAGAAACTGCCAAATCTTCTACACTAATAGTCCAAAGATTTCTTTTAATCTACTTTTACTACATTATAAAATTAAAAAAAGTAATTACCAAATTAAATATGGAATGAAACACAATAGAATCTGCTAGGATTCTTCTCCGGTGATAAATAAAAGTAACTGCTAAACTCATAGGTAAATAGACTAAAGAAACCCAACTATATCCACTGTGTACAAACGTAAATAATAAACTTGAAAAAACAAATGCAATTTTATCATTGCTAAATATTTTATAAATAGATGCCCTGAAAATACTTTCTTCAAGTACTGGGGCAAGTAATGCAACTCCAAAAATTTTGCCAAACCACAATAATGAACCCATTACACTATCTATTGCTATTTGGTTATCCATTCTTCCCAAATGATGGAACTGTATAAACTGGCTAAATAATATGTCTAATGCAACTGAAGGTATTATCAGCATTAAGATTAATATAATATTCTTCCACTCTAACGTTCTCTTAGTGTTTTTGTAAAATCCATTTTTTATGCCTAGCATTATAGCAATTAAAATAATCAACAAACCAATTAAAATGAAATTCATTGTAATTTTATTTGCAACTCCAAATAGATTTTGCCTTTCATTTTCATATTCTACGTAATATAAAGGTACTTGTGAAAGAAATAGTAAAAATAGTGCTAATATAACTGTTTTAGATTTATTCCAAATATTTATCATTTTTCCTCTTAATTTTTATCCAAACGCAAACTAAGGGAGAAAAGTCCTCCCTTAGTAAAATTTGCCTTATTGATTCTTTTAAATTGTGTTACAAAAACTTGAGTGAGTTCTCATAAAAATGTGAACTACACCTGTACTATAACTACTTTGAAAAGTTGTCCATTACTAAAGATACAAATTTCTTATTTAAAATATCAATAAGCTTATTTCTCGTTATTAATTTTCTCAACAAGCATCACTAGAAAATAAATCTAGGTCTGTCAACTCACATTTATAAACATAGCTCAATTTTTTCATCAATCAATCAATTAATTACTTATTTTTATCGGAAAACGTTCTCCCCCTTTTCAAAAATCTAAATCGCGACCTATTTTTTTTCAATTTTGTATCAAGAAAATCCTTTTCTCTTAAATTTTCTTCAACATCTTTAATTATAGGTTCTTTCATAATTCTTCGGTCATTAACATCTTTAAAGTTGAACCCAAAACCCATGGAAATTTCCTCCTTTTAGACTAGTGAGTAGCATTATAAAAGCTACTATATGCGTCTGAAAAATTAGTTTGTTTCAAGCTCCACCACCAAGGAGTTGATTGTCCTCTCCAACCAGGCATATCTGGAGTAAATAACCACCAGAAACTTCTGCTAATTCTTCATCTGAAACAACTTCAAAATTCAATTGATTTTCCACTTGTGATTCTCGTTTATATTTAATAACGTCATTATACTCTGATTCAATCAGAAATACAACAATTTTCTTACAATTCAAAATCATCAAAAAATACATAATACTTAGTTTCCCTTTCCCATAATTTTGTCTAAAAAGTAATTGAAATAAGTTTTCTTTCCTATAATGGTTACTGTTTTCCCTTGAAGACCATATCGGATATTTGGGAGGTCTTTTGCATTGATAGTGGTTGTCGCAGAAACTTTATAAGCATTTCCCTCTTTAAAAGCTGTGGGAGCACTATCTATTTGGTTGATTATTCCAGTTAAAATTTCAGGTTGAGAGATGGGGCATATTTTTATACTCCATTCTCTCATTAATACTTACCATCATCTACATTATTTTTAATCATACTTTTTTAAAATCAATTGGATGCGTTATGATACCGATGGAACTTATAGAGGAAAAGTAGCTGAAATATTAAAACATGGTGTCTTCTGGATAAATGGTAATTTAACAGCAATCTCTCCACCATTTCTAATTTTTCTTCTAAGTGTTGGTGCAATTCTTTCATTAGTAATTTTCTATCTAGCATGGCATAATATAGCCACTAAAACATCGACACCCATTCTTTGTTTTATTGGATTTTTGGTTCCTCTTATTGTTCATGGAGATGGAAATACTATTAAAACCTTGATTATTGGGTATATTTTCATCATTATTAGAGCAAGTTTTTCAGTTCAAGCATTACGATTTTCTTAGATAGAATCATATTAAATACTGTATTTTCTGGTCATCAAAATTGTTCTAAATATTTAAATTTCATCAAAATTCTCGTTTTCATTTATCATGAGAAGTTCTTAAAATACATTATGTAATTTTGATATACTTATTCTAGAAAAACAGATAGTAAATGTTACTATCTGTTTTTTGAGTTTATAACAATGATTCATAAAGTAAAGTTATACCTACTAATATTAATCGTTACCAAATAGATTTATATTTTAGTCGATAGGGCTAGCAACATATTCTAAATTCATTAAGAATATAAAAAGTAAATCCAATGTATAGAAATTCTATTGTATCGTCATTTTCTCTTCTCCTATACTATAAAATGAAAAAAAGAATTTAAAAATTGAGCAGATAAAGGGCTTAAAAGATTATAGGAAGCATGGATAAAGATACTTTCTAATACATTCTCATTGCGATAATATGTCCAAGTAACGATGAAGGATAATAACAAATAAGGAATTATTTCAAGAGAAAGGCCTGTGTGAGCAAAAGCAAATAAAGGCCATGAAATAAATAGGGCAAGATTTTTATTTCCTACTGCTTTAAATAAAAATACTCTCCAAAGAATTTCTTCAATAATAGGAGCTACTATTCCAATAATATAATATTGCATAACTTTTGGCATGGTAATCAAATAGTTTTGTGATCTACCAACATGATTTGAAGATGAAAAACCTAACCTAATCATTAACACATTAGTAAAATAGATAAGGAGCAATAAAACAAATAGAATTACTAGTAGTTTAAATACTCTTATTGTCGACCACCCTTCAAACGTATTCTTAAAAAAACCTAAGTAATATGAAATAATTATAACAATGACTGCCACCAAAGTTAATAAGATTGGAAAAGCTAACGCAGAATTTGTATATAGAAAATCTGTAAAGGGCAATATCAAAGGATTGTCTAAATAATATGCGAATACCAAATATCCAGGAATCTTATAGAGTGTATGTAGGAGAACAAATAACAATAAATAAAAAAGATTTAATTTATATTTTTTTATAGTTTTCATATAATACTTCACCTACAAAACAAGAAATAGATAATCTATTTCCTGTCCAATACTTAATTCACTAACAATTAATCGACGGTTGCAAGACTGCTGACTTGTCATTTAAGAATCAATATTCTAACAAAGGACGGTTTTCATAAAGAAGTGGGCCTCCATATTGATTATAGTAACCTTCACGAGTAAGTTCCAAAGCTACCCCTCAATTAATTTTAGCAAGTTCTTCATCTGAAACTACTTCAAAATTTGTTTGATTTTCCATATGTAAATCTTCTTTATATTGAATGATATAAGTATACTCTTAAAATTAAAAATATGCAACAATTTTCAAACAATTGCCAAAAATAGATTTCTCTCCAAACTTTCTAATCGCATTAATTAATTTAAACTCAATGTCGTTTTTATTCGTATATTATACTTTCCTATCATTTAGAAGTGAATTTTCAGATTAAAAATTATATCTTTGATATATTAAGATATAAATTTAAACTTATGATATATAATAAGACACTTATAAAACCCAATTAAAAATAAAAAGTACTGAATTTTTAAAGTGTTCAGTACTTTTTATTAAAATTTAAATGGGTTTTTATGATCGTAAAGTTCTTTCAAAGTTTGTTTATGGGATTCTCCTCTTTGGTAATATCCAAAAAGCTCATCATATAAGTTCAATTTTTCTTTTACTTTTTCTTCTAATCTTTCAATCTCATTTATAATCAATTGAGAATTCTCAAAAGAAATAAGTTCTATTTTTCTATCTCTATCAAGTTCTGCATTTCCCCCTAGAATGAAATCGATATCTTCATCAGATAACTCATCTTTCTCTTTTTCAAATCTTACTTTTTTATAGAGTAGTTCAATAACATTAATATCATTAACAGCTGTTTCATATCTAAAATTTGTATCTATTCTCTCTAAAATCAGACCTGCCTGTACGGTCTTTGACACCTCAGGATTATCAACCATCAATTGTTCAATTGGAACTTCCAAAACAAGCGATAATTCAACCAAAGCTTCATCAGTTAGATACGTTGTCCCTTCTTCGATTTCTTGTATATCTCGTACAGATGTCCCAATAAGCTTGGCTAATTGCTTTTGTGTCAATCCTTTTTTTAATCGATTCGCTCGAACGTTTTCTTTAACACTATTAAAATACTGAGTATAATTACCTCCTGCTCTTCCTAAGAGGTAGTCAATAGAAACATTAAAATATTCCGAAAATTGCCTCAAACGCTGAGCAGTCGGCTGATTTTTTTTATAGCTATAGAGGGTATTTTTACCTAATCCAAGTTCTTGTTCAATTTCATTAAATGATTTCCCTTGTTTTTTAGCTAGGTCTTGTAATCGCTCATAAAAGTTCATATTTAATTCTTTTCTAAAATTTATATTTAACAGTTGACTTTTTTAGATTAATAATCTAAAATACAATTATAGTTAGATTTAAAATCTAAAAAAGTTCTTTTTTAGATTATTTAACTAAATTATATCATATAAGGAGTTAAAAATGAATGAATGACCCACCAAAAACAAAAAATCGTCTTCGCTGACAGGCTAAAAGACGACTTAATAAAATTTACAACTCAATTATAACACATTGACCTTTGAAAATTAAATATGAGAGAGTATATCAATATGGATATTCAAACCCTTGCTCATGACTTGGGAAAATCTGTTTCCACTCTTAAACGTTGGAAAAAACAAATTGAACATTTGGCGAAATATGAATTTGAAGAAAAAACAGTTCAAATCGGAAGAAATCAGACTCAAAAAGTCCCTGACTTCGATTCAGAAGAAGTCAGATGTTTCCAAAAAATGGCACAATTAATTGATTCCAAAGGTTTAGAACAAACAATTTTCGAAGTCTGGGGAAATGCACAACTTTTGACCTTAGAACATATCCAAGGCAAACACAATCAATTAGTACAAGCTTTTATCAAATACCGATTACAAGCAAACAAAAAGTTTGATTCACTCAAAAAAGAGAATCAATCACTAAAAACAGGACTTGATACTCTAACGCAAGAGTTTAAAGTTTATCAAGAAAATAATAAAAAGAAAAAAGGACTATTTAAATGAACAATAATAAATTAACACTCAACGACAATACTGTAAAACTTGGGGGAGTAAACCTTGATAAAAATAACTTTGATATTCCGAAAAAATTTAAAGTTAATTTCTCTAAAGCTCGATTTTCTAAAGACGGAAACAAAGCGATTTTACAAGCACTTGACGCTGAAACTGCCCTCGTGTTAGAACAAGCTGGTGTTGACCTTTCACAATTGAAACCTATCACGATTGAAGTTTATGGTGGACTAGATGAACTTCAAGATTACAAAGACGAAGAAAAAGAAGCCATCATAGAATGTACAAATCCGCAAGTTCGTTTACTTTGGGATATGGGAATGAGTGCTTGGCGAGGGGTTAAACTCGTAACTGATAAAATCACTCTATCCAAAGGCGAATGACTCCCACAGGATGTGTGAATGCGACAAGCCATGTGGGATGCCTGACGTCTGCGAAGCAGAAGACGAGTAGGGCAGAACACATGGGGAACGCTGGCGAATGAACAAAACAGCCTGTGGAAGTCATGCCCTAGCAGATAGAATAATAGGCGCAAATAGACAGTTTCTACGTGCGCACCATTTTAGGGCTTGTCAACAAAATGGTGTAACCCCAAACACACCAACACTTAACAGCACTTTATCAATTTCAAAATCATAGATAAGCTCTCACTTTTTTACTGTCTATGAAACTGTCTATGTGAAATCACATAGACGATTCTAGACGGTCACATCGACAATTTTTAGAAATGAGGTGTATTTTATCGAAGAAAAAAGAATTAAACAATTTGTTTTTGAACAACAATTAAAAGCAGAATATTGGGACTGGGAAGATGAACAGCTCGAACTCTTTGACGATTGGCAGGCTAATAAAGCACTCATCTTTGAAAAAATTTATCGAAGACTTAAAACATTAGAATCTGAAAAAGTGAAATTAGAATGTATTTCGCTCATCGTTCACTATTTAGATAAAAATGATTTGAATGAATTCATTTTTCCTCATGTTCATCTCTATGGAAAATATTCCGACAAGAGAACCCTTACGAGGATTGCTAAAGCATTGGGCATTAAGGTACAATATATTGAATTTCCTAAAGATAAAAATAGATATTTTGAAGAAAATCAACTTGCTTATCTTACTCATGCACAACAACCAGATAAATATCAATACCCCACTCATGAAGTCGAAACCTTTGGAACATTTGATTATTCAAATTTTATTTTAAACAATGCAAAGAAATTTGAAAAACAAAGTGCAACAATCAAAAGAAAGAAAACCGATGAAAGCTTAGATTTAATCAATCAGCAAATTTTAAAAGGTGAACTATTCTTTGAAGATATTTTAGCAGATGATGATTTATTTCTCCTTTACAGTAATCACAAGCTACAATTCAAACAAGCGTTTGATTCTTACGCTGAACGGTTAGCATTTAAAAATTTAAAAGATTTAACCACAGGAAAATATAAATTGACTGTCATGTACTTTCAAGGAAAAAGCTCCCTCGGAAAATCTTATCTTGCACGAACAATCGCTCAAAAAGTCCGAGAGTATGCGGAAGAAAATAAGTTTAAAAGTCGTATCTACTCCGCTTCTTCTTCTAATCCTTTTGATGACTATTATGGAGAAGATATTATCCTATTAGACGATATCCGCCCCGATTCGCTACGCAAAGCGGACTGGTTGAAACTCTTAGACCCGATTAACACTTCTCGAATGTCCGCTCGATTCACTAATAAGCAAGTTGTCCCACGACTAATATTGATTACTAATACACAGCTTCCAGAACAATTCTTTAATATTTTTAAAGACGAAGCTTTAGACCAATATATCAGACGAATTAACTTTTGCACGATTCTATCAGAGAAACAACAAGGAAAAGGTTATGAAGGCGGTGTTTACTATCAGCTCTCACAAACCAAACGTTTATTTTCTCCAAAAGTAAGAAACATTAGCGCTTATGAAAAAGAAGAAATTAACTTTGACTTAGAAGCAATCTTTTCAACAGACAATCAAGAAGAATTTACAGAAAAACTTTTAGCTCAACACCTCCTCCCTCGGATATATCCAAAAACAGAAAAAGATTTTGATTTCTTAAAATCTAAGATGACAGAAAAAGCCGACTAGACAAAACGACTTGAAAAAAATTTCAAAACCAATGTAACATAAAATTTACAGAAAGGCGAAAAACTCATGATACAAACTGAGATTCCAAACACTGATCTCTCAATTCAAAATATCGAAAGACTCCTAAACTTACTCATTACACTTATTGAAGAAAAGAATAATAAAAGAGTATCATCAGAATTACTCACTCAAAAAGAACTACTTAAACAGCTAAACATTTCTCCTAACACGCTTAGAGCATGGGAAAATATCGGTTTAAAACGGTTAGAGCCTCCTATCGAGGGCACACGTTCGGTTTTTTACCTTCTAGATGATGTATTAAAATTCTTAGCGCACTAACCTACAAAAATATGGTAAAATTGGCTTATCTCAAAGAAGAGAGAAAGCCTTTTTTTAGCCAATTTCGTAATTACCCAAAATCGAAAGCAGGCAATAATGAAAATAGAAAAAATTACTCATAACAACAAAAAAGTAATCAAGAAAACTAAAACTAACGGTGAGATTTCCTACTCTTTAAAAGGAGCTTATCTTGGCTTAGATAGCAAGACAGGAAAACAAGTTACGACTACAATTACGGCTCGAACCCTTAAAGCCCTTGATAGAAATCTGATACAAGCCAAATTAAACTTCGAAAAAAATGACTCAACAAAAAAAGAAAAGATTCAAGTCAAAAATTTTGAAGAGTTATCTGAACTTTGGTTTAATAGTTTTAAAAACTGGGTTAGTTCTGAAAACACCTTAAATCGAGTAAGAGGATATTTAGACACTTATATTATCCCTCAATTCGGAAAATACAAGCCTGATAAAATTTCATCTTCTGAGATTCAAGCTTGGGCTAATCAATTAGCTATAAATGCTCAAGGGGCTTTAGAAACAGGAAAAAAGCGTTCTGTCAAAGGAAAAACAAAAGATTTTGGTGCTATTATTCACAAATTAAGTGATATTTTTGATTTTGGAACAACTCATTTTGGGTTAAAAACAAATCCAGTACAGTCAATAAAAATCCCTCCAAAACCAAAATCAAATAGTAAACGTGTTATGGTGCTACATGATGAAGATTTAACAAAGTGGCTTAATTTTTTGGAATCATTACCCGATACTAGAGGTAATCGGCGCTTTAAAATTATTTGCGATACTTTACTCTGCTCTGGCTTAAGAATAAATGAACTATTAGCTCTAACTATCTCTGACCTAGATCTTGAAAGCTCTGAGATAACCGTAAATAAGACCCTTGTATGGAAAAACGGAAATAAAAAACTTCACATTAAAGGGGGCATTATATGTAAGTTGAGCACCAAAACTGACTCTGGTTTCCGACGTGTATCTGTTCCTTTAAACAGCTTACTTCAACTTAAGGCCTTTCATAAGGAAATGAGCAGCTACTTTATAAAACATAGGCTACCTCAATCATCTTTAATTTTCCCAACTATTTATGGTAACTATATGTGCGACAGAAACGAAAGAGCTACGCTGAAAAAACGGTTAGAAAGTATCAACCTCCCAAATTACGGTTTTCATCTTTTCCGTCACACCCATGCATCAATTTTACTTAATGCTGGTGCAAACTGGAAAGAATTACAGGTCAGAATGGGGCATAAATCTATCTCAACTACAATGGATATCTATGCAGAACTTGCTCCAAAAAAGAAAGTTGAAGCTGTCAATATTTATCTTGATAAAATTTCATCTTTGAAACTTCTATAAAGACTCTCTACCTTTTTCTCTACCTCTCTCTAATTTATAAAAAACAAATCTCTCAAACCCTTGTAAAATCACTATCTAGAACGGCTGAAATTAAATATACTTCATCTTTAAAGAAGTTAAATAATTAAAAATGACCTTCGGGTTATTTTTTTATTTTTAAATCAAACAAAAAACTTACTGACCAACCATCAGTAAGTTTTTTTATTTATCTAGGTCGTAAAAGACTAAATCGATTACCTAAAGTGCTATAATCATCACCTGCTAAGCGGCCAACTGGTTTGAGTTTAGTTAGATTGACATGAAAGTTTTCCTCGTCCAATAGCTCGTCAGCAAAGGAGAAATTTACCACTTCAAGAAGAACTAAATGTCCATTCTCACCCAAAGGTAAATGATGATATAATTTAGTTTCTAAGCGAACCTTTGATTCCTTTAAACTTGGAACTTGAACTTTCTGAGAAGGCACAAGCTCCAATGAAAATTCTTCTGCTTCACTAATATGCTTGGCTAGTGGTGCCGCTGTTTGATTCATTAATTCTACATTGTCTTCATTTACAAGATGAACAACTGCTTCTTTTGTTGTCAAAAGATTGTTGAGACTATCCTTATTTCCCGTGAATGAAATTGACAAAAGTGGCGGATTAGCCGAAGCGACGTTGAAAAAGCTAAAGGGGGCTACGTTGACTAAACCATCGGAATTTTGACTTGTCACCCAAGCAATCGGACGAGGAACAATACTGCCCGATAAGAGTTTATAGACTGTTTTTTCATCGAGCTCATCTGCTTGATATGATTTCATCAGTTCTCCTTTATTTCAGCGTTTCAACTGGAGTTCCCGCTTTATGTTCCAATACTTTTTCAACCGTCCACAATTCATCTTTCGTACGATCACGGTGAGCATCTGAGGTATCCAAAGGACGTAAACTAGCTGCAGTTCTTGCCTTGGTTGCTTCATCTCCTGGGAATAAATGAGGAGGCAAACTCAAAGACAAACCTGATTCTTCTTTACTTTGGTCAATCCAGAAACCAGAAGTAATCAATGCTTCTTCATAAGAATCAACAGCCCCTGAACCAGATTTTGCCATATCAAGTGCTCCAATTCCCGGTGTATATGTCGCAATCTCAAAGAGTACACCTGGCGCAACTCTAACATATTCACTTGAGAAATAGAATCGGTCAACCAAACCTGAATGAGGCAAACGGAAGGCTTTAATGCGTTCAATCCAATAATTCAATGTTTCAGGGTTTGTTGTTCCCAATGCTAAATGGTGAATTGTACCATAACCTTGATAGGCATAAGATTCTTTTTCACCAGCTTCTTGAAGAATCAAAGCTGCCCCATTCCCACCATTGGCTACTTCAAAAAGGTGTAAATCCCCTTCTTGACCAGCGTAACGGAATCCAAAAACTGTTTCCAAAATTGAACGAAGATTTTTGGCGTTTTCCACTTTCACAAAAACTGGGCCCAGTCCAGTAATCCCATGTTCTTGCGGAACATTTGAAAGTTGCCAAGAATGCCCTTTAGAAGCATCCCCGTTATTATTTTGGTCAGAAATTAATTGATAAAGTTGACCATCAAAATCTTCAAACTCTAAGGTATTTTGACCAAACTTACTTGAAATTTCGCCATGTTTAACATGGGCATTATCAAAGCGAGTGCTCCAATAATCCAATGAAGCATCTGTGGGTACTCGGAATGAAGCGCGTTCGATATTATTAACCCCATGGTTTCCTTTAGGAATATCCTTGAAATCAAAAAATGTCATATCGGCGCCATGTCCGTCTTCTTCTGTGAAAAAGAGGTGATAGGTTTCATAATCGTCTTGATTCACGGTTAATTTTGCTAGCCGAAGTCCCAAGATATTTGTAAAAAAATCATAAATTTTTTGAGCACTTGAAGTAATTGCTGTAACGTGGTGAACTCCACCAAGAGTGAGAGCTTCAGGGATTTGTGCTACTATTTTTGTTGATTCAGTCATCGTTTTTTCTCCTATATTTACTATTTATTTACTGACAACCTTTAGTCAGTAAAATTATTTTGATGAGTCAGTCAGCTTCCGCCAGCCATTTTTTTGCGGCCACAACTTCTTCTTGCGTCAACTGATGACCGAGTGAGCTTTCAAAGATTTCAATTTGACAGCCTGAATCTTCCAAATCTCCCTTTAAATCACCAAAATTTTCTCGAGGAACAATTCTGTCATTTGCGGCATAAGTCAGAAAAACCTGTTTCTTATCTAGCTGAATAGCTTCTTCAAATTCTTCAAGTTGCATGCCGTGAAAAGCAATAATTTTATCAAAATTAAATTTTCCTTTGAGAAACATATTTAAGGCAACATTTGCTCCATTAGAATAACCTAAAGCAATCATTTTCTGTACATCAAGATCATGCTTTTGAGCTAAAGACTGTACTTCACTCGTTAACCAATTCGTTTCCTCATCAAGAGAATCAAGGTCAAAGTTTTCTTTAGTAAAACCACCTAAACCGCGAAGTTTAAAATATCGATTACTTCCTTGCTCATTTACTCGCCCTCGAATTGATAAAATTGGATGATGTGGAGCAATCATTTCAGCAATTTCTAACAATTGATGTTCGTCCCCACCCGTACTGTGTAGTAACATAAGAGGAGCCAAGTCCTTGCGACCAGCTTTAAAAACATAATTTGTCATTTTTCCTCCTCCACTTCTCTCTATTGGATTAGATTTTATTTACTCAACTTGAAATATAAATCCGCAACATTTCCGCTAAATTCTTCAGCTTGTCCAGAGATTACAACTTCAAGGACTTTTGCTGAATCATCTATGGCTGGAATTTCACGATTTTGTAGCATCACGAACTCATCGACTGTAAGAAATTCTTTGGTCAATGTACGTCCATCAATGGTTTTAAAAGTAACTTTCATTGTTCAATCCAACTTTCTCTTCTTTATGTTTACAATTGTAAACGAAAAGTTTTCCTATGTCAAGAGTTTTATTTTTAAACTACAAAAAAAATCGACAGCTTCTGTCGATTCTCCAAAATTATCTATATTATTTGATGATTGTAACGCTACAAGGGGCATGTTTAACTACATAAACTGCAGTAGAACCAAGTAACATTCGATCAAGGGCACCTTTACCAGATGAGCCCATTACAATCATATCAATTTCATGTTCTTTGGCAAAGTCTACAATTTCATTTTTAGCAGAACCATCGACACGAATTTCTTCAAATTTCACTTCATTGTTGATAATTGCTGAAGCTTTCTCTAAAACTTCCTTAGCTTCATTGTCTGCACTTTCTTCAAGAATAGGAACCGCAGGAACTACTGGAATAGCAGGGGCCGGAACCACAGGGACTGGGTTACCAGCTGCATAGATACTATTTTTATCCGTTGCATGTAAAACAAATAATTGAGCATTATCTCTTTTACAAAGAGTGATTGCTTCTTTTAATGCTGCTTCTGCCTGTTCAGAACCATCAATAGCGATTAGAATTTTTTTATAATTTTTACTCATTGTAAGCGTCCTCCTCAATATAATTCTACGTTATTTTAGAGCTTAAGTCCAATTAAACGACGTATAATTTATTTTATAAGCTCCATTTGAAATAGATATAATAGAGTAGCTTTTTGCTATAAAATGTAATAATATCAATTGTTTTATGGTCTAAGATTTAAAAAACATCTCCTAAAAAAGCAATTCTAAAAATACACAAACATTTTCTTTTTCATTTAAGTTTCATTTCAGCATTATAACGTATAATAGTTTCCATACTCCTAAATAAACTTTTTTCATAAATACTCCTAAAACTTCCGTTTACTCCGCGGAAGTTTTTTTAGCCTTTGATTTACTAAAGTGGTATAATTATTTTTAAAATTAGAGAAACAAACAAAGGAAGAATTGAAAGGATAGTAAAGAGATGACACAAAAAACTGTTGCAATTACTGGTGCTTCAAACGGAATGGGCTTTGAAGCTACTAAACTTTTTGCCAAACGTGGTTGGAAAGTTTATGCAGGGGCGCGTAGAGTTGACAAAATTCCCCAAGATGGTGAAAAAATTAGAGCGATTAAACTTGACGTTACAGACTCTGACTCCAATAAAGCCTTTGTTAAACAAATTTTAGATGAAGCAGGCCATATTGATGTGCTCATCAATAATGCTGGTTATGGAGAATATGGGCCAGCCGAAGAAATCCCAATGGATAAGATTCGTAAGCAGTTTGAAACTAACTTTTTTGGAGCTGTTGAATTAACTCAACTCATCTTACCAACGATGAGAGCCCAAAATTATGGACGCATTGTTAATATTTCATCTATTGGTGGCGATGTCTATATGCCACTTGGTGCCTACTATCATGCTACAAAAGCAGCCCTTCAACAATGGTCAGATGTTTTGGACCTCGAAGTTGCTCAATTTGGTATTCGTTCCGTTTGTGTACAACCGGGAGGAACTCAATCAAGCTGGGGAAATATCGCACTAGAAAATTCCAAAAAGAACATGAGTGAAAATTCGGCTTATCAACCTCTTGTGAATTCTGTTGCTTCTGGACTTGACCGTTTTATGAAAAATAGTGCCAAGGCTTCTGACTTAGCCGAAGTTTTTTATAAAGCAGCAACGGAGCTCAAGCCGAGTCTTCGATATCTTCACGCCTTTGGTGATAAATTCATGGTGAATGTGGCTCGTAGACACCCCAAAATTTTCCGAAAAGCCCTACTTATAACTATGCGCTATTTTGAAAAACATAATCATTAATAAAAAAACAGCTCTTGGAGCTGTTTTTTTATTATCTCTTTAATTTTCAAGCTTTTTTCTACTTTTAAAAGTTCTATCAGTACTATTTAAAAATTCTATAACCAGAATTTTCTGAATCTCTTATAATGATAATAAGTTTTATAGCACAAAGGAGAAAGCTATGGTACAAGAATTGCTGACAAATAATCAACGAATGTGATCAATAAGTATTTTAAATTCTAATCTTAAACTTTTCAAATAGGAGAAAAAAATATGACTGATCATAATTATAAATTTGATACATTGCAAGTTCATGCGGGACAAGAGCCTGATCCAGTGACAGGAGCACGCGCTGTTCCACTTTACCAAACCACTTCTTTTGTCTTTAACAATTCAGATCATGCTGAGGCACGATTTGCTCTACAAGACCCAGGGGCCATATACTCACGTTTGGGTAATCCAACTAATGATGTTTTTGAAGCACGCATCGCAGCTCTTGAAGGTGGGAGTGCAGCCCTTGGTGTTGGTTCTGGCTCAGCAGCCATCACTTATGCTATCTTAAATGTCGCCACTGTCGGAGACAATATCGTTTCTGCAAGTACACTCTATGGTGGAACTTACCATCTCTTTTCTGGTACATTACCAAAATACGGAATTACAACTAAATTTGTTAATCCAGATGACCCGAAGAATTTTGAAGAGGCAATTGATGAAAAGACCAAAGCTATTTATTATGAAACGCTAGGTAACCCTGGAAATAACGTCATTGATTATGATGCTGTTGGTGCAATCGCTAAAAAACATGGCATTCCTGTCATTGTTGATGCCACATTTACTACTCCTGTAACCTTTAAACCTTTTGAACACGGCGCTAATGTAATTGTTCACTCTGCAACAAAATTTATTGGTGGTCACGGAACTTCTATTGGCGGGGTGATTGTTGATGGTGGAAACTTTGATTGGACCAATGGGAAATTTCCTGATTTTACACAAGCCGATGAAAGCTACAATGGCATTAAATTTGCCGAATTGGATGAAATTGCTTTTGTAACAAGAATCCGAGCTATTTTACTAAGAGATACGGGGGCAGCCCTTTCACCTTTTCATTCTTGGCTTTTCTTGCAAGGACTCGAAACACTTTCACTTCGTGTTGAACGTCATATTGCCAATACTAAAAAGATTGTAGATTTCTTAGACAAACACCCGAAAGTTGAACTTGTCAATCATCCTCTACTTGAATCTAATGCTTACCATGCGCTTTATCAAAAATATTATCCGAAAGATGCTGGCTCTATCTTTACCTTTGAACTCAAGGATAAAGACGAGAAAAAAGCGAGAGACTTGATTGACCATCTCGAAATTTTCTCTCTTTTGGCCAATGTTGGAGATACAAAATCACTAGCTATTCATCCTGCTTCAACCACTCACCAACAACTCAATGATGAAGAACTTGCTAGTGCAGGAATTTCTAAAGGAACAATTCGTTTGTCAGTCGGCATTGAAGATGTGACTGATTTGATAGCTGATTTAGAACAAGCATTGGAAAAAATATAAAAAAACGAGCGGTAACCAGCCGCTCATTTTTTGTTTAGGAGTAAACTTTTATGAAAAATTTTATTGGAATAAGTATATTATAGTGAAACTCACTTAAGTTTTACTAAAATTGGGCTAAACTGAAACTTGATTTTGTATATTCGATATTTTACAGACTAATATTAGAATTCGGTGCTTCTTGATGTTTATATCATTTGTTCTAGTCATCATATAATTAAAACAAATGTTTACCTATAATAAGAATTAGAGGTTGATGATGACTGATAATATACAAAAAAACATAATTAACCTTTGGCAGATTTGTCTGGTCTTCCTTTTTTGGATTGGAGCAATGTTTTTACCTGCTACAATCAATCAAATAAAATTCGGTACTAATTTTGATTTAGCAAAAAGTCGCGAAAATTATTTTTTCTATCTTTGGGTGCAAAAACCAGTGACGAGTACCCTCCTAATTTTATTACTTCTTTGGATAATCTTGTCTTGTTTACGAAAATGGAAAATTACTCCCTTTCTCTCTTTTAGCTTTATGCTTCTTTATATTTATGACTTGTTTTTAGAAGTCGTTCTAGGAAGAATATTTGTTGGTGTTTCCTTAAAATTGGCCCTATCGCCAGAAACTTTTATAGGACTTTGACGTACGCTAGGTTTAGGATTCTTTTTGACAAGTCTTTTAGGAAGTTGCTTTTCAATCCTACTCTTTGTTTATCTTATGAATCTTTCAAGTCTACAAAAAAGTTGAAATAAAATAAAAAAATGAGCGTTAACCAGCCGCTCATTTTTTGTTTAGGAGTAAACTTTTATGAAAAATTTTATTGGAATAAATATAGTATAGTAAGTTTCTCTTAAATATTGCTAAAATTTGACTTTACTGAAACTAAAATCTAAGCGACTTGACAAATGAATGTTCATTTACTTAAAATATAAGTATGAGAAAAATTGATGAAAATAAAAAAGAGGCAATCACACAAGCTGTTTTTCAACTGACCAAGGAAGTAGGATTGGTCGGACTTTCAATTGCTAAGGTTGCTAAAATAGCCGGTGTTAGTCCAGCAACTATCTACGTCTATTATAAAGATAAAGCTGATATGTTAAGTCAAATTTTGATTGGAGTTAAAGATATTCTGGATGAAGGGCAAGAGGAAATTATCCTCTCTGTTTCTGACCCACTTGAACAGTTCAAAAAATTACTTAGACATCTTATTGACAAGTGGACAACTTATCCCAAACATGCTATCTTTATGCGGGCAGCCCTTGAAAATCCAAGTGAAATAGCTCCTCATGGTATTGCTTATTCAAATAAACGGGCCGAGGTCATCGTCGCACTTTATGATCGTCTTCTTGACTCTGGTAAAATTAAACCTCTCTCCCAACATCTTCTAATCAGTTGGACTGCAGGCGGAATTATGAATAACTTACTTTACCATGCACAGATGGGTACCCAACCTGACGATGCTGAAATCCAACAAATGATTGAACTTTCTGTTGATGCCATAAAGAAAAACCTCTAAAAGTTTTAGAGGTTTTTTTATAGTTTGAAGTCTATTTTTATCGTAAAAAATTATATTATTTTTTTTAAAAAACTTTATACTTGACAAGTGAATGCTTGTTCAGTTATAATCATTAAATAAAAATAAATGAACGTTCATTTAACTAAAAAAGGAAAAATATTATGAAAACAGTTATCATCACAGGAGCCTCCAATGGAATGGGCTATGAAGCAGCCAAAGTCTTTGCAAGTAAAGGTTGGAAAGTATTCGCTGGTGCTCGACGTGTCGAAAAGATTCCGACCGATCAAAATATTGTCGGGCTAAAACTTGACGTCACAGATTCTGCTTCTAATCATGCTTTTATCGCTGAAATCCTGAAACAAACACAACAAATCGACGTACTTATCAATAATGCTGGCTATGGTGAGTTTGGTCCAGCCGAAGAAATTCCAATGGAAAATGTCCGTAAGCAATTTGAAACGAATTTCTTTGGCGCTGTGGAGCTAACTCAGCTTGTTCTGCCTACGATGCGTGCTCAAAAATCTGGGCGAATTATTAATATTTCTTCTATTGGTGGCGATTTGTATATGCCTTTGGGAAGTTATTATCATGCAACAAAAGCTGCTCTTCAACAATGGAGCGATGCACTGGATGTTGAAATCAAGGACTTTGGTGCACAATCAATCATTATCCAACCTGGCGGAACTGCGTCCAGCTGGGGCGAGATTGCCATAGGAAATGCGCTGAAAAACTTGAAAAAAGATAGTTTTTATCAACCATTAGTTGAAAAGATACAAGGCGCACTTTCTGGTAATGCTTCCGTGGGGGCGACTTCTCTTGACCTTGCTGAACTTTTTTATAAAGCGGCAACTGACCAAAATCCAAAACGTCGTTATTTCAACTCATTTGGTGATCGAGCAGTCGTTCATATTGCGCGAGCTCATCCAAGATTATTCCGTAGACTGGCTACTTTTATGCTTAATCGTGTCGCTAAAAAGAAAGCCTAAGCCTATCAACTGTATGACTTTGTAGTCATTCAATAAAAAGTTAATCTATTAATTTCCCGAGATATAAGATTAAAAAAAATAAGCAGAAATTTAAAAAGCCCTTTAAAGGGCTTTTATTCTATTCTTGTTCTTGTTTAACTGCTCGAAACATTTCATTATAACGTTCATCATCTTCTTGGTCATCTCTAGTTACTTTTGCAATTGTGAATGCTGATGAGATAACTCCAACAGTTCCCATTAAATAATAGCCTTTAACCATGAGTGGCTCTTTTAGGGTGTACAAACCAATAAGAATCAAAATAACAAAAAGGGCAAATGATCCCCAAGCCAATAATTTAAAAGCAGCAGTATTACGATAAACTTTCTTTTTCATAAAATTTCTTCCTTAGGTCTTAAGTGTTTTTTATTTAAACACATTAATTTTACTAATTTTTTACAAAAATGTCAATTCGTTTTATATCTTAAAACAACTGACATTATCATTTTCTTTAAATGCTAACCTAAAAATAAAAAAATGAGCGGTAACCAGCCGCTCATTCTTTTGTTTAGGAGTAAACTTTATGAAAAATTTTATTGGAATAAGTACATTATAATGTGGCTTGCTTAAGTATTGCTAAAATTACACTGAATCGAAACTAAAATTGCCTCATTTTTTTAGAAATATCCTTTCACTCTGATAGGATATTTCTAAAACTCAAAAAATAGTTAATTTTACTGACAGTTTCGTCAATAGCTCTTAGAAAAATGGGCTTTATAAAGTCCAACTTTTATGATAAAATAAGGGCAGAATGCTTATTTTTAAGCACAAAAGTAGTCAAACTACTTTATCGAAAAATAATTGAGATTTTTCTCATCAGTAAAAAGGAAAAAATAATGCTTACAGTATCTGATATTTCATTACAATTCTCTGACCGCAAGCTTTTTGACGAAGTAAACATCAAGTTTACACCGGGAAACTGTTATGGTTTAATTGGTGCCAATGGTGCCGGTAAATCAACTTTCTTGAAAATCTTGGACGGCGAAATTCAACCCACAACAGGTCATATTTCAATGGGGCCAAATGAGCGGATGTCCGTTCTTCGTCAAAATCACTACGACTATGAAGATCAAACACCACTTGATGTTGTGATGATGGGGAATGAAAAACTTTTCGCCATTAATCAAGAAAAAAATGCCATCTACATGAATCCTGACGCAACAGATGATGACTTCATGAAAGCTGCTGAACTTGAAGCCGAATTTGGCGAAATGGGCGGTTATGAAGCCGAAGCTGACGCTGCTCGTCTTTTGCAAAACCTCGGTATTAAAGCTGAACAACATACGGATTTGATGGCTAATTTGACTTCTGGCGAACACGTGAAAGTTCTTCTTGCTAAAGCCCTTTTTGGTAAACCTGACGTTCTTCTTCTTGACGAACCAACCAATGGACTGGATATTCAAGCGATTGCTTGGCTTGAAGACTTTTTGATTAATTTTGAAAATACCGTTATCGTCGTTTCCCATGACCGTCACTTCTTGAACAATGTTTGTACTTACATGGCTGACCTTGACTACGGTAAAATCAAACTTTACCCAGGGAACTATGATTTCTGGAAAGAATCTTCTGAGCTCGCTCTTCGTTTGCAAGGCGACCAAAATCGTAAAGCTGAAGAAAAAATTGCTGAGTTGAAAGAGTTTATCGCTCGTTTCTCTGCCAATGCCTCTAAATCAAAACAAGCGACATCACGTAAAAAAATGCTTGATAAAATTGAAGTTGAAGAATTCGTTCCTTCATCACGCAAGTACCCATTTGTTGGTTTTGAACAAGAACGCGAAATCGGAAATGACTTGCTCCGTGTTGAAAATCTTTCAGTTGCGATTGATGGAGAAATGATTATTGAAAACATTTCATTCATCTTAAATCCTGGCGATAAAACAGTTTTCATTGGTCAAAATGATATCCAACAAACAACATTACTTCGTGCATTGATGGATGATGTGGAAGATAACTGGACAGTCACTGGCGATATTAAATGGGGAGTAACTTCTTCTCGTTCATATCTTCCTAAAGATAACAGCAAAGATTTTGATTCAAATGAACCAATTCTTGACTGGTTGCGTCAATTTGTATTGACAAAAGAAGAAGACGATAATACGTATCTTCGTGGCTTCCTTGGACGTATGCTTTTCAAAGGTGAAGAATCTTTGAAAGCTGTCAACGTCCTTTCAGGGGGAGAAAAAGTTCGTGTGATGCTCTCTAAAATGATGCTTCAACGTGCTAATGTGCTTGTTCTTGATGACCCAACTAATCACTTGGACTTGGAATCAATTTCTGCGCTTAATGACGGTTTGAAATCATTTAAAGGTTCAATCCTCTTTGCTTCACATGACCATGAATTTATTAATACCATTGCCAACCACATCGTTGTTCTTGGTAAATCTGGTGTTATTGATCGTATCGGTGAAACTTATGACGACTTCTTAGATAATGCGGAAGTTCAAGAAAAAGTTAAAGAACTCTGGGCTGATTAATTATTGGTGCTGACCATTCTGTCAGCAATTATTACTACTATTCAAGTGGTTTACACCATTGTGTAAATCAAGTTTACAGTTCTGTCAGTAAAACGCGACCTATGGGAGCGTTTTAGTTGTAGATAAAAGAACTGACAGCTTTGCTGGGAGTTCTGTCACTAATTAGGCGCCCCTTCGGGAAACGCTTGAGTTGCATATAAAGGAACTACAGCTTTACTGACATTTCTTGTCAGTAAAATTTACTGACAGAACTAATTTTCATTCATTGATAGCATCATCAATGAATTAGGGAGAAGTCATGACTAAAAACTTAAAACTTTTTGCTACAGATATGGACGGAACTTTTCTGCGCAATGACCATTCTTATAATCATAAAAAACTTGCGGAACTAATTAAAGAAATTCAAGATAGAAATCTTCTTTTTGCCGCTTCTTCTGGCCGTTCTTTACTTGGTTTAACAGAGGTTTTTGCTGAATATAAAGACCAGATGGCTTTTGTCGCCGAAAACGGTGGCGTCGTTGCTTATAAAGGAGAAATCCTCTTTGCCAAAGATTTGACTGTTGCCCAAACGCAAGAATTGATTGATGACTTGCAAGAAATGCCATTCAGTCCTAAAAGTGATTATCTGATTTCTGGTCTCAAAGGGGCCTATTACCCTGAAGGAATTTCTAAAGAATACCTGACACATGCCAAACTTTACTATCCTAACTGTCAACTTTATCACCAATTAGATGAAATTGATGACAAACTTCTCAAGGTTACCACAAACTTTCCTGAGGACCATGTTCGGGACTGTGAGCAATGGATTACTGACCGTCTTTCTTTTGTCAGAGCGACAACGACTGGTTTTACTAGTATTGATATCGTACCAAATGGAATTTCTAAAGCCTCAGGTTTGGCACATTTGTTGGCACATTTTAATTGGCTCCCTGAAAATTTAGCTGTTTTTGGTGACCAAATGAATGATTTGGAAATGTTTGAATACGCTGGTTCTTCTTTTGCTGTCAGCAACGCAGCACCTGAAATTCTTGCTCTGGCTGACAAAGTCATTCTTTCTAATGACGAAGATGCTGTCCTTGTTGAAATTGAAAATATTTTAAATGAGCAGTAAATTACTTCAATAGATTATCTATTGTGAAAAAAAGTGACTATCCAGCCACTTTTTTTGTTATAATTTTAATGAGATATTATTTGATTTGGAGAAAATAAAAATATGAAAATTGCAATTGATGCAATGGGAGGAGATTTTGCTCCCGAAAATATTGTCAAAGGTGTAAACTTGGCAAAGAAAGAACTTTCTGATGTTACTTTCCAACTCTACGGAGATGGAGCGAAAATTCGTCAATTTTTAGACGATGAAACAAATATTGAAATTATTGAAACCACTGAAGTCATCGATTTTCATGATGATCCGGTTGCTGCCATCAAATCAAAAAAAGACAGTTCACTCGTTCGGGCAGTGACTGCTGTGAAAAAAGGGGAAGCCGATGCTGTCCTTTCTGCGGGCTCAACGGGCGCCCTTTTAACAGCTGGATTAATGTTAGTCAAGAGAATTAAACAAGTTTCACGACCAGCTTTGATGTCAACTTTACCAACGGCTGATGGACGTGGGTTTGATATGCTTGATTTAGGAGCAAATACTGAAAATACTGCACATCATCTCGTTGATTTTGCCATTTTGGGTTCTTATTACGCTGAAAATGTTCGCGGAATCGAAAAACCACGAGTAGCTTTAATTTCAAATGGTTCGGAAGAATCTAAAGGTTCGCCAACTGTCAAAGAAGCACATGAAATTTTGTCAGCAATGACTGAAATTAATTTTATTGGAAATATTGAATCACGTGATTTACTCTCTGGTGGAGCTGACGTTGTAGTAACTGATGGTTTCACGGGAAACGCCATTTTGAAAGCAATCGAAGGGACAGCGACTGTTCTCATGAAAGAAATAAAATCAGCAATCATGGCCGGAAGTGTCACCACTAAAATCGGTGGAGCTCTAATCAAAAAACCTTTGTCTGGACTTAAAGATTTAATGAGCACAGACGGAGCTGGTGGAGCTGCTTTTGTTGGACTTAAAGCACCGGTTGTCAAGGCTCACGGAAATTCAAGTGAATTTGCGATTGCCTCTGCTTTGAAACAAATTCACAAAATGTTAGAGTCAGATGTTTCTGGTAAGTTAGTCAAACATTTTGAAAATATGGACAAATAAAAAACTCGGGAAACCGAGTTTTTTTACTGACAGACTGAACCTGTCAGTAATTTTTTCTTTACCAGTTATATTTTGTACCAAAATAGTTAAAAATAATCGTCTCAGCAACTAAAATAACCATTACAAAATTATAAGAGGAGCCATTTTTTAAAATGACAACATAAATAAACCAAATCACAAGCACTGGAATGAAAATCCATGTCCAAAAAATTTTTTTCTGATAAAACTTTTTAGGTACTAGTTTTCCTTGGGCATTTTTGTCCTTGATGAAAAAAACTAAAATCAAGCCAATTACCAAAAAAACAAAACCATAATTCTGTATTGAATGGGTCGAAATGAACAGAAATATTAAACCAATCACTAAAAAAATGCTGCTCAGTAACCAAAAAGTGTATTCTCTGTTAGTCATATTTTCTCCTGACCTTACTGACAAAGCTGTCAGTAAAATAAAATATCTAAAAATCACTTATAAACGCTTAACAGTATTAACATCCGCAGCTTTTGATTTTTCTTGATGTTCTTTAAGCCATTTTTCACGTTCGTCATCATCTAGTTTGACGACAAAATAAATAATCACTAATAAAATTATTATTCCTAGACCTAAAAGTAGAACAGACAAAGTAAAACTTGTCAGTAAAACAAGAGAAAAAAGTACTGAACCAATTCCAATCCACAGGAATTTTTTCTTAATATTGGCAAGACCGGTTGATAAATATTGAACAAAACTCATAAATACGGTTAAACCACTCAGAAAAACATAGTTACCACTTAGAAAAAGACCCATGGCACACAGTGTCGTCAAAATAATCGCCCAACTTGGTGTTCCAAAGCGATTATTTTTCGCAACAAACATTGGAACATCTTCATGTGCTTGAGCTAAACTTGCTAGGATAGTTGGTGTATTAAACGTAGTTGCTACAATCACACCAAAAATTGAAAAACAAATCCCAATGACAAAGAGTGGAATCCCGATTGCCCCTACAACTCTACTAAAAGCCGTTGCCGCTGGAACCAATGTTTTAGTCAATTCAGGACCAAGCGCTCCAATTGTAATTGCTTGAATAATCAAATAGACCGCTAAGCAAGTGAGCATCACCAGTGACATCATTTTAGGTAAGTTTTTTGCTGGATTTTTCATCTTTTCTGCGTTGACTGGCAGAAATGAAAAGCCTGTGAAAAAGAAGAAAACAGTCCCATAAGCTGATAAAAATCCTTTGAAACCACCTAAATTTGCTGATGAACTTGTCAGTAAACTTGTAGTTGAAAAATTGACACCACGCACCAGCCACAAGCAAGTAAAGACAAAAACAAGAACCAAGACTATCTTTACAAATGAAGTCAGATTATCTAAACCAGCAATAATTGAACTTCCAAAATAGGAAATCAAGCCCAGAGCTAAAATAATAATCAAGCCAATTAATCGACTATTAAGATTTGGTAAAATCATTTTCAAGGCGGTAAGCAAGGCTGAAACTTCCGTTGCCAATGTCACTGTCCCCAATAACCAAGTCACCATTCCAACGATAAAACCCGGAAAGCGCCCAAATGTTTCTTTGGCATAAACAAAAGCTCCACCATTTTTTGAGTAAATCTTACTCATATTTGCATAAGCAAAAGCAATTACAAAAATGGATAGACCAGCAAATAAAATGGCTAGCAAGCTCCAAATCCCAGCGTCTTCATATATTTTTCCAGAAAGTAAGAAAATACCTGAGCCAATTATGGAATTCACTCCCAACAAAAAAATGGCAGCCGGTGATAATAATTTATTTTCTTTCATCGAAACCTCTCTTACTTTAATAAGATAAGACTTTATTAAAATTTTTATTAGTTAAATTATATCAGAAAGCTCCCCTTTTTTCTCATTATTTCCCCAGTATAAGCAAAAAAACTAAGCTATTTAAGATAACTTAGTTTTTAGATTAATATTTCAAAGAGAACTTATCCCAAAGTAGCTTCGAGTTCGATATTTACAGCGGCTAATGCCTTAGAAACTGGACAACTTTCTTTCACAATCTTTGCAATTTCTTGAAAATCTGCTTCAGAAATTCCGGGAATTACCGAATGATTAGTTAATTTAATTTTTGTAATCGCTGGACCATCTGCTGTCGTTTCAAAAGTGACATCCGCTGTTGTGTCAATACTTTTTGCTACCAAGCCTTTTTGCCCCAAAACCATTGAAAAGGCCATACTAAAACAGGCAGCGTGAGCGGCACCTAAGAGTTCTTCTGGAGTTGTGATGTGCGCTTGACTTTCAGAACGAGCCTTAAAATTATAAGGAGTTTCTGTAAAAATTTGAGAACTTTCTGCCGAAATTGTTCCAAAACCGTTTTCTAGGGTATCTTCCCAATGTGCTGATGCTTTTGATATATTTGCCATATTTTCCTCCTAAAATAGCTATTGCTATCCTTCTATTTTGAGTTTCCTATGTTTTATTTTTAAATCTTTACTCTAATCTGAGTATAGCTTTTTGCCTTTGCTAATTCAAGAAATTGATTTTCTACTTTTTTAGTTTGACACTTTTAGTCAAAAAGTGTAAAATTTATAACAACAAGAAAGTAACTTTGATTTTGAAATCTCTAGGAAGTTGGTGGTTGTGTAAACCAACGTTTTCAGCAAGGTGAATGGGCTTGTTATTAATTAATGAATTTGATTTAAAAAAATAATGAATCACGGCCGCTTCCGTTACACAGCAACCTGTTTACTGACAGGTCTTAAGAAAATCATTTGATTTTAAAATTACGGTGGCACCGCGCTCAAAAGCGCCCGTAGGACTTTTTATAGTTCTACGGGCGCTTTTTTTATTTTTTTTATTAGGTGTAAACCAGTTTACACTGTTCAAATAAACAAACTAAACTCATCTACAAAGGAGAAAAAAATGACAAAACCAACTATTTTAACCGGCGATCGTCCAACGGGAAAACTTCATATTGGCCACTATGTTGGCTCACTACAAAATCGTGTCAAGATGCAAAATGAAGATAAATACAATATGTTTGTTTTCTTAGCTGACCAACAAGCTTTGACTGACCATGCCAAAGACCCTGAACTTATTCGTCAATCAGTCGGCGATGTTGCTCTTGACTATTTAGCAGCAGGACTTGACCCTGAAAAATCAACGATTTTTATTCAAAGTCAAATTCCCGAATTAGCTGAACTTTCAATGTATTATATGAACTTAGTTTCACTTGCTCGACTTGAACGCAACCCTACTGTAAAAACAGAAATTGCCCAAAAAGCTTTTGGGGAATCAATTCCTGCGGGATTCTTGGTTTACCCTGTTTCTCAAGCTGCTGATATTACTGCTTTCAAAGCCACTCATGTCCCAGTCGGAAATGACCAAAAACCAATGATTGAGCAAACACGCGAGATTGTTCGCTCATTCAACAATGCTTACCATACTGATATTTTGGTTGAACCAGAAGGAATTTACCCTGAGAATGAAGCTGCCGGTCGCTTGCCTGGACTTGATGGAAATGCCAAAATGTCTAAATCACTCGGTAACGGAATTTTCCTTGCTGATGACATGGATACACTCAAGAAAAAAGTCATGTCAATGTATACTGACCCTGACCACATCAAAGTGGAAGATCCTGGTAAAATCGAAGGGAACATGGTCTTCCATTATCTTGATGTTTTCGGTAAAGCTGAAGATGCTGAACAAATCGCCGAAATGAAAGCCCAATATCAAGCGGGAGGTCTTGGCGATGTGAAGACAAAACGTTTCCTTCTTGAAGTGCTTGAACGTGAACTCTCACCAATTCGCGAACGACGTATTGAATTTGCGCAAAATATGGATTATGTTTACGATATGCTCAAGGCTGGTTCTTTAAAAGCCGAAGCTGTAGCTAGCCAAACGCTTGATGAAGTCAAGAATGCAATGGGAATCAATTATTTTAGATAAGTAGTATTTTGAAACTTATCTTATTTTCCAACATGTTTATGCCCATTAATGAATGATAAAATTTTGAAAATATTCCCTCATAGGCGATCTTTTATAAACAATTCACTTTGTTTGCTTTCTTCAAATCCGGAAAGAAAGCTTAATAAAAACCAAAAAGACGGCTCTAGTCGTTTTTTTGTTATAATGAAATTCATGAATAAATTAGAAGAAATTGCCAATTTTGCGCGAAAAATTCATAGTGGCAGCAATGATGGACACGGTTTTGATCATATCGAGCGGGTTGTGAATCTTGCTCAAAAAATTCTACTGACAGAACCAGCAGCAGATTCTGAGCTTGTCCTTGCCACTTGCTATTTGCACGATACTTATGACGAAAAATTAACGACTGATGTTCCTAAACAAAAGATAAAAGTCCTCAATTTTTTAAATGACATTGGAATAAGTAAAAAAGTTAGTGATGAAATATTTTCGATTATTGACAACATGAGTTTTTCAAGTAATTTAAGTGAAAAAAAAGCACTGACTTTGAATGGACAGATTGTCCAAGATGCGGACCGCCTGGATACGATGGGAGCCTGGGGGATTGTTCGTACACTTGAGTATGGTTGGGCAAAAAATAGAGTCATTTATGACCCAAATCTTCAGCCTTTGACCTATAAGTCTAAAGAGGATTATCATGCTCAGCAAGATAACTCAACACTCAACCACTTCTATGAAAAATTATTTTTGTTGAAAGATTTATTGAATACCACAGAAGGAAAACGATTGGGCGAAAAACGCGATAAAATCATGCATCTTTTTGTCAGTGAAATTGAGCAAGAATATGAAGAATCTCATTTATAAATTTGCTGACAAGTTTGTCAGAGGATTTTTTGAATCTTCGTCAGCAAAATTAATTCAAAAATTGAAAGGCAATATCTGATGAATTTCTTATCCAGTGTATTCAATAAAATACTTACTCAACTTGATAAAAAAAGAGTAAATAAATTCAAAACTGAGCAACCTCTCAAGCCAAACTTGAATTCAAAAACCTTAGTTTTTGCGCATCGTGGTTCAAAATCTAATAATCCAGAAAATACACTTGCTGCCTTTCGTGAAGCCATCCGCGTTCAATCTGATGGAATCGAGTTAGACGTCCATTTATCGCTTGATAATGAATTAATCGTCATCCACGACGAAAAAATTGACCGGACAACAAACGGCAAAGGCTTAGTTAGAAAAATGACTTCTGCTGATATACAAAAATTTGATGCTGGCTCTTGGTATCATCCTAATTTTGCTGACGAAAAAATTCCTCGCCTCTCAGAAGTATTAAAATTACTGACAGATTTATCCTTTAGCGGTTATTTAAATATTGAAATTAAAACCGATAAATTTAACTATCCTGGAATTGAAAAAAAATTATCTGAATTAATGACAGAGAGTAAATGGCCTTTTATTTATATTTATAGCTCCTTTAATTTGCAGTCCTTAAAAAGAATTCACGAACTTGAGCCTAAGATTGAAATAAATTATTTAACAAAAAATATTTTACACTTAAAAAAACGCCAAGAGGGAATATTGACCGACTTTATCACCGGAATTCATCCCCGCAGAAATTACGCACTCAAGCACCCACTTCTTCTAAAAGCTTCTAATAGACCCTTTCGCCTCTGGACCGTTAATCAAGAGTCTGAAATGCGCAAAGCTTTTCAACAAAATGTAGCTGGAATCATTACCGATTATCCTGAACAAGCCTTAAAAATTCGTCAACAAATTCAAGAGCAGCCAAAATAGGCTGCTTTTTTGTCCATAAATGATATCTACTTCACAAAATTTTGAAGATAAAATCACATAGTGTAGCAATTGTAAGCGTGAAGCATTTTTCTTTACATTTTGTTTCACAAAGGGTATAATTAAATCGTGCGTGTTATTTTGTCAAACTTATTTGACAAAATAAGCACAAGGATTTGGAAGGGATGCATAAATATGCAATTTATTAACTATCTAGGTCAAGACGCTTACACCAATATCGCGATGGACAGCTGGCTTCTTTACAACTTAAAGCCAACTGAGCCTGTTTTTGCTCTCTGGCAAAACAAACGTGCGGTTATTGTTGGGCGCAACCAAAATACTTTTGCCGAAGTAAATCAGGACTACATTGACAGTCATGAGGTCCAAGTTGTTCGTCGGGTATCTGGCGGTGGCGCTGTTTATCATGATGAGGGTAACATTTGTTTCACCTTTTTTGTTCCAGTTGAAAATTCTGGTTCTGTAAACTTTAAAAAGTTTGTTCAGCCTATGTATGAAGCACTTCATGCTGTAGGAATTAAAGCAGAAATCACCGGACGTAATGACCTTGAAGTTGAAGGCAAAAAGATTTCAGGGAATGCGCAACGCTATGCCGGAGGTTATCTCATGCATCACGGAACCCTCCTTTGGGACACTGATGTTGAAGCTATGATTCGTTCTCTCAATGTTTCTGATGAAAAATTTGTCAGTAAAGCGGCTAAATCAGTTCGCGCTCGTGTGGGAAATATTAAAGATTTTGCACCTGATGAATTAAGCTTAGATAGATTTATTGAAGCCTTGAAATACTACCTCACTGACGAAGGAAAAGATGGCGAACTGGTCTTAACTGATGAGCAACTTGATTCCATCAAAAAAATACGTGATGAACAATTTGCTACATGGGACTGGAATTATGGTGAATCACCAAAATTCTCCTTCCAAAACCACGCTAAATTTACTGGCGGAGCCATTGATATTCAAGTCAATGTTGAAAATGGTAAAATTACCGAAATTAATTTCCAAGGAGATTTCTTGGGGGTTCGCGACTGGCGGGATATTAAAGACCAATTTATTGGTGTCGAATTTGAACCCGCAGCCGTCCTACAAGTCCTTGAAGCAAATAAGGACGGGCAATATTTTGGAACAATTCAAAATACCGAACTTTCTGAAATGTTCAAAGCCGACTATCGAGTCGACTAACTTATTTCACAAGCATAACCTTAGGAAATTTCTCCAAAAAATGATAAATTTCTAATTATAGACACATAAAATAGAAAGGGAATCTATTATGTCAAATTCAGAACAAATCTTAGATTTCAAAGCGCAGCTATCACTGCAAGACACCGCATTTCCAATGCTACAAATTCTTAATGAAGAAGGAAAAATTGTTGACGAAGAAGGTCTTAAACGTGCAGGACTTTCTGATGAAAAACTCGTTGAACTCTTTAAAAGCATGCTTTTTGCACGACAAGTTGACATTCGCTCAATGAAATTAGCTAAACAAGGACGTATGGGATTCTTTGGACCTCACGCTGGTCAAGAAGCTTCTCAAATGGCCTCAGCTTTTGCTTTCACTGAGGAAGACTGGCTTTTCCCAGGTTATCGTGATTTGCCACAAATCTACGCTAAAGGTTGGCCAATTTGGAAAGGGCTTCTTTGGTCTCGTGGACATCAACTTGGTAATGAATACACCACTGATGATGGTAAACCTGTAAACTCATGGTTTCCACAAATTATTATCGGTGCTCAATACGTTGAGGCCGCTGGTGTCGCACTCGGACTTAAAAAACGTAAAAAAGATGCTGTAGCCTTCGTTTACACTGGAGATGGGGGTTCTTCACAAGGGGACACTTATGAAGGAATCAACTTTGCTGGTGCCTATAAAGCCCCACTTGTTGCCTTTATCCAAAACAATGGTTATGCCATTTCGACTCCTCGTAGCCTACAAAGTGCTGCTCCTCATTTGGCCGCTAAAGGTTGGGCTGCCGGCGCTCCGTCTATCGTTGTTGATGGAATGGACGCAATTGCCATGTATCTTGCTTCTAAAGAAGCTCGTGCTTGGGCAGTAGCTGGAAATGGTCCGGTTGTTATTGAAGCTATTACAAACCGTCTTGAACCCCATTCAACGGCTGGTGATGACCCACTTCGTTATCGTACTAAAGAAAATATTGAAGCTTGGTGGAAAAAAGAACCACTCGTCCGTATGCGTAATTTCTTAACTGAAAAAGGACTTTGGGATACAGATAAAGAAGAAGCTTATGTTGCTGAGCTTGATGCACGTATTGATGCTGATATCAAGAAAGCAAATAATGTTGAAAAACAAAAAATTTCAAGCTTCATTAAAAATACACTTGAAGTGCCAAGCCAAGCAATGGCAGAACAAATTGCAAAATTTGAAAGCGAGGGCAAATAAGAATGGCAGTAAAAACTTATATTGCAGCAATTACAGAAGCGCTTGATTTGGCGCTTGAAAAAGACAAAGATGCACTCATTTTTGGTGAAGACGTCGGACAAAATGGTGGGGTTTTCCGTGCCACTGACGGACTTCAAGCAAAATATGGTGAAGACCGCGTTTTCAATACTCCACTCGCAGAATCAGGAATTGGTGGAATGGCAATTGGTCTTGCAACACAAGGTTTCCACCCAATTATGGAAATCCAATTCGGGACCTTTATCTTTGAAGTTTTCGACTCGATTGCCGGACAAATGAGCCGGACACGTTATCGTTTTAATAACACTCGTTCAAATAATATTGTCGTGCGTACGCCTTATGGTATCGGAACTAAAACACCTGAAATGCATGCTGATTCAATCGAAGGATTGTTTTCACAACTCCCTGGGGTACGTGTGGTTATGCCTTCAAATCCAGCGGATGCTAAAGGTTTGCTACTCGCATCAATTGAAAATAATGACCCTGTTATATTCCTTGAAAACCTCCACCTTTATCGTTCATTAAAAGGTGAAGTTCCTGAGGGTTACTACACAACACCGCTTGACCAAGCAGCCGTGGCTAAAGAGGGTTCTGATGTTTCAATCATTGCTTATGGTGGAACTGTTCCTCTTGCTCTCAAAGCTGCTGAACAACTTGAAAAAGATGGAATCAAAGCTGAAGTTATTGACCTTAGAACTGTTGCTCCTCTTGACATCGCATCAATCGGTAAAACAGTTGAAAAAACTGGACGTGTTGTTGTTGTTCAAGAAGCTCAGCGTACCGCTGGTATTGCGGCAAATGTAATGGCTGAAATTTCAGAACGTTTTGTCTTGAATCTTAAAGCACCTATTGGACGCGTAACTGGTCCAGACTCAATTTTCCCATTTGCACAAGCGGAAAATGATTGGGCAGTTAAAGCTGAAGATATAGTGAATAAAGTTAAAGAGGTGGTTGATTATGACTGAGATTTTTAAAATGCCTGATATTGGCGAAGGAATGCACGAAGGGGACATTGCCAACTGGTTAGTTAAAGTTGGAGATGTTGTTAAAGAAGATGATCCAATTGCTGAAGTACAGAATGATAAACTCATGCAAGAAATTCTCTCTCCCTACTCTGGGACTGTAACAAAACTCTTCGTTGAAGAAGGAACAACTGTAGAAGTTGATTCTCCTTTGGTTGAGTTTGATGGAGACGGTTCAGGAACTTCTGCAGCTGCTCCTACTCCTTCCGCTCAAGAAACAGCAAGTTCTGATGCTCCTTCTGGCAATGCTCAAATCTTCACCATGCCTGATATTGGTGAAGGAATGCATGAAGGCGATATTGCCAACTGGCTCGTTAAAGTTGGAGATGAAATTAAAGAAGATGATCCTGTTGCAGAAGTTCAAAACGATAAACTCATGCAAGAGATTCTTTCTCCTTACTCTGGAAAAGTCACAAAACTTTTCGTCGAAGCAGGAACAACTGTAGAAGTTGGTGCTCCTTTGATTGAATACAATGGAAATGGTGAATCTTCAAGTAATCCTGCGCCTGCTGCTAGTCCTGCGCCAATTGCGGAAGCTCCTAAAGCAGCCGCTGCACCTACTGATGCGCCATTGACAAAAACAACTTCTACTGGACATATTCTTGCCATGCCATCTGTCCGTCATTATGCTCATAAAGCGGGAATTGATTTAACTCAAGTACCTGCAACTGGTCGTCATGGGCATACAACTTTGGCTGACGTTAAAGCTTTTGAATCTGGTAGTGTTGCACCAATTGCTCCTGTGGCTCCAGAATCAGCTCCTGTGGCACCTGCACCTAAAGCCGATAAAGCTACGGAAAAAGCCCCAACTGTTAAATCTGTGGCTGGAGATCGTCGTGAAGCAATGAATCCAACTCGTAAAGTTGTTTCTAAAGTTATGACTGCTCAACACACTCATATTCCACCAGTAACAAACTTTGATCAAGTGGAAGTTTCTAAACTTGTTAAACATCGCGCCGTCTTCAAAGAAGTAGCAGCAAAACAAGATATCAAATTGACTTACCTTGCTTATGTTGCTAAAGCCTTGGCAACTACTGCTCATAAGTTCCCAGAAATTAATGCTTCTGTTGACTATGATAAGCAAGAAATTGTTTATCATGAACATGTCAACCTTGGAATCGCTGTAAATGCCCCAACTGGTTTATATGTCCCAGTCATTCATGAAGCTGAAACTAAATCAATTCTTGAAATTGCAAAAGAAATTGCTGAATTAGCGACTGCTACACGTGAAGGAACGCTTAAACCTCAACAAATGCAAGGTTCAACGATTACAATTTCAAATATTGGTTCTGCTCGTGGTTCTTGGTTTACACCAATCATCAACGGTTCTGATGTTGTGATTTTAGGCTTGGGTTCAATTGTTAAAGAACCAATTGTCAATGGTGAAGGTGAAATCGTTGTCGGACAAAACATGAAATTGTCTATGACTTATGACCACCGTTTGATTGATGGGATGTTGGGTCAAACATCACTTAACTACTTGAAATCACTTTTGGCTGACCCTGAGTTCATGCTGATGGAAATTTAATACGATGTAATGAATGGTGCTGAAGCCCCTATTCATTACACGCGAATTCCTAGCGGACATTCGCTAATCGTCTTATTAGAAAACTTATGAAAAAATATCGTTTTCATAATTTTTCGTCATAGTTTTTAAATAAAATTCTTAGGACAAGGCTCGACTTGGAAAAATAGTGAAAATATCATTTCGTCAGTGATTTAAAAGGTTGATTTGTTCTGTTTTTACTGACAAAAATATAATTTATTTGCTGACAAGTCTGTCAGTAAGTTTACAACGTTGTAAATCCTAGTTGACATTGAAGTTTACAAGAAAAGAGGAATAAAAAATGGTTGTTGGTGCACAAGCAACAGAAGTTGATTTGGTTGTTATTGGTTCAGGCCCTGGCGGTTATGTTGCGGCCATCCGTGCGGCTGAACTTGGTAAAAAAGTTACGATTATTGAAAAAGATAATGTCGGTGGGGTTTGTTTAAATATTGGATGTATCCCATCAAAAGCATTGATTAATATCGGTCATCATTATCAAGAATCTTTGGAAGAAGAAAAGGGTGAAAATCCTTTTGGACTTTCTGTCGGAAATGTTAAATTAAACTGGGAATCTGCCCAAAAATGGAAACAAGATAAAGTTGTCAACCAGTTGACAGGTGGCGTTAAAATGCTACTTAAAAAACACAAAGTTGACGTAATTCAAGGAACAGCTGAGTTTATTGATAACAATACAATCAATGTTGAACAAGAAGATGGTTTCCAACTTTTGCAGTTCAACGATGTAATTATCTCAACTGGTTCACGTCCTATTGAAATCCCATCTTTCCCATTTGGTGGTCGTATTATTGACTCAACAGGTGCTTTGTCACTTCCAGAAGTGCCTAAACATTTGATTATTGTTGGGGGTGGCGTTATTGGTTCTGAGCTTGGTGGAGCTTACCGTATGCTCGGTTCTAAGATTACAATTGTTGAAGGCTTGGACCACATTTTGAACGGTTTTGATAAAGAAATGTCTGATATCATTGCGAATCGTGTGAAATCTGCTGGTTCTGAAATCTTTACTTCGGCGATGGCTAAATCAGCTACTCAAACCGATAAAGATGTGACTTTAACTTTTGAAGTTGACGGAAAAGAACAAACAGTAACCGGTGATTATTTACTCGTTTCTGTTGGACGTCGTCCAAATACTGATTTGATTGGCTTGAACAATACTGATGTCAAATTGACTGACCGTGGTTTGATTGAAGTTGACGATTCTTATGCAACAAATGTTCCTCATATTTACGCGATTGGTGATGTGGTTCCTGGACCAATGCTCGCACACAAAGCTTCTTTCCAAGCTAAAGTTGCTGCAGCGGCCATTGCTGGAGCTGAAGATGATGTGGACTTGCACGTTGCTTTGCCAGCCGTTGCTTATACAACAACTGAACTAGCAACAGTTGGAGAAACACCTGAATCAGTTAAAGACCGTAAAGATGTCAAGATTTCTAAGTTCCCATTTGCTGCAAATGGTCGTGCCATTTCAATGAATGATACCACTGGTTTCTTACGTTTGATTACCGAAACTAAAGAAGGGGCCTTAATTGGTGCTCAAATCGTTGGTCCTGGCGCATCTGACTTGATCTCTGGTTTATCACTAGCGATTGAAAATGGTTTGACTTCTAAAGATATCTCATTAACCATCCAACCTCACCCAACACTTGGTGAAGCGATTATGGATACAGCTGAATTGGCTGATGGCTTGCCAATTCACGTTTAATAAAATAAAAAAACCACTGACGAGTTATCAGTGGTTTTTTTTGTGGAAAATTTACTGGCAAAACTCTCTAAATATTTCTGTCAGTAATTTTAAGTTTTCCACTGTGGATAAGTTTACTGACAGAACTTCCAGCGACTTATCCACAGGTTTATTTCATAATATCCGCCCAACCAGACATTTCGTCCAAGAATTTTTTGGATTTTAAATGAATCCCAACATATTCATCATAAAGTCCATCAATAAATTGACGAATTTTCGCTTTCATTTCTGATTTTATCGAAATTTTCTTTAATTCATCTAAAGAAATTTCTTGGAAGAGATTGATTAAATAAATCACGTTAGGGTCAAGATGACTTCTTCGCAAATCTTCATCGAAATGCCTTGGACAAAGGCAGCCACTAAATTTATATGAAAAATCAAATGGTCCTACTGTTTTATGACAAAAAGCACATTCTGAAAAGTTCAATGAAACCCCAAAACGATGAAGAACTTGTAATTCAAAAATATTAGTCACGACTTCCATATCAAATCCTTGGTCTAAAAGTTCCAAACTTCGCTTTAGAAATCCATAAAGTGCTGGGTCGTATTGATTATCAGAAATGGCTGCATCAGCTAAACTTATGATATAAGAGGCATGAGCATTGATGAAAATATCTGCACTAATATTTTTATAAACAACGACTTCACTGACATCTTCGATAAAAGAAAATCCTCCGTCATTAATTGTTGCAGTCAATTTTCCATCAGTAAAAGCTTGTAAGGAACTGGCATAAGGAGATTTTCCAAAATTTTTGACAAAAAACATCCGCTTACCAAAAGACTCTGTAAAAATCTTGACCAATTTATCTTTTTCTTTGTAATTACGACTATAAAGTACTAAACCTTGAGTTTCGGCATCACGCATGATTTTCCCCTTTCAATAAGTTACTTCATTATATCAAAAAAATCACTGACAACTCTTGCAATTGCCATCAGTGATTTTAATTTTACTGACAGATTTCTCAGCCACGTTTTTTAGTTACATAATCTGTTAACCTTGCCATTGCCTGCTCAATGACATCCATTGAAGCCGCATAAGACAAGCGGACAAATCCCTCACCGTACTGACCAAAAGCAATACCGGGAATAATGGCAACTGCATTTTCTTTTGCAAAATCAACCGCAAACTTGAATGAATCTTGCTCCAAATCAGCTGGAATTTTTGCAAAAATGTAGAAAGCTCCATCTGGTTCAATAATTTTAAAACCAAGAGCTGACATTTTTTCAATAATATAATCACGACGTTTAAGATATTCTTTTTTCATCGGCAGGGCATCATCAGCTCCATTTTTTAGAGCCTCAATCGCAGCAAATTGAGACTGAGTGGAAGCCGAAGTCACCAAATATTGGTGCGTCTTAATAATCTGTGCCACTAATTCACGCGCCGCAAAGATTAATCCAATTCGCCAACCGGTCATCGCATGTGACTTTGATAAACCATTAAGAACAATCGTTTGCTCAGGGGCATATTCAGCAATTGACACATGCGGTTGGTCAGTATAATTTAATTCAGAATAAACCTCGTCAGCAATTACAAAAACTTCATGCTTTTTCAAAACCTCAGCTAAAGCCTTGATTTGTTCACGATTATAAGTTACTCCTGTAGGATTTGCGGGATAATTCAAAATAACAGCTTTAACTTTTCCCTCACGCCCAATAATCGCTTGATCAAGCATCTCAGGCGTTAAAACAAAATCGTTAGCTCTGGTATCAATTTCGACCAAAGAACCGCCAGCAAGCGTAATTAAAGGCTCATAGCCAGGGTATGCAGGGGCTGGAATCAAAACATCATCACCCGCAACTAAAATTGACAGCAAAACACTAGAAATGGCTTCGGTCACTCCAACAGTGACTAATATTTCATCCTCAGCAGCATAAGATAAACCATATTTTTTTAGCAAAAATTCACTAGCAGCCTGACGTAATTCTAATAAACCAGCCATTCCAGTATAATGACTTTGATTATTTTCAATCGCCGCAATTCCTGCTTGCTTGACATGTTCAGGTGTATAAAAATCAGGCTCTCCCAACGTCAACTTGATAATATCAGGGATAGATGAAACCTGTTGGTCAAATTGACGAATGAGTGAAATTTCAATTTTATCTAAATTAGGGTTAAATTTTTTTAATAAATCCATAAAACATCCTCTACTTACCATCCTGTTCTACTGACAGAAATCTTTTGACAATATTATACACTATTTTCAGACTATTTACTTTACTGACAAACCTGTCAGTAAAAAAAGCACTCTAAATTTTTAAAATTAGAGTGCTTTTACTATTTATGGCTCGGCAGGGGCTCGAACCCTGGACCCATAGATTAAGAGTCTACTGCTCTACCAACTGAGCTACCGGGCCAACCTATAAAAAGTTGAATATTTTGTGACCACTTCTAGAATTCTAAAATTCTGTGGTAGTAATGATAAATTGCTTCGCAATTTTTCTATCTGCAACCTTGAAGCAGTGCTTCAAGCCAACTGAGCTACTGGGCCAACTTACTAGCTTATTATACCGATTTATAGACAAAAATGCAAGAATTTTTATTATCTTGACTCAAAAATATCAAGCCAGCCCCCAAGACTTTGAAAGACAGTTACTCCTTAGTTAAAGGCCTCTGAGTATTGAATTACTCCTGATTTTCCTTCTAATCCACCCTCAATTAATTCTTTAATCATAAAGTTCTCATCTGGAACTTCAAAGGGTGCTTGGATTTGATATTGACTTGCTGGAACATAGCCAAATCTAGGATAATAACTTTCATGACCTAAAATGCTGATAAAGGAATAGTCCAAAATTTTGGCTCTTTTTTCAAGCTCTAATAGTATTGCAGCTCCAATTCCTTTTCCTTGATAGGCAGGCAAAACATCAAGAGGAGCTAATACCAAACCTTTAAAACTCTGACTCTGATTGACAATACTCACCTCACTTAAAAGCCCATGACCCGTGATTTTACCATCTTCAAAAGCAACAATTTCCAAATCTTTGATATAGCCTTCTTCATTACGAATTTTATCAACAAGTTCAGCCTCATTACCATAACCATGTTCTGACTGACTAAAAGATTCACGAATAAGTTCAGCAACTTCTTTATAGTCTTCTAAATTTATTGTTTTAATTATCATTATCTTCCTCTCCTAATAAAATCTCTATCATTATTTTAACAGTTATTCTTCAGTTTTTCATTAGATATTAGTAATAAATTTATTTTCTGGTTTTTTAATTACAAGAAATCTATCTAATCTTGATTTTATTTCGATTCCGATAATTATTTGATTAGATCACTTATCTCTGCTATCATAGAATATTGTGATAAAAAAATAAAGGAATTATTATGATTAAACAATTTTTAGGTATTATTAACTCAGAGTTCAAAGACTACAATCGACGAAAATTCTTGCAAGATTTGATGGCAGGAATTACCGTAGCAGCCGTTGCTCTCCCCTTAGCCCTTGCTTTTGGTGTGTCCAGTGGAACAACGGCAGCAGCCGGACTAATCACAGCGATTGTCGCAGGCCTAATTATTAGTTCCTTTTCTGGAGCCTTTTATCAAATCTCAGGCCCAACAGGAGCGATGGCCGCTATCTTAATTTCACTCATTGGCAAATACGGAATGAATGGGATTTTTATAGCCACTTTCATGGCTGGGATCTTTCTCTTACTTGCTGGTATTTTCCGTTTAGGAAACCTTATCTCACTCATTCCATCTCCAGTCATTACAGGTTTTACTTCAGGAATTGCAATCATTATTGCTAGCGGACAAATTAAAAACTTTTTCGGGATTGAACACTTTACAGGTTCTTTTTTTGATTTAATGAAATTTATCGGAGGGTTACATATTGATTATCCCTCAACAATTATTGGACTTTTAACGATTTTATTAATGATTTTTTATCCCAAATCATGGGGGAAAAAATTTCCAGCTTCTTTATTGGCTATCCTTCTTTCAACCCTTGCGGTCCTTGCTTTAAAATTAAATGTCCCAGTCGTAGGAAAAATCCCTACAACACTCATTCCCCAAGCACATCTTCGTTTAACTGAAATAAATCTTCAAGATATGAAGACCCTCCTTATTCCAGCCATAAGCATCACCGTCCTTGGAATGACTGAAAGTCTCCTATGTGGAGCATCTGCTGGACGTGCTACTAACCATCCAATGGATAATAACCAAGAACTTGTCGCTCAAGGAATTGGGAACATTTTTATCCCCTTCTTCGGAGGTATTCCAGCCACAGCCGCAATCGCTCGAACAAGTGTGGCAATTAAGGCTGGAGCGCAAACTCGCTTAACTGGTATTATTCACGCGCTCATTTTACTTTTATCAATGTTCTTGTTTGCCCCATTTATGACACACATCCCACTCAGTGCCCTTGCTGGTGTTCTTATCATGACTGCCCTAAGAATGAATGAATGGGAAGCAATTCGTTTCTTATTCAAAAATAAATTAAAGAGTGGGATGATTGAGTTCTTTGTAACTATGATTATTACGGTTATTTTTGATTTGAGTACTGCAATATTAGCCGGAATCATCGTTGGCTTCTTACTTTTCATCTTAAAAATTTCCCAAATTGAAATTAACAGTTCTCAAATCGAACCCGAACGAATTAGTCAAAATCATCATGAAGTATTTAGCGAATGGACTGTCATTTATATCTCTGGCCCACTTTTCTTTTTAAATAGCAGTAAGCTAAAACAGGTCATTGATGCCCTTCCTACAAACACAAACATTGTCCTCTCTCTAAGAGGTGTTCCAATGATTGATGTCACTTCCATTAAGTTACTGATTGATATTTATAGCGTTTTCCATGAAGAAAATCGCCAAATTGTCTTTGCTTCAATGAATGGGAAATTAAAAGAATCCTTTAGAAGAACAGGACTTATCAATCTAGTTGGTGAAGAAGCTATCTATCCAAGTGTCAATGAATTCCTTTTAGATTTGGTAGATAAAAAGAATTAAATAAAAAAATAGACCCATGATATGGATCTATTTTTTTATTTATAAATCCAATCATCAATTATTTTTAATTTATTGAATACATTTAGAAAAACTTGCCTTTATCTAGAGTAGCCCCCATTAATAAAAGTAATATCTTCCGTGTCATTATAAGTACTATAAGCTTTTACCATTGCTATAATCCAATCCACTAAAGACCAAATCCCAAAAGTAAACCCGTTGAATAACAATTTACAAATTCCAACTCCAATTTGTCCACGCATAAAACGGTCGACTCCAAGTCCGCCAAATAGGAAACTTCCCAACCAGACAAATAGATGTTTATTGACTGTTTTCGTTGTCATAATAATAACTCCTGTCAGCTTTTATCATGGCTCAGCGCTTGCACGTAGTTTGATTAAATCTTTAAATTAAAAATTTTGCTTAAATTATTTAGCCTTTTTTAGTAAGGTGTAGTTAATAAATTCTTGTCCTCTCAAATAAACAAGATTCTGTTTCAATTCTTTATAACCCATTTTTTCAAAAAAAGCTTTTGCTGTAATCGAAGAATTAACGCTAAACATAAGAGCCTGAGAACTTTTTTCCAAATCCTTTAACAATTGCTGACCAACTCCCTGCCTTTGATAATCTGCACTTATGTAAAACAAATCAATATAACCTCTATCATCAATATTACCAAAACCGACTATCTCATCTTGATTAACTACAAGCCTTGAATTCGTAGCCAACAAATTATCATTAAAGCTTAGCTTATCGACTTTCGACCAAGCCTCTACTTGAGCTAAATCATAGTCAGCAATATTTATCTCAAAAATAGTCTTTTTAAAAAGCCTGATAATTTCTTCCAAATCTTTTGGCTTATAGTCTCTAATAATCAACAATATCCACTTTCTAGTCTTACTTATTATCTTCTTATCCAAATTTATCAACTCAGACACTTGATTTTTAAACAAGAATCAATAATAAATTTGCTTCACCTAATATTATAACAGAAATCACACAAATAATTTCATAAAGTTATATTTTGTCCGTTTTTGTAATATTAATTTTTATTCTTTCCTAAATCTTTAAATTAATAAATAAAAAAAACACATAGAAATTAAACTATGGGTTTATAAAATCGAAAGATAGTTTTGGCACATATCCAGGTACAAACAAAGTTAGACTGACCTTTTATTGTGGTTGTCAGATAGGCACATTTTTGAGGTACTTTTATTTTACAAAAATATCTCAATCAATAGATTAACAAAGGTTAATAACAAATAAAACCAAATCTGCATATTAATGAGATAAAGCTTTTACATTTAAAACAAGTGTTCTGATTTAGTTCTTAATTATACAAAAACAATATCTCAAATAATATAATTCAACTTTTAGTATGGTTCAGTAGTTATGTTTAGAATATCGTTATACTTAGTTAAGCTAGATTAACCGTATATAATACTATTTGGTCACCGCTAGCGTCTTTTTTCAGGATATCCCTCTCCATAAATGATTAATAGTTTAGCTGATGGATAGCATAAACAATGAGTAATAAAATAAAAATTATTTCTATGATAATAGACACTCTGTCTTTATTCATAAACTTCTTTCTCAATTTGAAATTTTTTTATAAATCTTTTCAAGTCGATTCTTAGTTTTTGGGCATGTGATGTGTTAATTTAATAGAGATAAAGATAAGCTTTTTCCTTCAACTACTTTTAACTGACCATCTTCTAATTTTACAATGCAACTGTATTGATAATTTGATTCATCCCCAAATATAACAGTAGCTTTCTGTCCATCAGATAAAATGATGATATCCCCTTTTTTCATGATGTGAATCCTTTCTGATTTACTAAATTGGACTTGAGCTACCTCAACATTCTTTAAAATAAATAATCTGCCAGCTCTGAGTCTTTTTGGCCGTAGGATTTAAATTTTTACACCAAGATGGATAAAACCTCATAGCCATTTTCCCTTTTTGATTTTTATTAGCTAAAATTTTATTTTTGACAGCAACTTCTTTAGGAATTAAGAATATCCCTTGTTTTTCTTCATCAACTATTAAAATCGCTAACTCTTCTGGACTATCTATTTCTGTAAAGGGGCAATTAACATTGAGACTGTTTTTTTCCCAAAATGCAACAAAATATCCATCTTTTTTCGATGTTTTTTTGGCTAGTCGAGAACGTACAATTTTTTTATTACTAGTGAGTTGAATAACCATCCCTTCATATTCACTGTTTTGATTCTCATAGCCAAGAAACTCAAATTCCCCAAGTTCACGTTTTAAAATATTTATAGATTTCATAAAATTATAATTTTTCCCAACACATTTTGTATTTTCAAACTTAGTGTATTTTACCATGCTTTTTCTGAAAACGCCAAGATTGGGTAGGTGCGCAAAAAACGTTACAAATCTAGATGTGACATACTTACCCAATCTTTCACCATGTGTCCTTTGTATTAGTGAATTTACGCCTGGTGTACTATTTCTGTGTGTTATTCATCCAAGTTCAACACACAGGAATGATAAAGTTTTGAAGCTTTAGTGATTCAGCATAATTCTTATAACATCAGTATTAAACAAGAAATACCTTTTGAAATTTTAGTACTCTGTTAGAGTTAAAGACGATTAGCAAGGTTAGAAAAAAACCAATCACAGAAATTAAAGATAGAGAATAATATATTTTTTAGGTTTAAAATATACAACTGCAATAATAACCCTTGATGTAGCAGTGAAATAAGTAGGTCGCACTAACCTATAAATCAATCTATTTAGATATTAGGAAAATTACCATACATTCTCTCAATTCACTAGGGTATACTTTTTAAACTAACACTTTTTTCTGTTTTTTTATAATACAATTCTATCTCTAAGAGTTTTAGATAGCAAAAAAACACTGATTGAATGCCGTGTGCTCCTCCGTGTATTGAACCCGCTAAAACGCTAGGTGGGTGTTCTCGCTTCGCATCAGCTTCCCCTACTTTCGTTCGAGGTATTACGCTACCGAATGTCTCATGAACCCCTATGCAATACAAATATAGTCGGTCAAAAAAATGAAAGAGCTCGCACATTCCAGTGCTTTTCTATGGTTCTATAATAACACTTTTTATCTTTTTTTTCAAGAGAAAGCGGTTAAATTTCAAGTCAGAAAATCCATTGATAAAAAGTTCTCTTTCTACTTGCTGTCATTTTTATATTTCTTAATCACTAGTTCGATTTCCAAAATTATTTTTTTATTTGATAGGCCCGTGACTTCTTCAATAAGCCTTTGAAGGTCCATTGTGCTAAGCTTTTCTTGAAGTTGAACCGACTGACTATCATTTTCATCCTGATAAGCAAAAATTTTTCCAACAATATCTAAATGATTTTGATAAGAGAGACCACGTTCATTTAATTCACGAATAGGGCGAATAAAGCGTTCGTCATAACCTAACTTTCGAATAGGTGTTCGTGCAACCCGCGTCACCTCATCAATAATTTTTGGATTAGCAAAGCGAGAGATAATCATTTGATGATAGCTAATCAAATCTTCTTCCGTAAAATATTGGGGCCATTTGGCTAAAAGTAAAGCGCGTGTTTCTTTCTGTACACCCTTTAAAGCACTTAAAATCTCTTTGTGCTGTAAACCTTCCAAAATTGTTTTATAACCTTTATATGCGCTAGAATAAGCGACTGTAGCGTGTCCTGAGTTTACAGAGAAAAGTTTACGCTCTATGAAAGGTTCAAGATTACTGGCATAATGAACGCCTTCAAGTTTAAAATTTTTATTTTTTATCTGACTCTCGTCAATCACCCACTCACAAAAGGGCTCTACTTCAACATAAAGAAGATCTTCATGCTTTTGACCAGGTACAATGCGATCAACGGCAGCATTAGGAAACCCTACGTAGTTTGCAAGGTAAACTTTATCAGAGTCTGATAAATATTCAGCCACCTTCTTTTCTAAAAACTCTGAGCCCCCAATCATATTTTCACAAGCAATAATATCTATTTGGACTTGCTTATTCTCTTCTTTACGTTTTTGAATACCTTTGGCAACAAGCTCAGCAATATAAGGCAAAATATTTGGTCCAATTGCTGTCGTTACTATATCAGCTTGAGCAATTGCCTCAATTACATCCTCAGGATTTTCACCATTGTTAATCCCAAATACTCCTGAAACAGAAATTTTTTCAGGACTACTACTTGCGATACCAATTTCATAAGAATGACGAGTATTAAGTTCATCAATTATCGCCTTATTCGTGTCAACGAAGTAAATCTCAAAGCCATTTTTACTTAGAATTTCCCCAATAAAACCACGACCAATATTTCCTGCACCAAAATGTACTGCTTTTTTCATCTTACTTACTGCTCCTTTATTTAGATAGTAAAAAGTTCAAATAGAATCTTCTAAAATTCCTTTACATAAGCAATTGTAAGCTTTTACATTGTGGTGGTAAATATAAAAAATGGCACCGAAAGTTGTGCCATTTTTTTGATTTTATCGATTAATTTTCAAAGTATTTTGCAATCTCCTCAACTGATTGAGCATCAGCCAGCTTTACAACATTGTCAACGTCAGCACAAAAAATTGAGATTTTTTGAATGAGATCAAGATGCTCATCTTCTATTCCTGCGATTCCAAAAAGCATCGTTGCTAGTTTAGGATTTTCTTCTGTTCCAAAATTTACTCCTCGAGGAACTTGGACAATTACGACTCCTGTTTTTAAAACTTCTTTTTTTGCTGAATCCGTCCCATGAGGAATCGCAATAAAATTACCCATATAAACCGATAATTCTTTATCTCTATCAAGCATCGCTGAAACATAATTTGAGTTGACGTATCCTCCATCAACCAACAATTTTCCACAATAATTAATTGCTTCTTCCTTATTTGAAAAATTTTGATTGATTTTAATAAGCTCTTTTTGGATTTCCATTTTTCTTCACCTTTCTTGGTTTACTAGGTTTACACGCGCCGTAAACCTAATCACCATACTGTTTAACAGCTTCTATGATTATTTCCCTTAGCAACTCACTAACAATTTCATAGTTACCGGAATCATATATTCTTGTATAAAGCTTATTTTCAATAATCGAACTTGAAAGTTTTCCGAGTAAATATGAAACATATTCTGGTACTTCTGGAGGTGCCAAAAGTAGTAAAACACGATTAATTTTTATCATTTGATGGTCCATTGCCATCCCCTCAATTTCCTGACTTAGCTCATAAATCTTGAATAGTGGACTTGAAATCGATGAATGAACTGCATGAAAAAGAGCAATATTGGTTTCAGGAATTGCCAGATGTGTCTCCCGAAATCTTTCTTCTATTAGTTCTGCTAATTCTCCATCATCTTCATTTACAGTTTTAGCGATTTGTTTTACAGTATCGCTCAACTTTGGCTGGTTTGAAAGTGTCTTAATTTCAAAAGTGCTTAAAATTTCATTACCAGTCGTAAATATGTCATTAAGATTTAAAAAGTTTCTTTGCTCTTTTGAATCAATAGTTAGCGTTCGCGATTTTTGTTGAATATGTCTTAATTGATGACGAATATTATCCAGATTTTTTTGATCTAACATTGGATTGATATAAAGATAATCAAACTCCTTCTCAGTAGTAAAAATAACATCATATTGGGATTTGACAACTTTCACAGAATTTTGAATGAGGTCTATTTTTTTTAAGAATGGAAAATTTTTCCTTAAGTTACTCATGACAAATTCACATGAAATCCGCCCACGATTACTTACGAGTGCTGAACGCAATGGTAAAACAAGGTCACTTCTTTCCAAGGTTGACACAAAATGAAGGGTTACAAAAGTGATTTCCATTTCTGAAAAATTTTTATCAAAAATCAGCTTCAATGATTCATTGACGGCTTTATAAATTTCTGGATTATCTTTCTTAATTTTTTTGATAAAATCATTTTCTTTTTTAGGAAAAAGAATGGGTAACATCTCTGATTCTTTGAGATGAGCATAAAGCAAACCATACAATCGGTCGTCTTTTCCAAATTCAATCTCAAGTTTTGTGGAAACCCGATCAATAATCTGACGAATTTTATAGGAGAAATCTGTATCAAATTTTTCCATAGATAATAATTCTCGGCCAAATCCAAAATATAAAATTTCATAGACCGAAGCAAGATAAGTAATCTCAGATACAACAAATTTTGTTACTGACAGCTCTGTCAGTAATTTATTAACAAAGTTCAACGCTCCTTTGCTTGGACTACTAAGACTCTCACTTGTGATGAAATATCCCTCGTCTATCCGGATTAGAGTTGTTACAAGAAAGAGTTCCATCAGCACTCTCACTTTATCTGTCATATCTTCTGGCAAGATTAGGGATTCAAAAGCATCATAAGCTTGCTTAAATTTATCTAAGTCCAAGATACTTAAAAGTTTATTGTCTGAAAGTTGATTACTAATCAATTCTTGAAGCGATGCAGAATTATATATTGCAGCCACAAATACTGACCGAATATTCTCTTCTAATCCCTCAATCTTTAGGCCCCGCTCCCTTATTAATGAAATTTCATTTTCAAGTAAGGTCTGTTCTAATTGTCTCAAATCATTCGTGACCGTTGGCTGACTAATACCAAAATAATCCGTCAATGACAAAATGGATGCTTTATTTTCAATCAATAAAAGTATCTCACCGTACAAGCGCTCAGTCATCGTATATTCTACTAGTTCATGAGCTTGAGAAAGTTGCTTTATATCTCCTTTTATAAAATATCCTTCCTCAGAAGTTTGTAAACTTATCTCTTCTGGTAAAGATTTTTGTAAGTTATTTAAATCGCGATAAAGGGTTCTGCGACTTGTTCCTGTTATTTCCATCATTTCTGATATCGTAAGCGTTCCACGTTTCAAAAATGTATGGATTAATTTTTGCTCACGACTTGTTAAAAACATAAATATTCCTTTTTGTTTTGATTTCTACTTATTCACTAATCAGCTAATCAATTGATTTTTTATTTGTTCATTCGATTTACCATATTGATGTATTCTGGAGTAGTAATCAAAGACTCAACGGAAAGATGTTGAGCATTTGGAGCTTTCTGTTTTGCTATTGTCGTGAATTCTTCTTTTGTAACGATCATGATGTTTTTAGCATTAAATGCGCCTAATCCAATAAATTCAACATCAGAAATAGGAATCTTGACATCATGTCTGCTAAAAATTGCCTGTAAGGTTTCTTTGCCCATAGTACTTGAACCAATGTGTAAACCATCATGAGCGAAAACAACTTCATCAATTTGATTCAAATCTATCTCTTCTCTACTGACCAAGTCGTCAGCAATGATAGGTTCACTGAAAGCTTCGTCAGTATTCATTAGATTACTGATAATTTCATCGTAACGAGGTGAGTTAAGGAAATTAGCCACTGAATATCTATGAGCATCAGGAGCCATTGTCGCAGCTCTTGGCGCAAGTTCCTCTTGTGTGACGACAATTGTGTCAGAACCGGCTTTTAAGTTAGCAATGGCGACATTCGTAACATCTTGCCCCAAACCAGCTTTTTTGACTTTATTTCTCAAAATAGAAGCCCCCATGGCCGATGAACCCATTCCCGCATCACAAGCAAAAATGATGTGTTTAATCGCAGAAAAATCGACATGGTCAGTAACAATATTGCTGACAGAGTCTTGTCCCTTACTGACAGCCTTATCAGTAGCTACTCCTACTTTGGCATTTTCAAAAGCAGAATCATCAATCATCGATTTATCTCGTTTTAAAATGAAGGCTGCTACAAGAAAAGAGATAATTGCTGCTACAGCAATCCCTGCCCAGACACAAAGAACATTTGCAAAGCCACCCGCTGATTTACCAGATGCCATTCCCGTGATTGCAATAATCGAACCAGGTGAAGCAGGAGCTGCAAGACCAGAACCTAATAAGTTATTTGTTAAAGTTCCAGACACCCCGCCAGCCATGACGGCAAAAAAGAGAGCAGGTTTCATCATGACATAAGGAAAGTAAATTTCATGGATTCCACCAACAAATTGAATTAAAATCGCACCAGGTGCTGTTGCTTTAGCTGAACCCTTACCAAAAAGCATAAAGGCAATCAGAATTCCAAGCCCTGGACCGGGATTAGCTTCCAATAAAAATAGAAGTGATTTCCCATTTTCAGAAACCTGTTGAATTCCTAAAGGTGATAAGATTCCCTGATTGATTGCATTATTTAAAAATAAAATTTTCGCTGGCTCAATAAAAAGATTAGCAAGAGGAATCAAATGGTTAGAGATTAAAAAGTCTACGCCATGTCCCATCACATCTGTTAGCCAAGCCACAAGTGGGCCAACCACTTTAACAGCAAAAAGAGATAAACCAAATCCCACTAAGCCTGCTGAAAAGTTATTTATAAGCATTTCAAGGCCCGCTTTAATATGTGGTTGAATATATTCATCAAATTTTTTAATTAACCAAGCGCCAAAAGGTCCTAAAATCATCGCTCCTAAAATCATAGGAACATTTCCTTTAGCATTCAGACCACCTACAGAAATACTAGCTGTCGCAATTATTGAACCAAAGGTTGCAATCGCACCAACTACTCCTCCACGGTGCTCATAAATATTTTTCCCACCGGTATAACCAATCATTAAGGGAATAAGAAAAGCAAGCATGGGACTAACCATCGCTGCAAAAATTTTATTAGGTGTAAAACCATCAGGAATGAAGAACATCGTCAACACCCCCCAGGCAATTAAAACAGGAATATTGGGCATTACCATATTAGATAATGCAGTACCAAGTTTTTGAACTCGTACTTTTAAGCTTACAGTATCAGTCATTTCAGACTCCTTTACATAGTAACTAATATAATTATATTGTAATCGCTATCAATAAGGCTGTAAATAAAAATCCTGACACAAAAGGACGTGCCAAGATTTATTAATGAAATTTATAAAATAAAAAAGTCACCCTTAGGTGACTTAGTTACTGCGGATGTCAGACTCGAACTGACGACATCATGATTAACAGTCATGCGCTACTACCAACTGAGCTAATCCGCAATGTAAACTTGGCATCGTCTTTATCTCCCAGGGGGCAACCCCCAAGTACTTCCAGCGCAATAGGACTTGACTTCTGTGTTCGACATGGGAACAGGTATATCTCCTATGCAATTAATACCAAATATGGGAATTCCAGGATTCGAACCTGGGACCCCTGCGTTATCAACACAGTGCTCTAACCAACTGAGCTAAACTCCCATATTAAGTTAACTAAGCGGATGACGAGAATCGAACTCGCGTAGCCAGCTTGGAAGGCTGGGGTTCTACCATTAAACTACATCCGCTAACAAAGAATGGCGCGAGACGGAATCGAACCGCCGACACATGGAGCTTCAATCCATTGCTCTACCAACTGAGCTACCGAGCCTTTAATTGCGGGAATAGGATTTGAACCTATGACCTTCGGGTTATGAGCCCGACGAGCTACCTAGCTGCTCCATCCCGCGATAATTAAAAAGGAGGATGTGGGATTCGAACCCACGCACGCTTTTACACGCCTGACGGTTTTCAAGACCGTTCCCTTCAGCCGGACTTGGGTAATCCTCCAGATATAGTCCGTACGGGATTCGAACCCGTGTTACCGCCGTGAAAAGGCGGTGTCTTAACCCCTTGACCAACGGACCATATATTGTTGTGCTGTCTCAAACAGTACTTTTCTATTATACACTTTTATATTTTTTTGTCAAGAATAAACTGTGTTAACTTTTCAAAATAATATATTTAATTCATAATAAGAAAGTCAGTCGTCTCAAACGACAACTATTTAATTATATCAAAATAATATTTTTTGTCAAGAATAAACTAAATGAATTATTCTAAAGCATAAAAAAAAAGAAAAACAGCCTTAATTGGCTGTTTCATCTTCCGATTTTTCCTTATTTTCTTCTGGTTTAGAATCTGTTTTTTCTTCACCATTATAGATATTAATGTTTGAAAAATCATCAACATTCGCATTTGCATCTTTGAGAGATTCTTCAAATGTTTTTGGTTCTGGTACTTCTGCTGCAGCTGCTTCATCAGGCATTTTACCTGTTGTAAAGAGCGACATGATTTGTTTCGCATCGAGCGTTTCGTATTTAAGCAGAGCTTGCGCAATTGCTTTATGTTGTTCACGATGTGTTTCAATTGCTTCTTTAGCACGGTCATAAGCTTCACCAAGAATACGACGCACTTCATCATCAATCATAACAGCAGTAGCTTCTGAGTAAGTCTTAGTCTGACCATAGTCACGACCGATAAATACTTGATGGTCTCCTTCATAAGATACCATACCAAGTTTCTTAGACATCCCATATTCAGTTACCATTGAACGAGCAATGTGTGTTGCTTTTTCAATGTCATTTGATGCACCTGGAGTAGCTACACCAAAGACAATTTCTTCACCAAGTCGTCCACCCATAAGGCTGGCAAGTTGATCTTGGAGATGAAGATTAGTTGGTTGCATGATTTCTTCATCTGGAAGAGCAAGCATGTAACCACCGATACGTCCACGAGGGACAACGGTAACTTTACGAACAGTAGATCCATTTTCAAGAACGAGACCAACAATAGCATGACCTGCTTCGTGATAAGCCACGATTTCACGCTCGCGCATTGATTGAATACGATCTTTCTTAGCAGGACCAGCCATTGCACGGTCCATTCCTTCATCAATATCAGCAGCATTGATTTCTTTTTTATTTTGACGTGCAGCAACAAGAGCAGCTTCATTCAAAACATTTTCCAAATCAGCTCCGACATAACCAGGAGTTTGTGTAGCAACAGTGTGTAAATCAACATCACTTGCTAAAGGTTTGTTTTTAGCATGGACTTTAAGGACAGCTTCACGACCTTTAACATCTGGTGCTCCGACCAAAACTTTACGGTCAAAACGACCTGGACGTAAAAGCGCTGGGTCAAGCACATCTGAACGGTTAGTTGCAGCAATAACGATTACTGAGTTTCCATCATCTTGGAATCCGTCCATTTCAACAAGCAATTGGTTGAGGGTTTGTTCCCGTTCATCATTACCCCCACCTAAACCTGCACCACGTTGGCGACCAACAGCATCAATTTCATCGATGAAAATGATTGATGGAGCAGTTTTCTTCGCATTTTCAAATAAATCACGAACACGTGAAGCTCCGACTCCGACAAACATTTCAACGAAATCAGAACCTGAGATACTATAGAAAGGAACTCCTGCTTCACCGGCAACAGCCTTAGCAAGCAAAGTTTTACCTGTACCCGGAGGGCCTTCAAGGAGAACACCTGCTGGGATACGAGCACCTAAATCATGATATTTTTTCGGATTTTTAAGGAAGTCAACAACTTCAACAAGCTCTTGTTTTTCCTCTTCAGAACCGGCAACATCAGCAAAACGAACTTTAGATGTTTTACCATCTTGTTGTTTAGCACGAGATTTACCGAAGGACATCGGATTTCCACCGCCGCCTCCGCCACGAGCGCCCATTCCACCCATCATGAGCCAGAAGATACCAACAAATAAAAGCATTGGGATGATATATGAGAGAATTTGAACCCACATACCGCTTGATGACGCTTGAACGACACTAAGTTTTACATCATTACTTTTAGCTGCATTTTGGATATCTTTGACAACACTGTCAGTTGGAATAATATAAGCTTGGAAGTTTTTAACTTCACTTGTAGTGTTACCTAAAAGTGGGAAATTGTTTGTTCCTTTTACTTTTACAGGTTTTTTATACTCACCTGTTACAGTAATTAAGCTATCTGATGGTTGCATTGTGACGTTTTCAATATTATTATCATCAAGTTTAGTCATCAATTGTGAATAGCTAATTTTATCCACTCCTGATTGATTACTACTGAAGAAGAAATTGAAACCGACAACAACAACAATAGCCAATATAACCCACATTAAGATATTTTTTACAAAATTTCCTTGTCTTGGTTGTTTGTTGTTATTCATATTTTCCTTATCTTTTGTTTATTTATTATTAGAAAAGCCAAGAATTTACTTCTTAGTATCACTGGTAATAAAGGATACAAGCTAATCAATAACAGCTATACCTAGTTATAGCATATTTCCTTTTGGAATGCTAATAGTAAGTATTGGTCAGAGATTTTTTCATACTTTAGTCTGAGAAAATTTTTAACCTACTTAAATCAATGAATTATTTACTATAAACCTCAGGCTTCAAAACCCCGACATATGGGAGGTTACGGTAGTTTTCTTCGTAGTCCAAACCAAAGCCAACAACAAATTCATTTGGAATGGTAAATCCTGAATAATCTGGTTTAATTTCAACAATTCTTCCTTCTGGTTTGTCAAGAAGTGTTACAATTTTTACGTTTGCTCCACGATGTTCCAAAAGTTCTTTTAGATATTTTAAAGTGCGACCTGTGTCGATAATATCTTCAACAATCAAGATTTCACGACCTTTAACCGCTGTATCAACGTCTAAAATCAATTTTACTTCACCAGAAGATTTTGTTCCTCCGTGATAGCTTGATACGGTCATAAAATCAGTTTCAAGATGACAATCAATATGTTTGATTAGTTCAGCTAAGAAAGGAACTGACCCACGAAGAATCCCTAAAACTAAAGGATTTTTCCCTTCGTATTCTTTTGTTAATATTTCTCCAAGTTCTTTGGATTTTTCAATAATTTCTTCTTCTGAAACTAGTACTTTTTCAATGGCCTTATCAAGATTTTTTTCGAGCATCGTTGATTTCCTCTCCTATACTGGGTTTGACCCATAATATTCTTCTAATTTTATCATTTTTGAGCGCTTTACTCAAATCAGAGCATGCGACTCCGACGATTGCGTAAAGTTTTTTTTCGACAAAGATGAGAGGGCTCTCACGTGCTTGTAAGGGAACATGATTGTCAATAAAAAACTTTCGTAATTTTTTATGGTGACCATTAATCAATATTTGATCACCAGGTTGTCGCTTGCGAATTTCTAATCGCCCTTCTAAAGGTAAGTATACTTCCATAAAACTTGCATCGTTAGGATTTTCACTTAAAATTTCGAGTGAAGGTGTGATTATCCGCCTTTTTTCAATATAAAAGTAATCTTTGGTCTTCACAAACTGAAAATCTTTATTCAATTGAGCAGAATATTGTTGTGGACGTCTGATAATATGTAAGATTTCTTCAAATTTTTTCTTACTTACTTTTATTTCTGGGTACTGAGCAAAAAATGCTTGTAAAATGAAGTGCTGTAATTCTTTTGTTTGAGAAATAAATTTGTGATAAGAGATTTTTTTATCAATAATTTCAAGTTCCGAAATTCTTTGATTAATCACTGTTAAGGCCATTTTTATTTCTGAGCTTAAATCACTGATTGCCTGAGAAAATTGCGGATTTTCTTTTGTTAATTCGGGAATAAGCTGATTACGTATTCTATTTCTAAAATAATCTACTCCTTGATTGGTCGAATCTTCATAAAAGACCGCCGCATCAAGCTCTTCTTTTGTAAATTTGAGTAAAGGGCGAATTAACTGTCCCTTAGCAAAAGGTTGACAGTCAGCAATTCCCTGTAAACTTCTCAAAGGACGTCCAGTAATTTGACGCATTAATACAGTTTCAACGACATCGCCTTGATGGTGTGCAGTCAGAAGAACATCATAATTTTCAGCTATCATTATTTTTTCAAAAAAGTGGTAGCGAAACTCCCGAGCTTTTTGCTCTGTAAACTCTCCTGTAAATCTGTCAACAAAAATTGGAATCTCTAGGTCACTGGCCATTTTACGTAAGGCTTGTTCTTCAAAGTCTGATTCGGGTCGTAAGCCATGATTAATGTGAGCTATTCCCAATTCTATATGGAGCTTTGCTCTAAGCTCATAGAGCCAATTAAAGAGGGTCATTGAGTCTTTACCGCCTGATAAAGCCAGTAAAATTTTCGAATTTTCCGCAAAGTATTTTTCTTTAGTTACTATTTTTAGAAATTTAAGTTGAGCTGGTGTCATTTCATAACTCCATAAACATCTTGTGAAATATTCTTTATTTCATCATCACTTCCACCATTTGTTTCAATGACCAAAAGGTAGGGCTCACTTGTAAAGATAATGGCTGCATCGTGATTATCTGTATCCGCACCACCTATTTTATGTGCTACTGGAACATTTTTAGGAATAGCTGCTTTTATTTTTACATCATCAAAATCAGTATCAAATAGAGCATTAAATGAAGCTCCTCCTTCATTATAAAGCGCTTCTAACATTTTACCAACCATCTGAGCAGAAGCATTTCGTTCTTTTGGATTCCATTCTTGTCCAGCAATTTTGTTGATTTCTTTTTGATAATTTGGATTAAATTCTTGGGTTTCATAGTAAGCAAGCATGTTACTTCCTACATTATCTGAAAGTTTTGCCGTTCTATTTATGATGTCTTGCAGACTATAATATTTATTGTCTGCTGTCTTTGGCAGGTTTCCTGTCCCTTCTGGTTTGTAACTTCCATAAAAAGTATTAATGGTTGGTGTATACAAAAGTTTGTCATCAAGAGAAGCCAATCCTTCATTGAGCCTTTTCTGAGTCCAATAAAGAATTGGAATTTTAGAAAGACTTGCTGAATACATTTCTTGATTTTGATTTACACCAGCTGTAAACTTGTCATTAAGTTCTTTTACATAAATTGAATATTTCTTATCATTATATTTTTTATTTAGTAGGGTTTGAACTTGCTGTATTTTAGGATTTTCTAAGGAAATATCATCTTCTGAAACCCAGCCTTTTTGACCACTCTCCAATGAAATTTCATAATAAGTTCCCCAGTTAGTTTTAGCGATTTTGTCCGCCAAAATTTGATGTGTCCCATTCAGCGTTGTCATTACTTGGTTATCGTAAGTGGTTACTGGATTGTAAAATACGTTGACACTTTTATTAGTATAGATAGTTCTATTTGTATTTTCCCGAGAAATAGTGACATCTGAGATAATATTTTTCTTGTCAGCTAAAATATATTTTCCATCCTTGAGTTTAAAAGCTTTCCCAGCAATTTCTGAAATATCTAACTGCGTTTTAGCGGAAAGCTTTCCTACAGATTTTGTCAATTGTTCATCTTCATAGAGTTCTAGGTCTTGAAGAGCCACGGCTCTTGGAGGAATTGAGTCCCAAGTTTCTTTTTCTGTAACTTTATCTGCTACGACAATATTTTTAGGTTTACTGACCGCTTTGTCAGCAAAATATCTTGATTGCGGGAAAGCAAAAAAGCCCGGAATGATCATCAAAAGCATCACCAAGGCTACCCCGCTATTAATTTTTATTCTTTGTTTTTGCATGATTAAAACCTTGCCCAACATCTTATTCATTCCATAGAATAATTTCTGTTGTAATCTTTATCTTTTTAATTCCTAGAATTTTTCATAAAATAGGTGCTATTTTTAGTCAATAGAATAATCAAAGAAGAAACTAAATAACTTTCTAAAAGTAAGAAAGTTATTTAGTTTAATTCGCGATTTTTTTGTTCAAGCTCTGTAATTCTTTGCTGACTACTTTCCAAAAATTCAGCATAGACATTTTTGAAATTTTTTTCTTGGTAGTTTAAATCGATTTTTCCATCTTCATGTACTTTGAAAACTTCAACACCAATCAAATCACCAATTTGAACTTTTGGATGATTCTTTGGAAACTGTGACCAACGCAAAAGTCCACTATTTTTACTGACAGTTTTGTCAGTACTTTTTTTGATTTCGTCAGTAAGTTCATCAGCAGAAATTTTTACAAAAAGTCCAAATCTTGTAATATTTTCAACTTGTCCAATCATTAATTTGACCCGTTATTTCCAATTAAAGGACTGTCGGTAGTGAAAACTTTTTCGTCACTTTGAGAATATTCTTGCCCATCACTACGAGCAAATTTTTGCAGATAGTTAGGGTCTTGCAGTTTATTGATTTCTGCTTTTTTTATTGTTACTTCTTTAGAAAGACTTTCATATTGTTTCTTTGCATTCTGTTCTAAAGCCACTTGCTTATGCAAAGTTTCATATGATTTTATCAAACTCATACTTGTTAGACTGAAAAGTAAGATTGCCACAATCAAAATAAGTCCCAAGTGTTTTCTTTTTGGTACTACTGTTAGATTTCTTTTTTTCTGATTTTGACTATATTTATTATTTAGTTGAATCACTTGTTTTGCCATGACACCCTCCAATCCACTTTGTGATGATAATCATTCTATTTCTTCTGTTATGCGTGTTTCACTGATGAGTTCATACATTTTATCAGCATCTTCTTTACGTGTAAATTCTTTTAATTCAGTCACTCGAACTTCAACGATTTTATTTCCAAAACGGATTTCAATCGTATCATTGAATTTTACATCGGACGAAGATTTCGCTAACTTTCCATTAATTTTAATCCGACCTTTGTCGGCAACTTCTTTCGCAACTGGACGACGTTTAATCAAGCGCGAAACTTTTAAAAACTTATCTAATCTCATGGATAGATTATAACATATTTCATTTTGTTTGAAAATGCCTTTATTTATAATAATAAAGCTCTATCAGTAATGACAGAGCTTTATTATTTTACTGACAGGTTAATCAGTCTATTTTCTTAATTATTTTGAACGTTTCAAGGCCAAATACTCTGCTCGTGCAGCCTTGGCATCTTGTTTCATTGTTGGGTATGCTTTCTTTATATCACTTGCTGAAATAAAGAAAAAAACAATTGCAATGATTTCAATAGGAAGTACAATAAGACTCGCAACCCCAAGTGAAATTTCTCCTGTTCCCCCAGATGATATCTCGCTGACCAGCAAAATTGTAATAACTACGCCCATAGCTTGAGCTATATACATCAAGATTGGAGCCACATGTTTCCTATTTCGGACTAACTCCAACTTACTAGCCCAAACATGCGCAAATATAACAAAAACAAAAATGATTATTCCAAGACTTCCTCTATTGTAACCTATGAAAGAAAGTAGAAAAACAATTAAAATAAAGATAGGAATCGTAAGATAATACGAATAGGTTTGATAGGGGCGACTTTTTTCTTTTAATTCCATTTTAGCTGTTTTTAAATCCACTTTTATAAAATCTCCTTCAAGGCAAGAGTTATTACTTTTATCAAAAATTTTTAATTACATATCAAGATTTATTCCTCTTTAATATGTTTTATTTCCAAAAAGTTTTTAAACTATATTTTTTAAGTATTATATAAAAATATTGTATCATAATTATCTTTATTTTACAAAACAATTACTATATATTGTCGTAATGGTCTCTTATTGTTGATAATTCTTCTACAAAATTCATTATTTCACTCAAAAGCACAACGGAATTTCTATTTTCTATTTTCAAGCGGAAAGTCATTTTGCCATATTTTTCACCAACAGAAGCTTTCATGCTTGTTTTGGCCAAAGCCTTAAAATAATCTTGTGGATCATAGGTTGTATTAGCTACTTTTTCTAAAGTGACAGTTATTTCAAATCGAGATTTCTCAATTTTTTCGACTAGAGCATTGTCAGCAAAATGTTTTAAGAGACCAATTTCCAGAAGATAAGCGACTTCATCTGGATATTCTCCAAAACGGTCAACCAATTCTTCTTGTAGTTCTTCATAAATCTCACGACTATCAATCTGACGAATTCGTTTATAAATTTCAATTTTTTGACGTTCATCAGAAATATAATAAGCAGGAATAAAGGCATCCAATTCCAAAGAAATTTCCACATTTGAGGTCCGTTTTTGCTTACTTGTGCCAAGTTTGGTATGAATAGCCTCTTCTAAGAGTTGTGAATACAAATCAAAACCGACAGAATCAATAAATCCTGATTGTTCACTCCCAAGTAAATTACCAGCCCCACGGATAGACAAATCACGCATAGCAATCTTGAAACCTGAACCTAATTCAGTAAAACCTTTAATTGCTTCTAAACGTTTTTCCGAAACTTCGGATAATATCTTTTCAGGTCGGTACATAAAGTAAGCATAAGCCACCCGATTTGAACGTCCCACACGACCGCGCAGTTGATAAAGTTGTGACAAGCCCATCATATCCGCATTTTCGATGAAAAGTGTATTAGAATTTGGAATATCAACACCTGTTTCAATGATTGTTGTTGCAACAAGTACATCATAATCGCCAGCAATAAAGGCAAGTAAAGTATTTTCCAGCTGTACTTCGGTCATTTGACCATGTATAAAGCCAATTCTAGCTTCGGGGATTAATTCTTCTAATTGTGAAACCTTTTGCTCAATCGTGTCAACTCTATTGTAAACATAATAAACCTGTCCACCACGAGATATTTCTCTCAAAATGGCATCACGAACCACACCGTAGTTTGTTTCCATGACATAGGTTTGAACAGGATAACGGTTGGTTGGTGGTGTTTCAATAACTGACAAATCACGAATTCCAAGCATTGACATATGGAGTGTCCTAGGAATAGGTGTCGCTGTCAATGTCAAAACATCAACTTGAGTTTTCAATTCTTTCAGACGCTCTTTATGCTTAACTCCAAAACGTTGTTCTTCATCAATAATCATCAAACCTAAATCAAAAAATTCAACATCTTTAGAAAGCAAACGGTGGGTTCCAATAATTAAATCAACTCGTCCTTTTTTCAATTTAGCTAGAATTTCAGTTTGTTGTGTTTTGGTTTGAAAACGACTGAGAACCTCAACATTCACTCCAAAGTTAATAAAACGTTCGGTAAAATTATTGAAATGCTGTTCAGCAAGGACTGTTGTTGGCACAAGGACCGCAACTTGTTTCCCATCATTTATAGATTTGAAAGCTGCTCGCATCGCAACTTCTGTCTTACCAAAACCAACGTCACCGACTAACAAACGATCCATTGGGCGTTCAAGTTCCATATCATGCTTAATTTCATTGATTGAACGGATTTGGTCTTCCGTTTCAACATATGAAAAACCAGAATCAAATTCTTCTTGACTTGCATCGTCTGGTGAGAAGGCAAAACCTTTCTTGGCCTGACGTTCAGCATAAAGCTTAATCAAATCATCCGAAATATCTTCCACTTGTTTACTGACAGAAGACATGGTTTTACGCCAGCGCCCATCATTCAATTTGTTGATTTTAGGGCTTTTTCCTTCACCGGCTGTATACTTACTGAGTAAATCTAAGTGGTCAACTGGAACAGAAATTGTATCCCCATTTTGATATTGAATGGTCAGATAATCACGATGCATTCCTCCGACTTCAAGCGTTTGTAAACCTAAATATTTCCCAATCCCATGATTTTTATGGACAACAAAATCACCAACCGCGAGTTCATTATAATCTTTGAGTCTTTCAGCATTTGTAATATTTAGCTTGCGTGCCCTTTTCTTACGCATTTTGCCAAATATTTCATGCTCAGTCATGACGACTAATTTTTCATCAAGGAAATTAAATCCATTGGATAATTGTAAATCAATCAGATTGACTTTACCCACTTGAATAGATTCTCTGTCAACCTCTTGTAAACTTAAATCTAATTCATGGAGTGATTTACGGAGTTTTTCTGATGATACAGCTAGAACAACTGTAAACTCTTGTTTGATAAATCGTTCAACTTCGGTGTAAAAAAGTTCTAATTGACCGAAAAATTGTTGCATTGAATGTTGTTTGAAATTATAAAGTTGTTCAAATCTGAGATTTCCAAGTCCTTTTTGAAAATTTGAAAAGAAGGTAGCAGGCTTATAATTTCTAACTTTTGCCATTGTATCTAGCAAATAAGTTTGCCCTTCAAACCCTCTTTCCATGGCCTTTTCAGATAAAATGAAATCTGCTAATTCCATTTCTAACTTATTATTCATTTCATTTACTTTTTGAAAATCATCAATAAATATTTGAACATTTTTTGGAAAATAATTTAAAAGTGAAGTTTTTTTATCATAAAAATACTCGGCAAATTTTCGTAAGTCTTTGTGATAATAGTGATTTTGAGCTGCCGAAATCACTTCTTCCATATATGATTTTGCTGACGGGTCTGTCATAGCGGAGCCGTTGTGAGCTTGCTCGCTTACGGATAGGCTAGTTTGGTCACCCAGCAAATTTGTCATTTCTGTCAGTGATTTTGCACCCTTATCAAACTCATTGTCAGTCAAAATAAAATCACTAGCCGGATAAATTTCCAAACGCTCAAGACTTGTCAGTGAACGTTGACTCTCTACATCAAATGAACGAATCGTATCAACTTCATCACCAAAAAACTCTAAACGGACTGGATTTTCCGCGTCCAAAGGATAAATATCAACGATATCTCCTCGCATTGAAAATTCACCCGGCGTCATCACGCGCTGTGTCTTTTCATAACCTGCCTTTGATAGTAAATTAACTAAATTTGATAAGTCATATTCATCTCCAGAGGTCAGTAAAAGGTAATTTTCTAAAAAGTTTTCGGGGCTTGGTAAATAGCTTCGTAATGCCAAAAAAGGCACAACCAAAAATCCTGTTGCCCTTTCGTCAAGTAGGAAATTAAGTGCCTCAAGTCGGTAAGCAATGCGGTCTTTAGATGCTAGTGCAAACTCTGCATAGATATTATCATCAGAGAAAAATTGAAAAACTTTTTCTTCACCAAGCAAAGTTGACAGTTCATCATAAAGTTCATTCGCATGAAACTGGCTGTCAGTAACAATAATGTATTTGTCAGCAACATTTTCATAAGCATTCGCCATCACTAGGCTCTTTGCTGTTCCTGACAAACCTGTCAGTAAAGTTCGCTCACGCTTTGAAAATCCTTGTTGCCATTTTTGCAGTTGCCAATTTTGGTCAAAAAATTCAATAATATTCATTTAGTTAAATTTATTCATTGTCTTTTGAAAATCACCATTTTCAAGATAGAATTTCATTGCATCAACAGCTTTGAAAATTCCATCTTGAGCGATTTCCTTATCTTCATTGTCAAAACCAGAGAGTACATGATTCACAACTGTCATCCCATGTTTTGGACGGCCAATCCCAATTTTTACACGGTTGAATGTTTGACTTCCTACATGTGTAATAACTGATTTTATCCCATTTTGACCACCTGATGACCCTTTTTGTCTTAGACGCACGCGCCCAACTGGTGAATCCAAATCATCATGCATGATCGTTAAATCTGCTTCGTCTATATTATAATATTTCAAAAGTGGCGCCACTGCGCGACCTGATTCATTCATGAAAGTCAAAGGTTTCACGAGAAACAATTTTTCACCATTCACAAATGTTGACGCGACAAGCGACATAAAAGGTTTTTCCTCTTTAAAATCTACATTTAGCTCTTTTGCCAGTAAATCAAGTGCCATAAAACCCATGTTATGCTTCGTTTTTTCATATTTATCGCCTGGATTTCCCAAGCCAACAATCATTTTTGTCATTTTCTATTCTTTCTTCTCTATTTTTGAAAACTTTTTTATAAATTGCCGAATTTCTCTTTGATTTTTTAAAATAATAGTCTTTTTTTGTGCTTTTATCAATTCACTTCGGTCAATTTTTTGCCAAATAAACATCTGTCTTAACACCTGTAAACTTGGTCGATAAGTTGATTTCTCAAGTCCTATTTTTTGTTTTAAATATCTTTTAATCACTCGATATTTCAACAAAGTTTTAGGTAAATCCAAGTAAATAATCTTGTCAACTTTTGATAATAGCGGAATGAATTGCTCACGCAATGTATCCTCTATAATAAAATCGTTATTTTTAAAAATACACTCAATAGACTCGGAAATCTCTTTATCTGTTCGATGTCTTTCACCATCATGGACAACACTATCCAAGTGAAAGACACCTATTGAACTTTTTTCACTCAATTTCCTAGCTAAAGTTGATTTTCCAGAACCAACTGTCCCAACAATATAGATTTTCATTAGTTTAACCTACCAAAAATACTGACAGACTTGTCAGCTACGCTGACAATCCCTTTATTCACCGATAAAAAGCTCATTATTCAGTCGCTTTTTACTGACAGACTTGTCAGACTCGCTGACTAATCTTTTATCTACCACTTTTTATCTATCAGTAAATATTTCAATAAAAGCCAAAAGGCCGATTCATAAAAATCAGCAATTAAGTTTATTATAACATGTTTATTTACCTAGAGGAGCAAAAAAAAGACCCAATATTTCTATTGAGCCTTTTTAATTTTCATCACAGATCATTCCCCAATCTCAATAACTAAATCACTAATTTCTTTCAGATAAGAATCATGTGTCACAATGACAACCGTCTTTCCCTTATCAACTTCTTGACGCAAAAGAGCAATAACTTCATTTCTATTTTCTGTATCAAGCGAACCTGTTGGTTCATCTGCCAAAATCAGCTGACTTTCTTTTAATAAAGCCCGTGCAATTGCTACTCTTTGTTTCTCTCCACCAGAAAGACTATAAACTTTTGTATTCAATCGATGATTTATGCCTACTTGGAGTAACAAATTCTTCATCTTTTTTCGTTTTTCTTTTTTGGAAATTCTAGAATAAATCAGTGCTATCTCTAAATTTTTTTCGATTGTTTCATCTTCCAATAAAGCAAAGTTTTGAAAAAGATAGGAAATTTTATTTCTCCTCATCTTTAAAGCTAAGGAACTATTAAAAGGTGGTGCAAACTGACCGTTAAAATAATATTTCCCATCATCATAATCCTCAATTAAACCGATAATATTCAAAAGTGTTGACTTCCCCGCACCACTTGTCCCATAAATTGCGGTCATTTTCCCTTCTGGAATTTTTAAATTTAATTTATCAAAGATAATATGCCCTTTGTAACTTTTGGTCAGTTCTTCAATCTCAATCATTCTATTCTCCTTTCAAGACATTCAAAAATAGTCCTTTTTGTAGTTTTAGCAATATCAAAATAATAATCAAAATTTCTAAGACAAAATAAATTCCTAATGCTTCCAAAGTTATACCAACGTTAGTTTGGACCAAAGCAAAAACAAAGTATAAAGTTCCCTGCACAACCACTATTCCAAAAAGAGATTTATAGGTTTCAAAGAAAGACATTCCGTACAGCCTTTTTACTGCAATCTTCTTTTTATAAGTTTCAAAATAAAATGTAGTAGTTGCCAAAATCATCGAAAGAAAAATGATAATAATCAATCCATTTATAACAACGTAACTCCATACATTTCCAACTATTGATAAAGCAGTTGCTTTGTTCATACTATTTACCGTTACGATTGAGGGGTGAGTTTCTACCTCTCCCATTTCTTTCAAAAATGGTGTAATTTCTTTATAAGTTTTAACTTTTGAATCGTCAATTTTGAATTTTAAGACTGCATTATCTAAAAAGTCAGTATCCTTTAGCACATTTTGTGAGGTAAAAACTTTCGTTATATCTGGACGAGTTTTCCTACTCTTACCATCTAAAAGTTCTACTTTTTGATTATCTTTAATAAAATAGTATTTAATCTTAGAGCTATTAAATGAATCAACAAAGCTATATTCTTTTTTTATCTGAGATAGTTTTAATTTATCTTTTTCAGCAATCAAGACAATTCCTGATTTTTCTTGAGGATTAATTTTTATCCTTTTATTATCAGTAGAAATTATCGCAAACTTTGAAAGATAATTATCATTTACTTGTAGTACATCATCATTTCCACCATTGGCAGACATTAAATTAACATAAAGTCCTTTATGGTTCTCTGCATACTCAAATAATTTAAAAGATAACGGTTTTTTAGTGCTATTTAAACCATAACCGACATATTCTGGATAAAGAACAGCATATTCTTGTCCAATTTTTGAGGTTGTCGCTATATTAGCATTCACGAAATAAAGCAATGATGCAGTAGTAGAAACAGTCACTAAGAAGACAAAAGCTTTTACAGCGTAAAGAATATAGTAGCTGTATTTGAAAAAGGGCTTAGAATTAAGTTGATTTATAAGAGAAAAACTAGATACTACTGCTATTGAAACATATGAAAGAACAACCACCAATGCACTAAATAACAACATTTGAATCGTATAGTCAAAATTAAAAGATCTAAAAACTATCAAGCTTGCTATCATATAGGTCACTAAAGAAACAAAAGTAAATTCTTTTAAAAACAATTGTCGTCCAATTTTATAAGCACTCAGACCGTTTAATCGATAAATCGAAATTGTTCTATTGTTATCCACAAGCCAAACGTACAAAAATATAGTGAAAAAGATCATAGAGACAGTTATAAAGAAAATCAAATTACTATTATCATAAGATATAAAATCGGCAGAACTTGTCGGAGGATAATCATTAGGACGGATAGTTAATTTTTGTGGGTTCGTTTTTAAATTATATTTCTGATTAAGTTCCTTTGAAAACTCCTGAAGGTTTTTTTTAGATTTTTACTTGAAATGTAAAAATCACTATTTTCAAGCTGAACTGACGATATTTTAGATAAAGCTTCATTCAAAAATTCATAGGTAAATCCATGAGATAAAATGATTTTTTTATCACGTGGAGAGCTATTAGTTCTAAAAAATGTAACTTCATTCTTACCTTTTAATAGATTTGGAGTTCCATTATTGCTATTTTCAGTCCCAATATACACACTCCTAAAAAGAAAAGGTGTACCAGTTTTTTCTGATACACCTTTTACAAGAGAAACAAACTCTTTATTGGTGTCAACGGATGATGGGAGAAAAATTTGTCTATAACTTTGAACATTATATATTTTTGTAATTTTTGAATCTGCCAATTCATTTTTAGTGATATTGGCTGCAGAAAATGAAATTACAGAAAATAGAACAAGGAGTACAAATTTAATTACCTTATTCATCGTTTCTCCTTATCCTTTGACATACCAACCACTTAATGGGGCATTCCAAGCACCAATAACTCTAGAGTAGGCAATTTTATTGTATCCAACCCAAGAGCTAGAGGATTTTTTACTACCAACTTTTACCCAACTATAGTGTCTTTGATTAATCTTTGCATTATCATAACCTGTTGCTTGACCAATCGTTGGATTAAACCGTTCAACATAGTTCGTATTCCAGCCGCCAGAAACAAAAACCTGTGCCGAAGCAAATACTGTTCCAGAGATAAAAACAGATGATACCAATAATACTGATACTTTTTTCTTAAAGCTATTACGTCTAATCGAGGCGCGTGTCATTGTAAAATTCATTTTGTTCCCTCCTTTTGGACCATATTTATGACCTAGCTAAATTATCCCATCAGAGCGCTAGAATTGTTTTCCTGATAGAATAGTACAATACTTTTTTTTGGAATTGTCAGCGTTTTCTTAATTTTCAGTATACTCTTAAGTTTTTTATTTGTCAATATTTTAATCCAAAAGAATTATACGTAATCTATGTATTGATTTCGTATTCTATATCATGAATTTAATAATAACAAAAAAAGACCTAAGCGGTCTTTTAAACTTTCCTCAAAACAAATGTAAAACAAATTTCAAAATAAAAAGTAAGGGAACAATAAAACCCCAACCAACCTTATAAATTAACTTTAAGGTCCGTTTGTCATCAATTTCATGTTTTACTTTTTCTTCCATTTTTTTGTCACCTTTGAGCAACGTGTCCAAAGAACAATCGAAAATTTCACTGAGTAAGATAAGTTGGTCTGTGGTGGGAAGTGATTTTCCTGTCTCCCATTTGGAGATAGATTGACGAGAGATGTGTAGTTCCTTTGCTAACTCTTCCTGACTGAGATTTTTGAGTTTACGATTTTCTTTGATTATTTCGGATATTTCCATGTTGCCTTCCTTTCATGCTTTAAGACTATCGCTTTTTATTGTTTGACTCAAGCATTTTTAGGTTGCAAAAATGCACCGATTCGGTGCATTTCAGCATTTCATTTACAAGGTTTACACGTTGAAACGGAATTCCATAATATCGCCATCTTGACCAACATATTCTTTTCCTTCTTCACGCAAACGACCTGCTTCACGTACCGCTTTCTCTGAGCCGTATTTAAGCAAATCATCATAAGACATAGTTACTGCGCGGATAAAGCCTTTTTCAAAGTCTGTATGGATAATTCCTGCCATTTGTGGAGCTTTCATTCCACGTTTGAAGGTCCAAGCACGCACTTCTTTTTCTCCAGCTGTAAAATAAGTCGCCAGACCAAGAAGGTGATAAGCTGCACGAGTCAACATGTCAACCCCAGACTCTTTTAAACCGATTGCTTCCAAGAATTCTGCTTTTTCATCATCTTCCAACTCTGAGATTTCTTCTTCAACACGAGCAGAAATCACCGCAACTTCAGCATTTTCAGTCGCCGCAAAATCACGAATTTGTTTCACATACTCAATGTTATCAGGTTCGCCAACTTCATCTTCTGAAACATTGGCCACATAAAGAACTGGTTTACTTGTCAACAAGAATAAACTTTTAAGAACCTTTGTTTCATCTTCATCAAAGTCAATTGTTCGCGCTGATTTTCCGTCTTCAAGAACAGGTTTGAGTTTTTTCAAAACATTAAATTCTGCGACCGCATCTTTATCTTTTGCTGTGCGAGCAATTTTTTCTACACGCGCATAACGTTTATTGACTGATTCTAAATCGGCCAAAATTAATTCAAGATTAATTGTTTCAATGTCTGCCATTGGATCAATAAAAGCATCTTCACGATTATTTTCACGCATTACATTTTCATCATCAAAAGCTCGAACAACGTGAATAATTGCATCTACTTCACGAATATTAGCCAGGAATTTATTTCCCAAACCTTCTCCTCGAGAAGCTCCTTTTACAATCCCTGCAATATCAGTAAATTCAAAAGTTGTTGGAACAGTTTTTTTAGGTTTAATCAACTCTGTTAACTTGTTCAAACGTTCATCTGGTACCTCTACCATCCCAACATTTGGGTCAATTGTTGCGAAAGGATAGTTTGCAGCTTCCGCGCCTGCTTTTGTAATTGCATTAAAAAGTGTTGATTTCCCAACGTTTGGTAAACCAACGATACCTGCTGTTAAAGCCATGTTTTATATTCTCCAAAATTAAGATTAATTAGTACTAATTATACTGTAAATCGCTCAAAAAGACAATAATGGCTCAGAAAATACCAGATAATCACTACATTTACAAGTTTACAGAGTAGTTGTAAACAAGAAATGTTATTGTAGAATCCCTTTAGTTTAAAGGATTGCCACAAAATGTTACCCTAAAATTCCACTTCTGTTCTTGCTTTTAGCTTCGCTTTAGTTGATAATGAAATCAGAAACAAATCACTAAATTAAAATAGTCGTGTTTAAAGGAGAAAAAATGCTCGGAGAAAATCTACAGAAAGCTCGTCTTTCTAAAAACCTCACTCAAGAGGAAGTCGCAAAAGAACTATACTTTAGTCGTCAAGCGATTTCCCGTTGGGAATCTAACAAAACTGAACCAAATCTTGAAACGTTAATTGCCTTAGCAGAATTATATGATTCAGATTTATTGGCTTTTGCAAAAGGAATCGAACCTCAAAAACGAAAAAAACATATCAATCTTTTTGCTGGCTTTGGTTTGCTATTTTTCAACTTTGTCCTTGGGGTTTGGTTGTTTATTGCTACTGCTCTAATCCTTTTAGCTTTTTATGCGATTGTCCTAGCCTTATTCCTTGCCCCATTTATCATGATATTTGCTGTCCTTACTCATAACCCTCATATTACCTTTGGAAACGTAACAGGGGCAACAGGTTTTGACTGGTGGTATTGGTTAGTTGCGATTATCGCTTGTTCACTGATGGTTCTTGTTAGTCCATTTATTTGGCGATTCACAAAATTACTATATTTTTGGCTCCTTAAATATCTCAAGTTTAATCTCAAATCAGTTTATAATTAAAAAGTGCTCACTTGAGCACTTTTTTTATTTTTTTATTGAAGTCAAAACGACTCATCATCACTTCATGGTTACAGTTTGTACATTTAATTTTGATATCAGCCCCAAGCCTTGTAATTTCCCAAGCATTGGCTTTTTTCCCAGTTGCTTTGACTGTACAGGCATGAGGTTTTTTCATTTCGACAATTGAGCCTATTTTGTAATCTAGCATTGTTTTTCCTCCCTAACAGCTACTTTTTATCTTTCTAGTCATCTAGTTTTTCAACAAAAACTTTTCTGGGTCCTCCTAATAAAATCAGGTACTTGTCAATTTGGTTGACATGATATGCTTTTTGAAGGGCCTCACTGTAAAGATTCATTTGATCTTTATAACGTTCTTTTATTTCGGAAATTGCTGACACATTTGTAAATCTGTCAGTTTTATAATCAAATAAGATAATCTTGTCAGCAAGTTTCACAAATCCATCACAAATTCCTCGAACAATATATTGTTCTTTGGCAAATTCATCTGTTCTCAACATTGAAAATGGAGCTTCTTTGACTGTTTTATCCACATTCTCTGATAAAAATTGTCCAAATTCAGTATCAAATAAAGTTAGAATTTTAGTGATATCAATTTGATTTTTTATTTTTTCATCAAATCCCATCTCATCAAGAGTTGCTTGAAAACTAAATAAATCGACTTGAGAAAAATCAGCATATTGCATAAAGCTGTGTGTTGCTGAACCAATTTCTGCAGCAGTAATTTTCTTAGGTCCAAAATCAGAAAAATCCAAGTTTTTTACTCGAACAAACTCACTGACTGGTTGAACTTCACCTACCTGTAACTGCTTCTCGTAGCTGCGTTTTTTTACCTGACTGGGCGTTTGAATGCTTGAAAGTTCTGTGGCAGCTTGATGAGGATACTGATAATTCATGATTTTCTGTGCTTCTTTAATTTCATCAGAAAATGACATGATATTATCAAATTTTTCCGATTCTTCGACCAATTTTTTGAAATCAGGTTGACTTGTAAATTCCAGTTTCTCTGTTTCTAATTCGTCTTTTGTGTAAACATTGAGTTTCATTGGGAGTTTTGTAGCATTTTGAAGAGCCAATATCCAGTGTTGAAAACCACGACTTGAATTGCGGAACTTATCAGATAGAATTTTTCCTTCCAAAGTAGCAGCATCATAAAGTTCAAGTCCTGCTTTTTTATCTGTATCCTTAATTTTTCCGACAAGATAGAGTTTTTTCTTTGCACGAGTAAAAGCGACATAAAGCACTCGCATTTCCTCTGAAAGTGCGGCTCTTTGTTTTAAGTCTTTATTTACCATGTAGGGAAATGTTTCCATTTTTACCAGGGCATAAGGAAAATCTGTAATGACATCAGGTTCTGCTTTCAAATCTGCAATATATTTCATACCCAAACCATGCTCGCGGCTTAAAATGACATCTTCTTTCAGGTCACGATCATTGAAACGAGACTGTAAGTTCATCAAGAAAACATAATCAAATTCAAGTCCCTTAGATTTATGAAAAGTCATGACACGAACAGCATTTTGAGGAAGTTTAATATTGACAGAAGCTAGGTCATTATTTTGTTCCATAAATTTATTGATAAGTCTTACAAATTTAAATAAGCCTTTGTAACCGGAACTTTCATAGGATTCTGCTCGAACAGAGAGAGCTTGTAAATTTGCCTGCCGCATTTCCCCATTTTTCAAAGCTCCTACATAATCAAAATAATAGGTTTCTGTATAAATTTTCCAAAGTAAGCGATGAATTGGAATTTGGTTGACAAGTTTACGCCACTCTGTAAATTTTTGATTGAATGCTTTCAATTTTTGTTCTAATGACAAATTTATAAGTTCAGGATTTTTCCCTTCTTTTTTTAATGACAAGAGAATTTTATCCCAAAAACGAACGTCACGGCTTCCTTGAACACTGATGCGAGTCAATTCATCTTCATTAAAACTAAACAAAGGAGACCTCAGCATCGCAACCAAAGATAAATCATAAAGTGGATTATCAATTGCTCTCAAGACATCCAGCATGATTAAAACTTCCATTGATTTCAAAAAATCAACTCGTCCTTCGTCAAGAACAACTGGGATATCATAACTGAGTAGAATATCCTCAATCTTATTATTATTAGATTTAGAACGGACTAAAATTGCGATATCTTTTGGTTCAACTCCAGATTCAATCAGTTTCTTTATTTCTTGTGCTGCCCCTTTGATTTCTCCATCCGAAATTTTTACTTCCGAGTCTTCTATTTCTTCCTCGCTTGTATTCTCTTTATACAAAAGAAGCTCTGGATAAAAATCTTTCTCCGCTTCCACTGGATAATCAGAAATATTCCCCTGAACTAAGGCCTCTTCTTTTCCATAAGTCATTTCACCTAATTTTTCATCCATTAGGTGTTTAAAGATGTCATTTGTGAAATTTAAAACCTCACCTCGTGAGCGAAAATTTTCTTTCAAGCGAATCAGTTGATTAGGATTTTCTGCTTGATCATAACTTTTATATTTTTCTAAAAATAGACCTGGGTCAGCTAGGCGGAAACCATAAATCGACTGCTTAATATCCCCTACCATAAAAAGATTATGGCCATTAGAAAGAAGTTCGAGCATTCGTTCTTGTGTATGGCTAGTATCCTGATACTCATCAATCATGATTTCATCATAATGCTCACGTAAATTTTCACGAATATCTGGATTTTCTTCTAAAATTTCAATGGCAAAATGAGCAATATCAGAATACTCAAAGGCATTTTCATTTTTCTTACGCTCTAGATAAGTTTTATAAAACTCAATAATGAATTTTTTTAAATCACTGGCAATTTCAAAAGCTTGATTTTGATATTTTTCAATTAATTGGCCATGTTTGATTTTATCAACAAACTTCCGAAGTTCTCCGGGTTTTGATTTTGAACCTACTAAATCTTGTTTTTGAGCTGAAAAATCTTTTTTTAAGGCAGAAAGTGTTTCATCTTTTGAAGAACCGACGCGAATATCAGTATCTATTGATAAAAATAATGCTGTGAAAGTTACAAAATCTTTTTTACTTATTGCTTCTAAAAGTTCATTTTTATTATCTAAAATTAGATTTGCCTTATCACGACCAGCTCCTTTTTTAGCAATCACACCATTGGTCAGTGAATTTTCTAACAGCTCAAAAAATGTCAGTAAATTTTCTTTTACATTCACTGTAAAGTCTTCCGATAAGTCTGTCAGTGATTTATAAGTCTCAAAACCTTTTAAAAATTGATTTTCTAACCAACTTATTGGATTTTCAGTTGCTGACGCAAAACGATAAATAGTATAAACCACCTTCTGAAAGCCAAGAATATTCCTGTCCTTAGAGAAATTTTTTATCAATTTTTCAAATTTTTCTTTTGAAATATTTAAGCTTTCATCAGCTGATAAATAAGACTCAACCAATTGTTCAAAAACTTCTTGTCTAATCAAGTCACTTTCTGTTTGGTCAGCCAATATTCGAAAATTTGGATCAATATTTACACGGTTAAAATTAGCTTTTGTCAATTTTTGAGTAAAACTATCCATTGTCCCAATATCTGCGTTTGAAAGATTCTGTAAAGCAAGTGTCAATCTGTGAGCTTCCTCATCATCAGAACTTTCTTGACGCGCTTTTTTCAAATCTCTTTCAAGTCGCATTCGCAACTCACTAGCCGCTTTTTTAGTGAAAGTTGAAATAAAAAGTCGATCAATTTCAATACCTTGTTTGACTTTTTCAACAATTCTTTGCGCCATAACAAAAGTTTTTCCGGACCCAGCACTAGCTGAGACTAATATATTTTTACCTGAACTATGAATGGCTTCATTTTGTTCCGGAGTTAATTTTACTTCACTCATCTCGCCCTTCTCCTTTTAATTCTGCTAGGATTTCTGCTTGGGATTTTTGTCCGATTTCACGGCTGTGCTCATTCATATGAATATTTGCTTCAAATCGACAAATCGATTTGAGAGGACAATATCGACAACCGCGGACATTTCCAGACTGATCAATCCCTTCTGAGCGTTTCATTATTGGATTGATTGCAATTTTTCCTTTTTTCAATCGCTGACCAGCTGCCCGGTAATGTTCCTCATTTAATTTTAAAAGTTGCTCAAATTCTTCTTCATTATAAATATTAGTCTTTTTTAAAGCAATATTTTCAATACCTTTTATTTGCTCTGCTGCATCTTCTAATACTAATCCATCATAACGCATTGATTCTTTCAAAATGTTAGCAATTTCCGACAACTGATTAATTTCTGACAGGTTAATCGGCTGGTTTTTAAATTGTAAATAGAGCGCACCCCAGATTTTTTGATTAGGAAAAGCCTGTTTTATCACATCTAAATAGGTCATAAATTGTAAACTTAGTCCATCATAAGCCTCTTGCAATTTAAATGAATGCGCACTTGATTTATAATCAATCGCCCCTAAGTAATCTGTAGAAAGTTGGTCAAGACGGTCAATTCTTCCTCGTAAATAAATATCATCAACTGAAAAATTTCCTAACTCACTTTTAGGTAAACCAAAACTACTTTCTGTCTGTAAAGTTTTTAGTTCATCAGTAGAAACAGTTGCTTTCAAAACAGTCGCCGTTTGTCTGACAATCTCTTCTAAATTACTCCAAGTAAATCTTGCCGTTGCATCTTGTGTAAAATAGCGTGAATAGTTTTTGTCAACTTCTTGTAAAACAAGTGTCAACTTTTCATCAAAATTTTCTGCTGATAAGTCAGTCTCTTTCATGACTTTTTCAAAAACTTCATGGAAAAAATTCCCAACAATTTTAGAATTAATATCAATATTTTCAAAAGTTTCCAGACTTAGTGTATTCTCTAAAAAGTACTGATATTCACAATTGTAAAAACGTTCAAAAGAACTGACAGAAGCATAAATTTTATCACCATAAATTTGTTCGAGCGTTTCTGGAGCTAAATTTACAGTGTCAATATCTTTAGCTAAATCGAGTAATATTTTTTGAAAATCAGCATTTGATTTCACTAATATCCGAAAAATACTAGACCAAAAAACTCGCTTATCCTCACTGGTTTCCTCAGATTCAACTAATTCACGTTCAATTTGTCCAATCATGGCAATGACTGAACGGCTATTTCCAATGTGTTCTAGACTTTCAAAAAGATTAACTCCTTGAATTTTTTGAAGGATTTTTTCATCAGCATCTTTTAAAAACAATTGAAAAACTGGCGAAAATTCTCCCTGTTCATTGGCCATAATCTGTGGCATTGATAAAACTAAACTCTCTTTTGCCGAGTTAATCAAAGATAAGACTGTAAACTGATTTTTTTGATAGTTGGCAACATTAAGTTGCTCAATAAATTGATTTTCATCAGTTGTCTGATTAATTTCTAATCGCTCTTCATCTGATAAGAGTGTCGAATTTTTCTTTATTCGAGGGAAATTCGTTTGACTTAAACCAATAGCATAAATATACTTATTTGTTTTGGGTTCAACAAGTTCATAGTCTTTAACATTAACAACATCAACATTTGCTGGAATTTGACGATATTTTGCATTTTTCAAACCAGCCAATAAGATATCTAAAAACTCTACACTTTTCAATTTCTCATCAGAAAAAACAGCTAAGAACTCATTCAGCGTTGAAATTAACATTTGCCAGACTTGTTCATGTTTATCAGCCATTTGATGTTCATTTTGTAATTCGGCAGCGGAAAAATAGGCATTCATATTTGCCATTACATTTCCATTTTCAAGTAAACCTTGTAAATCAGAAACCCATTTTTTTCCTGTTTTTTGTCGATTATTCCCTAAAAATACTTGTAAAGGAGATTCACTTCCAAGTAGTTTTTCCCGCATTTCATTAACTAATTCAATTTGAGAAAATTCGCTTTCAATAAATTCTTCTGTAAATTTCTTGTGACCTGAAATCTTATACTTTTGAACATAGTATTCAAAGTAATCAATAACTTCTTCATCAAGGTTGACATCTGTGTAAACTTTACTTTTTAAAAGATTGACAACATCATCTGTTCGATAATTATTTTTTTTGATGGCAAATAGACTTTCAAAAAAGATCACTAAAGGATGCTGGCTCATGGATTCTTCTTGAGCATAGAAAAATGGAATCTCATAGAGATCAAAAATTTCTTTCAAAGTAATCTCATAAGCTGCTGGATCACCGACTAAAACAGTAAAATCTTTGAAAAAAGCCCCTTGGCTGATTTTTTGTCTAATTTCCTTAGCCACTCGTTCAATTTCAACTTTTTGATTTTCAGCTTCCCAAATTCTAAAATATTTTTCATCTTCTGCTTTTAATTCAATTTTTTCATCAGTAATAACAAAACGAGAATCTAAATCAAGCATCCTTGTCAACTTACTGTAAACTTCATTGACAGATGAAGAAGCTATTTTTCTTAATTCTACTGGAAATTTATTTCGAAAGCGAGTAATCATCTGACTCGTTCCCACGTAAATTGTCTCCGAACCAGCTGTCAGTGAATTTTCATCACTATAAGTTCCAACAACAAAGCGGGCAACTTTCTCTTGAATACTTTCAATAAATAACTCTTCTTCCGCAGAAAATCGAGTATAACCATCAATGATAATTGTCACATCTTTAAGCTGCTGATCAAATTCTCCATCAGCAAGTCGATTTGTAAAATCTCCAAATTCTGAGTAATTCGCATATTCCACAGATAATTCAGTTTCAAATTTTGCTAGAATTTTTTTCAATTCTTGATTCTTAGGATTATCTGGCAAATTTTCTACTGACAGATTGGCTGTCAGTAATTCTGCTCTCAATTGAATCAGCATCTCTAAAAAGCCGGCTGAATCTTGCAAAGAAAAATAAAGCGGAATTTCATCTTTTTTAAAACTTCTCAAAACACGCCGAAAAAGCATCGAAAGCCCCACCGTGCCTAACTCTGTTTTCATAGTTGCTTTTTCACGCTTGTCAAAGTAATAAGGCAGTTGTTTAAACCGCGTAACAAGTAAATCAAAAACTGCTGTATCACTACCTTTTGCTAAGCGTTCTAATATTTCTTTCTCCTTCTCAAATGACATTGAAGAAGGCACAATGTAGTAAACTTTCCGATTTATTTCAAGTTCTTCAAGAGCAATTTCTAATAATCCCTCCGTCAAATCTTGTGTAATTTCAGTATATAAAATTTCCATAAAAAATAGACCTAACTTTCGTTAAGTCCATTATAACAAAATCTAAATTTACTGACAGACATTTTCGTCAGTAAATCTAAGCTGACAAAAGAGCTGTCAGTAAAATTAATTTGTACGTACTGGTGTAATCAATTGAACAAATCCAGATTCTTCATTCCGTGGTTGCAAAGTGAACGGACGAACGTTAGAAATGAAACGAATTCGAACTTCAGGTGCTTTAATCACTTTCAAAGCATCAATCAAATACTCAGGATTGAAACTGATAGATAAATCATTACCTTCTTTTGACAAGGCTGTCAGTTCTTCATGAACAGAACCTACTTCAGGAGAGTTTGCTGTGGTTACGACAGAATCACCTGAAACAGTCAATTTTACTGTTCCGTTGGTTGTCATTACTGTCAATAAACGTGCACGATCCATTGTATGACGCAATTGCGCAGCATCAAAAACCAAATCTAAAGTATAATCGGCTTCATTTGGAATCAAACGATTAGTATCAGGATAAGAACCCTCAATCAAACGACTATAATAACTAATTGTTTCATTTTGGAAAAGCATTTGGCTTCCACTGATGAAAATTTCAATCTCTTCTTCATCATTTGTGAAAACATTTTTAAAACTATTAATTGATTTACTTGGTAAAATTACATCAAATTTTAAGTCTGACTCTTCTAAAGGCAATAAACGTTGGCTCATTCGATGTGAGTCAGTTGCTACAGCTTTTAATTCACCCGTTGACAAAGTTTCTAAGTGAACCCCTGTGAAAATTGGACGATTTTCTTGAGTACTTACAGCAAAAACAGTCTCTGTGAAAATTTCTTTCAAAACTTTCACTTTCATTTTTAAAGAAGAACCTTCAGAGATTTCTTGTAAATGCGGATAAATTTCAGAATCTAAACCTTTTAAAGTAATTTCTGATTTACCAGAAGTCAACAAAACTTGTTTTTGTTCTTTTTCAATAAATTCCAAAGTAACTTCAGGAAGTTGACTTACTACATTTTCAAAGAAAGCAGCTTCTAATAAGACAGAACCAGTTCCTGAAATAAGCATACTTGCATCTTTATTATCAGCTGGCAAAAAGTTTTTGATTGAAATTTGACCATTTGAACCAATTAAGGTAATTCCTTTTTCTTCAACTTCAATTTTTAACTTTGTTAAAGCAGGAATTGTAACTTTAGAACCAATTGCTTGTTTGGTAATTTTCAAAGCATTTTGAAAGGCAGTTTTATTAATTGAAAATTTAATCATGAGTTTCCTTTATAATTTCTTTTTATAAATATAATAGTAATAGTAGTAGGTCCTGTGGATAATCTGTATAAGACAAACCCTCTTAGAGGCGTAAGGTTTCCCCCTGTGGATAATTAAAGAATAAGGCTTTTATAAGTCCGCGAGTTTTCCACAGTTCTAAAATTTACGCTTAATGCTATCAATATCTTTTTGGACATCCATATCATTTTTCATTTTATCTGAAATTTGTTTATAAGCATACATTACTGTTGTATGATCGCGACCTCCAAAAGCAGTTCCAATTGCTGGAAGGCTCGTACCTAAAAGTTCTCTGACAAGATACATTGCAATTTGTCTAGGAAAAGCAATCTCTTTAGGTCGTTTAGGTCCGACAAGGTCGGAAAATGAAATATGATAATAATTAGCAACTTCATCTTGTATTTTTTTTATAGTCAGGTTTGATAGGGATTGCTGGGCTGCATTCTTTAAAGAACGGAGAGCCTGACTTGCTGTCTCAATATCAACTATTGAAATCCCATTGGCACGAGCCACAAATTCTACTCGATTAAGAGCGCCTTCAAGTTCACGGACGTTTGAGTCGATTTGACCAGCAATATAAGATAAAGTCTCACTAGGAAATTCTAAATGGCTTGATTCTGATTTTATCAGTAGAATAGCCATCCGTGTTTCATAGTCAGGGGCTGTAATATCAGTAGTCAAGCCCCAAGAGAAGCGTGAAACCAAACGATCTTCCAAGTTATTTAATTCCTGAGGAATTCGGTCAGAAGTCAAAACAATCTGAGAGCCTTTATCGTAGAGTGCATTAAAAGTATTGAAAAATTCGTTTTTCGTACCTTCTTTATCACTAAAAAATTGAACATCATCTAATAGAAGTAAGTCTAAGTTACGATAAGTATTCTCAAAACTTTCCATCTGATTTTTACGTGTTGCATTAACATAATCGTTAACGAAATTCTCTGATGAAACATATTTGATTCGAGCCGTAGGATTATCAGTTAAAATCTGATTCCCAATTGCATGCATCAAATGGGTTTTACCTAAACCAGCGCCACCATAGATAAACAATGGATTGTAAGTATCACCAGGTTTATCAGCAACAGCAATTGCAGCGGCTAAAGTCCAACGGTTACCAGGACCTTGGACAAAGTTTTCAAAATTATATTTCTCATTAAGTCCACTAACCAAAGGGGAAGTAGGCTTGGCAACGGAAAGAGGTTCATCAACCGGTGATTGATTATTTAAACGACGTAGTTCAATATCAGTCAGTTCATCATTCGCATAAAGTTCATAATCAATCATCCGACCAAAGACTTCAAATCCTGCCGTTGTGATCAAATCGGACTGTTTTTTCCAATAATCTTTTTTCATTCCACTATCAAGCAAGATATTGGCAGTATCTTGCTCGACAGACATTAATTGAGCAGGCTCAATAAAAAAATCATAAGCTTGTTTACCGATACTCTGCCTAGCCAGCTCGGTTACACGGGCCCAAAATTTTTGATTTTCATTAAGGGATGCCATATTACTCCTTTACTTTTTAGTTTGTTGATAACTCATTATATCATTTCACTTTATATTTTTCCACAGTCTGTTGAAATTAATAAAAGAAAGTTTTCCACCATCTGAAAAAGTTATTAACAAATATGTGGATAATGTGTAAAACTTTTTTTATCCACAGGAAATAGCAAATAATAGTAATGTTTTTCAGACTTATCCCCAAAGATAAAAAGAGCAAAAGTAGGAGCAAAACACCTGTGGAAAACCCAAAAATGGAAAAAGATTAATCACAGCTTTTTGACAAGCCCAACCCATTTTGTGGATATTTGATAAATCAACCAAACTATTAGCATTAGAAGGAAGAAATTATCATAATTTTAACTTTCTACTATATAAAGAATGAAATATAAGCATTAAATATCAAAAAGACTGCTACAAAAAAAATTACTAATCTAGGAAATCACCCTAAAAGAAAAGGGGCATTCTATGAAATTTATGAAGCTTTTAGCACTAATCTAATTAGAAAATATAAAAATAATAAGAAAAGGCCCAAGCGAGTGATAGCTTAAGTTAAAACGGATACAGAAGCAGGTTAAAACGAACAAAAGGTAAAGAAATCCTAAAAAGTGACAGTTAATTCTTGACAGGGAGAGATAGGTTTGATAGAATATAATAGTTGTCGCGAGAGACGAGCGTCGAAGCGCGACAAGCTAGACCATTGAAAACTGAATAAAGAAGAATGACTCATGTGATGTAGGAATACATCAAAAATCTGTCAATCAATAATGAAAGACAAGCCAGTCACTTCGGTGACTTAAATACTTTATTTGAGAGTTTGATCCTGGCTCAGGACGAACG